>DATKEU010000447.1:0-15809 GCA_035544495.1 Polyangia bacterium | reverse complement strand
CGAGGCGCTGCGCGCGCTGCGCGGCCTGCGCTTCCGCGACGGCTTCGACCCGCTCTTGCGCATCTTCCGCGAATCCAGCGACGAGCGCGTGCGCGTGGCGGCGCTGGAGACCATCGCGGACATTGGCTCGCTGGAGGCGGGCCTGTTTCTGCTGGACGTGCTTCGCCAGGAGACCGGCCTTCTGCGCGGCACGGCCGAGGCGCGCCTCGGCAGCTTCACCGGCGACGACATCACCGCCGTCGTCCGCCAGTACCTGGAACGCGAGACCGGCGAGCGGCGCGAGGCACTGCAGGCGATCCTGCGCTCGCTGACGACGTCGTCGATCTAGATGCCTTCCCTGACTGGGGATTCCTCACGCCGTTCGTCCGTCGGCGCCCCTCACCCCGCCCCTCTCCCCTCTACGCGGGGCGAGGGAGATGCTTTTTGTTGAGGCGCCCGAGCGAGCATCGCGAGCGGGTTTATCGACGGGAGCCCGGGCTTCGCCCGCGCGGTTCACTCAGCAACATCCGAGTGGGGGCACGTGGGGGGCCGTTTGCGGCCCCCCCGCGTTAGCGCTAGGGCGGGGCGCCCCAGAGCAGCTTGTCCGCGACGTAGCCGGTGAGGTGAGTGTCGTCGACGAAGACGGCGCCCGTGTTGCTGAACGAGTAGTCGTTCGTCTGCGTGTAAAACCCCGTGCCGTACATCTGGACCTGGATCTCGCCTGTGTCGTCGCCCGGGGCGAGCGTGCCGCCCGTGAACGAGATGATCCCCTCGTGATCGGAAGTAGGTTTGGCCGGTGCGGTCTGGAACGCGATCGTGCAGGGGTGCGCCGCGCTGGTGCAAACCCCCGCCTGGGCGCCGGTGCCGTCGATCGTGTACCAGTACCGGACGGTCACGTCCTTCAGAGCCACCGGTGCTGCCCCGGTGTTCACGACCTTGATCGAGTATTCGATGATGTTGACGTTCACGCCGTTCTGGCGGCACTCGAACTGCACCGCGATCGCGCAGTTGCACCCCGTCGGCGCATCGACGCCGCCGTCGACTGACCCGCCGGTGCCGGACTGTCCGCCGGCGCCGCCCGACCCGAGGCCGACGTCACCCGGCGCACCGCCGCCGCCCACCTCCGCGGCGTCGCTCGCGGTGGTGGCGTCGACGATCGCCGGGAGATCCGGGCCGCCGCTGTCCATCGCCGTCGATCCCCCGGAGCCCGGGCTGGTGGAATCGCGCGGGTGGCTCGCGTCGACAACCACCGGCGCGTCGACGGCGCCACCGTCCATCGCCATCGATCCGCCGGTGCCCGCCATACCCGCGTCGGCCCCGGCCGCGCCTCCGGGGCCCGGTCCTCCGGCGCCCGACACGCCGGGAAGATTGAACCCTTCCGGTCCCCTGCACTCGGCGACGACTGTTGCGCACGCGAGAGTCGCGAGAATGCTACCAATGCGGCTCCGAGCACCGTTCATTCAAGCGCCGGTTCAGCTTCGAACGTCCTCAATCAACCTGTCCGAGATTGGGCGTTACGTCAATGTCAAACAGGCCGCTCGGTGATTGCCGTCTTTCCCGAGTCGCCGACTGCGCCAGGAATAGCGCAGCACGTCGGCGTCAATTCAGGATCAAACCCACTGCCGGCACCGCGACAGTGACATCCTGGCGCAGGTGCTGGCCCTGGCGAAGCGCCGTCCTACGCCGAACCTCGGCCCCAGCGCTCGATCTTCCGGTACAGCGTCTTGCGGTCGAAGCCGAGAATTTTCGCGGCCTGGCCCCGGTTCCCGCCGACGGCGTCCAGGACCCGCAGGACGTACCGGCGCTCGATCTCTTCCATCGAGACCAGCTGGCCCGGGTCGTCGGTGGCGATGATCAGCTGCGAGCCGTGGTAAGCCCGGATCCGTTCCGGCAGATCCTCGACGGAGATCTCTTCCAGGCGTGTCAGGGCGACGGCCCGCTCGATGCAATTTTGCAGCTCGCGCACGTTGCCCGGCCATGAATAGCCGAGCAGCTTCTCGGCGGCCTTTGGCGAGATTCCGGATACGGCCTTGCCGGTTTGAGCGGCGTGCTGCTGCAGGAAGCTCTGGGCCAGCAGCAAGACGTCGTTGCCGCGCGCCCGCAGCGGCGGAAGCTCGATCTGGATGACGTTGACCCGGAAGTAGAGATCCTCCCTGAAGTGGTGCTCCTCGACGGCGGTCTCGAGGTCACGGTTGGTGGCCGCCACCAGCCGCGCGTCGAACGCGACCTCGGTGTCGCCGCCCACGGGCCGCACCCGGCGCTCCTGCAACGCCCTCAGCAGCTTCGGTTGAAGGCCGAGCGGCAGCTCGCCGATCTCGTCCAGGAACAGCGTGCCGCCGTTCGCCTTGACGAACAGGCCCTGGCGCGCCGTCCGGGCGTCGGTGAACGCGCCCTTCGCGTGCCCGAACAGCTCGCTCTCCAGCAGGCTCTCGGGCATGGCGGCGCAGTTGACGGCCACGAACGGTCCGCCCGCGCGCCGCCCCCTCGTGTGCAGCGCGTGAGCCACCACCTCCTTGCCGGTCCCGCTCTCCCCGGTGATGAGGACCGATGACTCGGTCTCGGTGACGCGAGCGAGCAGTTCGGTCACGGCGCGCATGGCCGGGCTCGTGCCCAGGAGCTCGCCAAAGGCGGGCTTGACCGCCAGCTTCTCGCGCAGCGCTTTCACCTCCTCGCGCAGCGCATGGTGGGCGACGGCCCGGTCCAGCGTCATGGTGAGAACGTTCAGATCGACCGGCTTCGCGATGAAGTCGTAAGCGCCGGCGCGGATGGCGGCGACGGCGGTCTCGAAGCTGCCGTAGGCGGTGATGACGATCACCGGAACGTCGGGCCGGTTCGCCACGATGCGCTCGCACAGCGCCAGCCCGCTCATCTCCCTCATGTTGAGGTCGGTGATCGCCGCGTCGAAGCGGCTCTCCGTCAGCTTCGTGAAGGCTCGCGTCGGCGAGGTGTGGGCGCTGACCTCGAACCCGCGGTGCTCGAGCCCGTCTTTCAGGACCTCGCACATCTCGAGCTCGTCGTCGATGACCAGGATGCGCCCACCCATCAAGTCGAAAATCTAACCCGCGGCCGCTGGCAGAAACAGGCTGAAGCGGCTCCCCTGGCCCGGCTGGCTGTCGACGGCGATCCACCCGCCGTGGTCGCGCGCGATGCCGTAGGCGACGCTGAGACCGAGCCCGATCCCATCGCCGACCTCCCTGGTCGTGAAGAACGGCTCGAAGATCCGCGCCTCGTTCCCGGGGACGATGCCCGGACCCTGGTCGTGAACGCTGACGCGAGCGAACGCTCGCTCTGGTTCGCCGATCCCGTGAGGCGGTGTCGCACGCACCAGGTCGACGCCGACGTCGACCTCGCCCCTCGGCGGCGAGGCCTGGATGGCGTTGGCGAGCAGGTTCGCGAGCGCCTGCTCGACCTGGGCTACGTCGCCCCGTCCCGCCACGGCCGCGCTCCCCTCGCCGACGTGGATGGAGACCCGGCGCTGGGCGGCCAGCGGCGCCAGCAAGGCGCTCGTCCGCCTGGCAATCTCGACGAGGTCGAGCTCGGCCGCCATCGTGGCGACCCGCACGCGGAGGGGACTGGCGCCACCGCGCGCGAAGTCCACCAGCTGACGCACGATCCGGTTCATGCGCTCTGCCTGCGCCTCGATGATCCGACCGTAGCTGGCGAGCTGGTCCGGGCCGCCCTCTTTCGCGGCGATCATGGCGGCCCGCGCGGCGACGACGTTGAGCGGGGTGCCGAGCTCGTGGGCCAGCCCGGCTGCCAGCTTGCCGACCGTGGCCAGGCGATCCGACTGGCGAAGCGCGTCCAGGGCGACGGCGCGCGCCTGGCTCTCGGCCGCGACGCGCGCGTTGGAGTCGGCGAGGCGCTCGCACATGACGTTCATCTCGCGCGCCAGCTCGCCCAGCTCGTCCTTCTGCGGAAGGGCGACGGGCGGCTGCAGCTGACCGGTGCCGACCTGGTGCGCCTTCTTCGCCAGCAGCGACAGCGGGGTACCGATGAGGCGGTAGCCGAGCAGCGCGGAGAGAAGCGCGGCCGTCGTCGCCATCACCAGGGTCACGATGATCGTCTGCTGGAAGTCGGCCCGCATGTACGCCCGCTCTCTCGCCAGCGACTCCGACACCTCGATGGTGCCCGGCTCGGGGCTCTCCGGCGGCAGCGGCGCGTACGAGTAGAACCGATCGCCGCGGACGCCCGATGGCCGCGGCGGCCCACCGGGGATCCAGCGGATGTGGATCTCCTGGTTGCGCTGGTTCATCCGGTCGACACGCAAGGCCGCCTCCGCCGGTCCGTGCGACTGCAGGGCCTGCGCGACGGCCCCGCCCGCGTACCGCGCCAGCGCGACGTGGTCCCTGGCCATGTCGTCCTCGAATATCTCCTGGTCGTGTCGCCAGCGCACCACGGCGCTGGCGGCGATCACCGCGCACATGCTGGCGACGATCACCCAGGCGAGCTTGGCCGCGACCTTCACGTCTTCCTCGCGCCTGGACGGATCATCACGGGCTTCCCAGGATCCGAAGGGTCGCCTCGACCAGCTCCCGAAGGTCGAAGGGTTTCTCCAGCAGGGCGACGTTCTCCAGCCCCGCGAGCAATCGGTGCAATGCCTCGTCCGCGTACGCCGTCATGATGAGCACCGGGAGCCCGAAGCCGGCGGTCCTGGCCATCTGCACCACGTGCTCGCCGGAGATCCAGGGCATCCGGACGTCGGTGACCATGAGATCGAAGTCGCCGTCGCTGACCAGCCGGGACAGCAGGACGACCCCGGACGAGGCTTCGCGGACCTCGAAGCCCGCGGACGCCAGCACCTCGCACACCACCTGGCGCATCTCGAGATCGTCGTCGGCGACCACGATCCGCTTTGGGCCTGGAACCGTCCCGCCGCCGCCGCGTACTGACCGGGTTGCTTTCATCGCCGCCCGTTGCCGCCGGCTCGGAACCCGTGCCCGAAACCACCACCCCGCGGAGCCATGCCCGGACCCCAGGTGGGGCGCAGGTGCGCGGTGCCAACGCGGAGCCAAGGGTGCGCGTACCAGGCGTCGTGCACCGGTCCAAGCCCGCCCCAGAACGGCGTCACGCCGAAGCCCAGAATCCACGGGGCGACGACCCAGTTCCAGCCGAACGTCGGGTAACAGACGTACTCGTACGCGAGGGCCGCGTCGTCGACGACGTGCGTGTACCGCTGGTCCAGGGCGAGCGCTGGAGCCGTCCGACGCGAAAACGCCGTGGTCGACATTCGATCCTCCTGGCAGTTTGGCATTGCACGAACGAGACCATGAACGTCTCGGGTTCTGGCCCGGTTCAGGTGGCGCGGCGCCGTGAGGTCGCGCGCGTGGTGGGGCATTTTGTCCACCGTGGACAAAATGCCCCCGGCGACGTGCGCGGCGTCCACGCGGCCTGCAGCCCGCCGGCGACAGCAAGCACGCCGAGGTTTCGGCGCGCTTCATGCTTCGATAGGTGTCGTCCCTCGGTCGCTGCTCGGATGGCGGCGACAGGGCGAAAGGAGCGTGTCATGAATCCGCGTCGACCATCGCGATCTCGGAAAGGCAGACGCGTCGCGAGTCGGCTGGCGATCTTCGCGGCGCTGGTCCTGGTGCTGCCGTTCGCCGCGTGCGGCACGACGACAACGACGACCTCAGAATGGGGGGGTGGCTACGCCGGCGCGCAATGGGCCCGCGCCGGCCAGATAGAGTGGATCCGCGAGACCGTTCAGCGCCGCGAAGGAAACCCCGCCGGCGGCGCGGTGGCGGGCGCGATCATCGGCAGCATCATCGGAGGCCGCGGGCCGGGGGCTCTCCTGGGCGCGGCCGGGGGCGCGGCCATCGGAGCCGCCGCGAGCCAGGGATCGTCCGAAGCCCGCTGGTACGAGGTGATGGTCCGCTTCGACGACGGGGGATATCAGACCTTCGCCTTCGGTGCGCCTCCCCCATTCTGGACTGGAGAACGCGTCGCGCTGACGCCGGAAGGATTGCGGCCGACCTGAACGAGCGCCAACTTGAGGGTCGCGTCGGCGACGAGATCGCGAGAGTCGCGATCTTCTCCGGAAGATTCACGATGTCGCAAAGTGGTCCCGAGGCCGAAAATAGACACAGCGACGGAGAGACAAGGCCGCCTCGGTCGAGGATCGGCCTGCTCTGGCTGGCGTTCGGGTCCATCACCGCCGCCCTGGTGGTGGGCGCCGTCATCTCGCAGCGCCTGTCATCGAGCACGCTGGCCGCGCTGGAGGGCACCACGGGCGGCGCTCTCGCCAGCGTCGAGGTCTTGAGCCGCATCGGGCTCGACCTCGAGCGGGAACGATCGCTGGTGGCGGCCCACATCCTCGAGACCGACCTCGCCGCGATGAGGGGCATCGACGCTCGAATCCGCGACGTCCGCGCCGACTACCTGGTCGCCGCGCGCCGCTACGATCCCCTGGTGAGTTATCCCGGCGAGGCCGGCGCGTGGAGGCGACTTCAGCAGGACGTGTCGGAGGTAGACCCGATCGTCACGCGCGCCCTCGAGCTGTCGCGGAAGAATCGCGATGACCAGGCCCACGATCTGCTGCTCGCGAGCGAGCCGATCTTCGATCGAATCAGCCGGGATCTCGGCGCGGACATCCGTATCAACACGGATGGCGCCGAGGCCGCGTACCGGCGGGCCGTCGAAATCGACAGAACAGCGATGATTCGCCGGTTCGCTCTCTGGTTGATCGGCCTCTGCACGACCATCGGCACCGGCGTGTGGGTCGGGCGCTTCTTCCGCAACGCCGAGCGCCGGGACGCCCAGTATCGCGCCGCGCTCGAGGATCGCGGGCGCATGCTGCACGATCTTCGACAAGCGGCGCTCTCCATCTCGGTCCTCGAACGCCCGGCCGACCCAAAGACCGTGGACGTCTTGCAGTCGATCGTCCAGCACGCCAAGCGTCTCGCGCAGGCCGACTACGCCGCCGTGGGCGTTGGCGGCGATCCGTCCCGTCCCTTCGAGCCTTGGGTCTCGACCGGGATGTCGCCCGCGGAGAAGGCCGCGATCGCCCATCCACCCAGGCCGGTCGGCGTTCTCGGCTGGCCGGCGCGACACGGCCAGACCCTGCTGCTGGCCCACCGGGGCGAGCACCCGGAATCGATCGCTCTGCCAGCGGGGCACCCGGAGGTGGACGCGTTCCTCGCGGTCCCGATTCGTTCGAAGGATCGAACGCTCGGCACCGTCTACCTGGCACGGCGGCCCGGCGCGCCGCCGTTCACCAGGGAGCAGGCCACGATGATCGAGCTTCTGGCCGCGCACGCCGCCATCGCGATGGAGAACGCGCGCCTGCTCGACCAGCTCCAGCTGGCGGTGGCTGCCCGCGAGGAGGTCATCGCGGTCGTGTCGCACGACCTGAAGAACCCGCTGGGCGCGATCTCCCTGCGGGAGCAGATCCTCGAAGGATCGCAGGTCCCGGAGGCGCGCGCACACGCGCGGTCCGTGCGCCGGTCCATCGCGACGATGGAGAGGCTCATCGGCGGGTTGCTGGACATGGCGCGCTTCGACGCCGGGCAACTGGAGCTCAAGCGGCAGCGGTGCCCGATCGCCGACCTGGTGCGCGAGGTGGTCGAGTTGAACGACCCTCTGGCCCGGGACCGTCGGGTCCAGGTGGAGGTCGCGGTTCCCGCCAGCCTGTCGGCCTGGATCGATCGCGAGAGGATCCACCAGGTCCTGGCCAATCTGCTCGGCAACGCCATCAAGTTCACGGTCGACGGCACCGTCACCATCACCGGCAGGCAGCAAGGAGCGGAGGCGATCGTGTCGGTGGCCGACACCGGCGCCGGCATCCTGCCAGATGTCTTGCCGCACGTGTTCGACCGCTTCTTCACCGCCGGTACGGGCCGCGCCGGCACCGGGCTTGGCCTCAACATCGCCCGGCGTCTCGTCGAGGCGCACGGCGGGCGAATCTGGGCGACCAGCGCGCCGGGCAAGGGGAGCACCTTCACGGTCGCGCTCCCGGCGGCTTCCGAGACGATTGCCGCGGGCTGAACCCGCTCACGCGGCAAGGGCGCCCGCCCGCCCGCCCACATCCTCCAGGGTCGGGTTCGTGCGCCTGGCCCCCTGCTTGCTGCTCATCAACGCCAGGAGGAACACCATGGCGTCTTTTTCGTCGTCGTCGTCGTCGTCGTCGTCGTTGTGGCGCCAATCGCGCTGGCTCCTGATGGGCGCCGGCGTCGTCGTGCTCTGGGCTTGCAACGATCACGCTCTCGCGATCCCGGAGCCGAAGCCCCAGGTTGCCACCGAGCTGACCTTCCAGGAGGCCGTGAACCGCGACATCGACATCCTGTTCATGGTCGATGACTCGCTGTCCATGGCGCCCCTGATCGACAAGCTGGCCGTGAACTTCCCCGCGTTCATTCAGGTGCTCCAGAACTTGCCGGGGGGCCTGCCCAACATCCATCTCGCGGTGGTCTCGTCGGATCTGGGCGCCGGACAGTGGACCGGCATCGCGCAGTGCCGCGTCGGCGGAGACGGCGGGGAGTTCCAGGACCAGGTGGGCGCGGGGACGGCCGCCGCCGGCGTCCCCTGCGCGGCGACCGGTCTCGACCCGGGACAGCACTTCATCTCGAACGTGAACGGCGTCGCGAACTACGACACCAACATGGGCCTCGCGACTGTCTTCTCGTGCATCGCGAACCTGGGTGAAGGCGGGTGCGGCTTCGAGCACCAGATACAGTCGGTCGTCAGGGCGCTGGGCGCCGATCCCGCGTTCCCGTTGCCCGCGAAAAATGCCGGGTTCCTGCGGTCGAATGCGTACCTGGCGATCATCCTCGTCACCAACGAGGACGACGATTCGGCGCCGCCGGTCACGCCGCTGTTCGACACGACGTCGGAGAGCGTCGCCGATCCGTACGGACCCTTGCAGTCGTACCGGGCCAACGAGTTCGGGCACCTGTGCGACGGCGCGCCGCCGCCGCGCACGCACGCGGCGTCTTTCCCGCCCGGCGCGTGCGTTTCAGCCGAGGACAAGGGCCTGCTCATCCCGCTGCACACGATGATCGCGGAGCTCGAGACGCTGAAGACGGATCCGAGCACGATCTTCGTCGCGGCGATCGCCGGCCCGCCCGATCCGTACAACGTGATCCTGGTGCCGGCACCGGAGGGGACCAGCGACGCGGGCGCCGGCATCATGTGGCCGAACATCGATCATTCGTGCGTCCAGAGCAGCGGCGAGTACGGTGACCCGTCCGTACGGATCAAGCAGTTCGTCGACGCGTTCGGGTCGAACGGCGTCTTCGAGTCGATCTGCGCGGCGAGCTTCTCCCCCGCGCTGGCGGACATCGCGACCGCGCTCAGCCGGATCTTGAGTCCGCAGTGCGTGTCCGGTCAGCTCCTGGACGTCAACGGTGACCGCGCGGCTGACGACCCGAACGGAGTGGCGCAAGGTCCCGACTGCGCCGTCACGCAACATTTCGTGGACGCGAGCGGGACCGCGTCGGACACGGTCATACCGTCGTGCCAAGAATCCTCCGGCGGACAGTGCTGGAACCTGGTCACGGATCCGGCGCGGTGTCCGGCCAGCGGCGGCGTTCCGGCGCACATGCTCACGTTGACGCCGCCACCCAGCCCGAACGGGGCCGGCCTGAAGCTCGGCGTCTCGTGCTCGATCCAGCCCGGCTGATGCTCGTCGATGACGGCGCGCGAGCACCATCGCCACGCACAGCACGGCGATCGCCACCACCAGCCACCACAACCGGCGGCGCGAAGCGGCCAGGCGCGCTTGCTGTTCCTCTCGCACGCGCACCAGCTCCGCGCGCACCCAGTCGAGGTCGACGGGCTCGCCGCGTTGCTGGCGCGCGAGCTGCTCGTTCAGGTAGGCCTGGCGATCGGGGCGCTCACCGCCGTGGTCATCGGGCATCTGACCATGATAGCGCCCGCTTCAGGGAGGCGCTCCCACCGCGGCGTCGCCGTCGATCGTTCGCTCGACCCGCGCCGCCGCGCCGGCGTCCTCGACGATCACGCCGACCTCGCGGTTTCGATCCAGCGAGGCCGCGGTCAGGTTGATCGATCCGACGTAGAGGCGCCGCCCGTCCGCGACGATCGCCTTGGCGTGCACCGCGGGCGCCGACAGCGCGCGCACGCGCACCCCGGCGTCAACCAGGCGGCCGAGCGCCGCGCTGGTGGCCGGCGCGCGATCCGTGGCCGGCGCCACCACCGTGACCGCCACGCCACGCGCCGCGGCCGCGACCAGCGTGGCGACCGCGCCAGCGTCGGAGAGCTCCTCCATCTCGACCCGCAGCTGGCGTTCCGCGCCCGCCATCAGCGGCAGCAGCGCCGCCCGCGCTGTCTCCGGCGACGTCACCAGCCGCCCGCGCGCCGCCGGCGCCGCGCCGGCGCTGGCGCGATCCGCCGCGATCACCGACCCGGCCGCCGCCACGTCGTCGGGGTCGTCGTCGAACGCGATGTACTCGCGGTTGGTGGTCAACCCGGCGTGCGTCAGGTTCGCGGTCATCACCGCCGCGCGCGCGCCGTCGACGACGATCAGCTTGGTGTGCGTCAACGCAAACCGGTCGCTCGACCAGGCCACGTCGACACCGGCCTGCGCCAGCCGAGCGAAGGCGGCGTCGTTGGCGCCGGGCGCCCCGAACGGGTGCTGCTCCAGCACGACCGTCACCTCACGCCCACCGGCGCGCGCCGCCACCAGCGCGTCGATCAGCTCGCCCTCCGTCAGCAGGTAGACCTCGACGGCGATCGAGCGCCGCGCGCCCGCGATCAGCGCCGCCAGCGCCGGCGGGCCGTCGTCGGGTTGCACGCGCAGCTCGATCGCCGCGGGACTGTCGCCGGTGGTCTCGGGCCGCGCCGGCGCGCAGGCGGCAGCCGCCAGGGCGCAGGCAACGGCCAGTGACGAGATCGACGAGATCGACGAGATCGGTGGGATCGATGACGGGAACGCGCGTCGCACCTCCCGTCATCGGCGATGCGCGGGTCCGGTTGCGCGCGCGCCGTTCTAGCCCAGCTCCGCCGCCAGCGCGCCGGCCAGCCGCTCGTAGTCCGGCAGCCGATTGTAGATCTGCGCGCTGACCCGGAACATCGGCCGTCCCCGCGCTGGCCAGTCGAACACGGGCGCCTCGATGCGGTGTCGCCGCCACAGCGCCTCGTACAGGGCCGCCGGGCCCATGGGCGCCGCGCGCGCCGGCAGAGGCAGCGTGGCCATCGAGCCCAGCATCGAGTCGGGGCAGGGCAGGTCGACCTCCAGCGCGTCCGCCAGCAGCCGGCGCGCCCGCAGCACGAGATCGTGGTTGCGCTCCCGCAACGCCGCCAGCCCGCCCGGCAACAGCCGGCCCAGATACGCCAGCGCCGCCGGCAGCGACAGCGCCGGCGCCGGATCGTGCGTCCCGGTCCAGTCGAACTCCAGCAGGAAGCGCGGCCGATCCGTGCGCGGCGCGTTCGCCCCGTGGCTGACCACCAGCGGGTGCAGGTGCGGCTGCCGATCGCGCCGGACGTAGAGCACCGCCGCCGTCTTCGGGACGCAGCACCACTTGTGCAGGTTGGCGGCGTAATACGTGGGTCCCAGCGCGTGCACGTCGACCGCGATCTGGCCCGGCGCGTGGGCGCCGTCGATCAAGGTGTCGACCCCGCGCGCCTCCAGCGCGGCGACGAGGGGCCCGACCGGGAACACCAGCGCCGTCGGGCTGGTGATGTGATCCAGCAGCGCCAGGCGCGTGCGCGGCGTGACCGCGCCCAGCACCGCGGCGACGATCTCGTCGGGACCGGCGACGGGAAACGGCACCGGCGCCATCACCACGCGCGCGCCGGTCCGGCGGGCGTGGAAGTCGACCGCGTTCCGGCAGGCGTTGTACGCGTGGTCGGTGACCAGCAACTCGTCGCCCGCGTGCAGCGACAGCGACGCCAGCACCGTGGAGACCGCGGTGGTGGCGTTGGTGACGAAGGCCAGATCCTGCGCATCGGCCCCCAGCAGCTCGCCAGCGGCCGCGCGCGATTGGTCCAGCAGCGCCTCGACCTCGCGCAGCACGAACTGCATCGGGGCCCGTTCGAAGCGCGCGCGGAACTCCTGCGCCGCCGCCTGCACGGGCCGCGGGCAGGAACCGAAAGCGCCGTGGTTCAGATAGGTGACGCCTGGATCCAGTAACCAATCTGGATTGTCCACGGCCCCATCATACGGGCTGGATTCGACAATGGCATGCGCCGCCGCGGAAGGTTTTGGACCCGTGCGGTCTCGAAGCAAGGGAGATCGGTTCTCCGCATTTTTCAAATTTCGAACGGAAAGGACGCTGTCATGGCTCCAGGAAGCGATCGGAGCGCTCGCCGCTCGGCGTGTGGTTTTTCAGCGCTGGCCGGAGTGGTGCTGGTCGTCGCAACGAGCGGCTGTTTTGGCAACACCGAGTCGGCGCCGGCCCTCTCTGACGCCGGGACGAGCAGCGGCAGCGGCGGCAGCACCACATCGGGCAGCGGCGGCAGCACAGCATCGGGAAGCGGCGGCGCCAGCGGCAGCGGTGGCAGCAGCGGCAGCGGTGGCAGCACCGGAAGCGGTGGCAGCAGCGGAAGCGGTGGAATGATCGACGGCACGGACGGCGGCGTCAGCGGCACGGGCGGCACGGACGGCGGCGTCAGCGGCACCGGTGGCATCGCCATCGGTCCGATGGCTCCGCTGCCGGTCATCGTCACCGATTTCTACGACAATCAGGGCTGGTTCGGCGACGCGCAGGAGATGGCGGCGTTCGCGCCCGGCGCGACCATCATCAGCCAGACCGAGGAGACGACCGGGCCCTGCGCGAAGCGGGTGGCGAACGCGCGCGGCAAGTGCCTGAAGATCGTCTTCACGCCGCCGCCGAACGTCACGCCGCTCGCCAGCGGCGCGTACATCGGCGTCTTCTTCTTGACGACGGACAAGGCGAGCCATCCGATGGCCACACCGCCCGAGGTGGTCGGTCAAGCGAACTGGGGCGCCAGCGAGCCCGGCATCGACATCGCGCCGGGGGCGACGAAGATCGCGTTCCAGATGGCGGGCGCGGTCGCCGGCAAGGACGTTCGGTTCAAGGCCGGCGCCGGGCCCGACGGGTTCCAGGTGCCCGAGATGGTGATGACGACGAAGACCACCTGGCAGGCCGGCTCGCTGTCGCTGGCCGGCCTGGATTACGGCATGAACGTGGTCGGTGCCTTCGCGTGGGTGCTGACCGACACCAGCAAGGCCCTGACGTTCTATCTCGACGACATCGTCTGGACGATGTGACCCGCGGCCCGTCGACGCGCGTGCATAATGGACGCGTGTCGCCGGGGCCCGCGATCGTGGCGGTCGTGCTGGGGCTGCTCGCCCGCGGCGCCGAGGGGGCGGTGCCGGGGACGGCGCCCGAGCCCGAGCCCGAACCCGAGCGGATCGCGATCGAGGCGGACACCGGCGGTTGCCCTACGCGCGCCGACGTGGTCGCGGCGCTGAACGTCCGCCTGCCGGGCGCCGCCGACGGGCGGCGCGCGCCGCCAGCCGGCCGGCGCCTGGTGCTGGATCAGCCACAGCCGGACGCGGGCGTTCGCCTGCGCCTCATCGACGCGCGCGGCGCGATCACGCTCGAGCGGCGGCTGGGATCGAACCGGCGCGGGCGGCACGACCCGGTGGCTTGCGCCGCGCTGGCCGAGGCGGCGGCTCAACTGGTGGCGCGGCATCTGCGCGAGATCGGCTACCGGCCGCCCGCGCTGGAATCGCCCGCGCCGGCGCCGCCGTCGGCGCCGCCGGAGACGGCGACCGGCGGCGAATCGCCCGCGCCGCCTCCGCCGGAGACAGCGACCGGCGGCGAAGCGGCCGCGCCGCCCGCGGACGCCGCGCTGTCGGCCGCGCCTCCCGCCGAATCTGGGCCGCCGGCCGCCGTTCCGGTCGCGACGATCGCGCGCTCCGCGGCGCCGCCCACCCCGTCGCGAAACGCCAGCTGGCTGGTCGTCGCGGGCGTGGCCACCAGCGGACGCCTGGGTGTCGGCGCCGGCGATCGCTGGGGGCGCGGCGAGCTGTTGCTGTCGCTGCTGGCGCGCTGGCGCTTTCTGGCGCTGGCTCTCTCCGGCGGCGCCTCCGACGAGCGGCAGGTGCCCATCGTGGGAACCGAGCCGGGCGCGCGCCTGGCGTTGCGCGCCTACCCGCTGCGCGCATCCGCCGGCGCCGCCTGGCGACTCTCCACGCACGACCTGCTGGTGCCGTCTCTCGGCGCCAGCGTCGACTGGATCACCTTCGCGGCGAGCGGCGTTGACCAGGCCGCCTCTGGACGCCGCGCTGACGCCGCGCTCGAGGGCGCTCTTGCCTACCTGCGCGCTCTCGGTCCGGTTGCAGTCGGCCTCCGTCTGGCGGCCGGCTGGGCGCTCGCTCCTCGCGACTTCGACGCCGGCCGATCACAGCCCGTCTTCCGCACGCCGGCCGCGTACCTCCGTCTGGAGCTGTCCGCCGGCTTCGCCCTCGGCGACCTTTAGAAGATCACTCGTGCTCCAAGCCTGGCCAGTGTCCGGTTGTGCCGTCGTCAGAACTTGAAGCGCGACACGAAGTCGAGGGGCCCCCCGAACTGGCCGACGGCGGGCGAAGGATCGAGCTCGGCCGTCTCGTCGAGCGAGCCCGCGACGTAGATTCACGCCCGACGATGCCCGACCCGCGCGTCCGCGGATCGGGCTCGGGCAGCGGAAGCTGCCGCGAACTATTTTGTCGCCGCGCCCTCCGCCTTCTTGTCGGGCGCGGGCGCGGGCTTTCCTTCGGCGGTCATCGGGTGAAAGGTGAAGCCCTTCTCCGAGTGAACGAAGATCACGCAGTCCGAGTCCTTGGTGCACGAGTTGCGGTGGTTCTTCTTGCCGGGCTCGCCAAAGTACGAACCGCTCGGCAATTGGATTTCGGCGTCGCCCTGGGCCTGCGCCGTCATCGTGCCCTTGATGACCACCGCGCTGTAATTGGCGTCGTGCGTATGCCAGCCCGAATCGAAGCCAGCCGGAAACTTCAGGAAAAATTCCGCCGGACCCTTGCTCTTTCCATCGCCCGAGGCGAAGGCCACCGAAGGTCCGCCAGCACCCATCGGCTGCTCCCACTTCAGATCTGCTGCCGGCATTCGCGAGCTGGGCTTACTGGCGGCCAGGGCCGCCGTGGCAGACAACGTTGCGGC
Source organism: Polyangia bacterium (assembly GCA_035544495.1). GTDB lineage: Bacteria > Myxococcota_A > Polyangia > Fen-1088 > Fen-1088 > DATKEU01. The sequence goes on along the minus strand of DATKEU010000447.1, from coordinate 756 downwards.
GGCGATGAGGATCAGTTTCGTCATTTTCTTGTCTCCTTGGTTGGGCGCTGGCTCGGCCTTCGACGATTGGCCAGCGCGCCGGTACCATAGTCGATTTTCCAGTCGAACGCGGCAGGCGACCGCTCTCGCTCCCGAGCGTGCCGCCCTTTCCTGGATTAGCCGAGGTAACGCTTCATTGCCGCGCGGCCAATCTCGACAAGCTCCGCCATCGACTGGTCGCTCATGTCGAAGTCCAGCGTATCGAAACCGCGCACCGGGATCCGGCAAATGAGCGGTTCGGCGCCGTGCTCTTCGATGGTCTCGAGATCCCACGCTCCGGTCATGGTGCTGACCAGGCGGTCGAGGTTGTTCATGACCAGCACGTTGTCCTGGACCAGCTGGCCGAATCCCTTTCCATTGTTGACTGGAGCCGAGCTGGGCGTGCGCGCGCCGTGCGTCTCGTCGAGCAGGATCCCCAGGACGGCGGCCGACCCACCGCCGGCGAGCGGGCCGAGCACGCCGCCCGCGCCCGTGTGCCGCGGCTCGATGACGTACTTGAGCGGAAAGTTCGACAGCACGCCGCCGTCGACCACGCGATGGCCTTCGCCACCCTCGTGCATGGGACGCCCGCGGTAACGACCCCAGCTCTCCTTCCATACGACCTCCGGCCACACGAACGGGATCCCCATCGACATGCGCACCGCCCAGAGCAACGGAAGCTCCGGCGCGGTGTGGTGGTTCAAGATCAGCAGGCGCTGCGCGCTGACGTCCGTGGCC
>DATKEU010000446.1:0-2949 GCA_035544495.1 Polyangia bacterium | reverse complement strand
ATACGACGTCGGCATCTCCGTCCAGAATCGGTTTCAGCAATCCGGCATAGTCGGCCGGGTCGTACTCCAGATCGGCGTCCTGGATCAGGATGATCTCGCCAGTCGCTACCGCCAGTCCGGTCCGAATGGCGGCGCCCTTTCCGCGGTTCGCTTCGTGAAACAGTATGTGCTGGCCGCCGTGGCTTGCTTGCTGTTCCAGCACCTGGCGCGTCCCGTCCGTCGATCCGTCGTCGATGACGATGATCTCGCGCTCGAGACCGGGGAGCGGCACCGATCGCACCCGCTCGAGTATCTCGCTGATGAAGCTGCGCTCGTTGTATGCGGGGATGATGATGCTGAGTCGTCGTGGGCCGGCCACTACGCCCGCATCGTAAGGGTGTCCCTGCCAGAGGTAAAGACCGGCGGCAGCCCGCGCCGACGATGCCCTCATCATCGCCGCTCCGCGAGCTCGTAGGGTGCGCGGAAAACGCCGCGCTCGGTGACGATGGCGCCCACCAGGCGGCTGGGCGTGACGTCGAAGACCGGGTTCAACACGCGAACGCCGGGTGGCACGATGGCGCGATCGCCGAACCGCGCGACCTCGTCGCCGGCGCGCTCCTCGATCGGGATGTCGCGGCCGTGATCGGTGTGCGGGTCGATCGTCGTTTGCGGGGCGGCGACGATGAACGGGACGCCGAACGTCGAGGCCGCGGCGGCCAGCCCGGCGGTGCCGATCTTGTTGGCCACGTCGCCCTTGCGGGTGATGCGGTCGGCGCCGACGATGACGGCGCCCACCTCGCCGCGCCCGAGGAAGTGCCCGGCGGCGCCGTCGACGATCACCGCGCAGTCGATGCCGTCCTGGGCCAGCTCCCAGGCTGTCAGGCGCGCGCCCTGCAGCCAGGGGCGGGTCTCGTCGCACAGCACGCGCAGGCGCTTGCCGGCGGCGACGGCGGCCCGGATCACGCCCAGCGCCGTCCCGTATCCCGCGGTGGCCAGCGCGCCGGCGTTGCAATGGGTCAGCACCGATCCCCCGTCGGGGAGCAGCGCCGCCCCGTGCGCGCCGATGGCCCGGCAGGCGGCGAGGTCGGCGGCCCAGATGGCGCGCGCCTCGTCGAGGGCGTCGCGCTCGCTGGCCAGCGCGTTGGCCATGCGGTGTAGAGCAGCGCCCAGGTTGACCGCCGTGGGGCGCGTGGCCACCAGCGCCTGCATCACGACGCGCAGGCGCAGCGCCGACGGCTCGCGCCGCCAGGCCAGCGCCACGGCGAACGCGGCCGCGCACCCGATGGCGGGCGCGCCGCGCACCTCCATCGTGCGAATGGCCTCGGCGATCTCCTCCCAGGTGTCGTAGGCGGTCCAGACCTCGCGCTCGGGAAGGCGGCGCTGATCCAGCATCACGACGCGGTCGTCGCGCCAGAAGACCGGCGACAGGACGCCCGGCTCCTCGGGAGGGCGTTGCCCCGGCGCCAGCGTGGTTGCGGCCATCGCCTCGTGCGCTCCGATCGCTAGCTCGGCCCGAGCAGGCGCCGCAGGATCTCGTTGACGGATTTCGGGTTGGCCTTGCCGCCGGTCTCCTTCATCACGGCGCCGACGAAGAAACTCATCAGCTGGGTCCTGCCGGCCTTGAAGCGCGCGGCCTCGTCGGGGTGGGCGGCCACGACGCGGCGGCAGGCCTCCTCGAGCGCGCGGTCGTCGGAGACCTGGGCCAGCCCCTCGGCGGCGACGATGTCGCCGGCGCGCCGCCCTTCGCTCCACATGCGCTCGAAGACGTCCTTGCCCAGCTTGCCCGAGAGCGTCCCTTCATCGATGAGGTTGCACAGCTCCGCCAGCGCCGCCGGCGAGACCGTGAGATCGGCGGCGCCCAGCCGGCGCGGATCGTCCACCCGCGCGAGCACCTCGTTGATCACCCAGTTCGCCGCCCGTTTGGGCGCGGCGCCGGCCGCCACGGTGGCGTCGAAATAGGCGGCGATCTCGCGCTCGGCCACCAGCACGCTGGCGTCTTGCGGCGACAGACCGGCCGCGGTCATGTAGCGGGCAAAGCGCGCCTCGGGCAGCTCCGGCAGCGAGCCGCGCGCGGCGGCGAGCGCGGCGTCGTCGACGACCAGCGGCGGCAGGTCGGGCTCGGGGAAATAGCGATAGTCGTGCGCCTGCTCCTTCGACCGCATGGCCGCGGTGACGCCGCGGGCGGCGTCCCACAGGCGCGTCTCCTGGACGATGCGCTCGCCGCGATCGAGCAGCTCGGCCTGGCGCTTCACCTCGTGCTCGATGGCGTCGCGCACGTTCTTGAACGAGTTCATGTTCTTGAGCTCGGTCTTCGTGCCGTAGGCGGCGGCGCCGTGCAGGCGCAGCGACACGTTGGCGTCGCAGCGGAGCGACCCCTCCTCCATGTTGCCGTCGCAGATGCCGAGATAGCGCACCAGGGCCCGCACCGCGCGCACGTACTCGGCCGCCTCCTCGGCGGAGCGGACGTCGGGCTCGCTGACGATCTCGCACAGCGGGACGCCGGCGCGGTTGTAGTCGACGAAGCTGACACCGGCGGCCGCGTGCAGGTTCTTGCCCGCGTCTTCCTCCAGGTGGATGCGCACCAGGCGCACGTGCCGCGCCTCGCCCCGCAGGCGAAAGGCGATCGCCCCGCCCTCGCAGATCGGCTCGTCGAACTGCGAGATCTGAAACCCCTTCGGCAAGTCGGGGTAGAAGTAGTGCTTGCGGGCGAAGCGGCAGCGCCGCCGGATCGTGCAGCCGGCCGCCAGGCCCAGGCGCACCGCCGACTCCACCGCCGCCTGGTTCAGCACCGGCAGCGTGCCCGGCATGCCCAGGCAGACCGGATCGGTGTGCGTGTTCGGCTCGCCGCCGAACGCCGCCGACGACCAGGAGAAGATCTTCGATCGCGTCGCCAGCTGGGCGTGCACCTCGAGGCCGATCACGACCTCGTACTTCGCCAGGTGCTTCTCCAGCGCGCTCATGACGGCCTCC
>DATKEU010000445.1:0-2266 GCA_035544495.1 Polyangia bacterium | reverse complement strand
ATCGGCGGCGCCAGCGGCTGGGTGCGTGGCGCCGTCACCTGGCTGCTTCCGGCAGCGCTCCCGCGCCGCCGCGAGGGCATTCCGGCCCGGGGCCACCGGCGGCGCATCTTCGGTTCATACTGGACCGACCTGGATGCCGAGACCAAGGACCATCCTGCTGTCGGTGGCGATCGGGTTGATCGCGCTGGTCGTCGCCGGTGGCGGCCTGGTCACCTATTTCGTGTGGCAGAGGCTGCAAGGGCGCCGCATCGAGCAGGACGGCCACACCGTGGTGGAGGCGGTTCGCAAAGTCGCCCGCTTGACCACCGTCGAGATGAACGTCAGCAGCCTTCAGAGCCGGCGCGATTCGAAGAACCTGCTGGGGTTCATCCCCATTCGTTGCGAGAAGATGGTTGCGGTCTCCTACCGGGGGCGAGTGGCGGCGGGTTTCGATTTGCAGGACGGCCGTGCGCTCACGGTGACCACCAGCGTGACCCCGCGCGGGCGGCGCCTGCGGGTGGAACTGCCCGCGGCGCAGTTGCTGTACACCGACGCACCCGCCCCCGAAGTGCTCATCTCCGACGGCAGCTTCTGCAATCGCTTCGAGCCGGAAGACTACGACAAGCTGCACGCCGCCGCGCGCGCCGCCATGGAGGCCGAGGCGCTTGCCAAGGGCATCCTGACCCAGGCCGAGCAGCACGCGCGGGAATTGCTCACGGCGGTGGGGACCGCGCTCGGCTATCAGGTGGAAGTCGCCACCGTCACCAGTTGGGAACTACCAGCAGAGGCGCCAGCGCGATGAACTGAATCAATTGCATTCCTGACCACTGTCCGGCTCCCTTCAGGGGCTAGCGCCGCCCAGGCGCGAGGCGAGGCCGCTGGCCCGGTCGATCTGGCGGGCAATGGACTGGCGGAGGAGGGCGGGCGAGCCGACGATGATCGCCGAGCGGCGGGCGCGGGTGAGCGCGGTGTAGACCAGCTCGCGCGTCAGCAGCGGCAGATCGTCGTCGGGCAGGATCAGCGCGACGGCGTCGACCTCGGAGCCCTGGGCGCGATGGACGGTCAGGGCGTGGGCGAGCACGATGTCGCCGGCCAGCGTGGTGAGCGGCCAGGCGACGAAGGTGCCGCCGCGCGGGAAGGCGGCGGCGAGCGTCGGTGGGCCGGCGTCGAACCGCGCGCGCACGCAGACCGCGAGATCGCCGTTGTAGAGACCGCGCTGGTAATCGTTGCGCGACATCAGCAGCGGCTCCCCGACGGCGACCGGCGCGTCGGCGGGGCGCGCGCTGCCGCGCGTGGCGCGCCGGTGGAGGGCGGCGTTGATGGCCTCGGCGCCGGTGGGGCGGGCCGCGCCGCGCGTGACGCAGAGGATGCGCCGGTCGTGCCGGGCGGCGTGGAGAGCCGCCAGGTCGCGCGCGTCGTCGGCATCGACTTGCCCGCCGTGGAAGGCGTAGATCTTGTGCGGGAGGCCAGCGTGCGCGCTTCCGTCGTCGGCCGCCCGCGCCTGCCAGCGATCGAGAAAGTCGTCGAGCGCCGCGCTGGGCTTGCGGCCCGGTGGCGCCAGCAGCTCGACGCCCGCGAACGCCAGCTGCGCGGCGGCGGGGCGCGCGGCGAACGCTCCGAACACCTGCTCGTCGGCGCGCCCGGCGCGGACAGCGTCGGCGGCGGCGATGATGGACCGGCCGGCGGGGGTGGCCGGATCGGCGCGGAAGTTGCGGGTCAGCTTGACCGCCCACGGCGCCAGGTCGCGGAAGACCGCGCCGGCGTCGACGGAGGGGAGCTGATCCGCGTCGCCCAGCAGGACCAGGCGCGCCCCCTCGGCCACGGCGCCGAGCAGCCGCTCCATCAGGAAGAGATCGATCATCGAGCACTCGTCGACCACCACCAGCCGGTGCGGCAGCGGGTAGTGCCGGTGATGTCGGAAGGCGCCGCGCGCGGGCTCGTACCCGAGCAACCGGTGCAGCGTTTGCGCCTGCGGCACGCTCGCAGCCCCGTGCCGCGATTCATTCGCGATCAGCGATTCATTCGCGATCAGCGATTCATTCGCGATGAGCGATTCAGTGATCCGCTGGGCGGCCTTGCCCGTCGGCGCCGCCAGCGCGACGTCGCCCGCGCCGATCCCGATCGCCTCCGCCGCGCGCAGCAGGCCGGCGATCACCGACGTCTTGCCCGTACCCGGCCCGCCCGTGACGATCGCCAGCGGCTGCCGAAGCGCCGCCACGATCGCCGCCCGCTGCTCGTCGGCGCGCCCGGCGCGGACAGCGTCGGCGGCGGCGATGATGGACCGGCC
>DATKEU010000444.1:0-7748 GCA_035544495.1 Polyangia bacterium | reverse complement strand
GTTCACGACCAGCGCGCGCTGGACGCCCCAGCGACCGGCCGTGATACCCGTGAGCAGCGCGCCCAATGACATTCCGCCCCGCATCGCCAGCATGTAGAGGCTGACCGTCTGCCCGAGCAGGTGCGGCCGAGCTGTCGCCTGCAGGAGCGAGTTCGCAGCGGTGTTGCTGATGGTCATCGAGGCGCCCGCGATCACCAGGAGCACAGGGATCCCCCAGAACCATTGGTCGAGGCCCACGAACGTCACGACGCAACCGTAGGCGACCGCGAAGCCGCAGCTCAACCACCGCCGGTCCACATTGGGTGGGATGCTGAGCAGCGCGGCCGCGCCCAAGAGACCGCCGCCGCCGAACGAAGCCACGGCCAGTGAGAACTGGCTCGCGTCGCCCCGAAAGACAGTCCTGATCAAGATCGGGCTGAAGGTGACGAGCGGCGCGCAGAACACCGCCGTGGTCAGCACCGTGAGCAAGGCTCCCCGCAGGTGGGGCTGGCGAAGGATCTCCCGGATACCCGCGGGCCTGCCGGGTGAAGCCCCCGCGCCCGCGGGCTCCGGTGTCCAGCGCGGCAACACCCACAGCGCGACGCCGATGAACGGAACGTACGACGCCACGCTGACCACGAAGCAGGCCATCGCGCCCACGCTGGACATCAGCACGCCCGCGATGGACGGCCCGAGAATACGCGACAGGTTGAACTGGATCGAGTTCAGCGCGAGGCCGCGTCCAATCTGCTCCCGCCGCACGATGGAGGGAACGATCGACTGAAACGACGGCATCGAGAGCGCGTCGGTCACCCCGACGATCACGGAGAGCACGATGATCATCCAGGGGCGGACTGCATCCATGAGCATCAGAAACACGATCGCGGCCGGGCACAGCATCTGGATCGATTGAAAAAGCGCGATCACGCGACGCCGATCAGAGCGGTCGGCCAGCGCGCCGCCAACCAGCGTGAGGAGCAACACCGGGGCGTTCATGGCGAACGAGTCGAGCCCGATCAGGAAGGGCGAGGCGCCGATGGTGAGCAGCAACCAGGGTTCGGCGACCTGCTGGGTCCACGTGCCGACGCTGGAGAGCAGGCTGGCGAACCAGAACGTTCCGAAGCGTTTCGTCGCCAGCAAGGCAAGCGATTCGCGTAGGGTCCGGATCACTGACAGCCTCGAGAACTGACCCTACCCTAGCCCGGCGCGCGCCGCGACCGAAAGGCCCGCGGCGCTGATCCACGCGTGCCGTTCCGACAGGCGCCGCTATCGCCCCTTCCAGACGGGAAGAGTCGCCCACGCGCGTGACAAACGCTTGGCGCGCTCCCATGCTTGCCGCCATGTCGACGATGCGAGCCGTCCAGGTGTCCCGCCCCGGTGGTCCCTTCGAGCTGGTCGAGAGGCCCGTGCCCGCGCCGGGCGCGGGGATGGTGCTGGTCAAGGTGGAGGCGTGCGGCATCTGCCACAGCGACGTCCTCGTCAAAGAAGGGCACATGCCCGTCCCGTATCCGCGCGTCCCCGGCCACGAGGTCGCGGGCGTCGTCGAGGCGCCGGGGGCGGGCGTGAGCAGCTGGACCGTCGGCCAGCGGGTGGGCGTCGGCTGGAATGGGGGCTACTGCGGCGTCTGCTCGCCATGCCGGCGCGGCGAGCTGTTCGCTTGCGTAACGAGGCAGGTCACGGGGCTGACCTACGACGGCGGCTACGCGGAATATCTGGTGGCGCCTGCGTCGGCGCTCGCGTCGATCCCGCCCGAGCTGACGGCCGTAGAGGCGGCGCCGCTGATGTGCGCAGGCATCACGACCTTCAACGCGCTTCGAAACGCCGGCGCGCGCCCCGGCGACCTCGTCGCGATCCTGGGCCTAGGCGGCCTCGGCCACCTCGGTGTCCAGTTCGCAGCGAAGATGGGGTACCGCACGGTCGCCGTCGCGCGCGGCGCCGAAAAAGGCGAGCTTGCTCGCAAGCTCGGCGCCTGGCGCTACATCGACAGCAAGGCGAGCGATCCGGCTGCGGAGCTGCAAAAGCTCGGCGGCGCCAAGGTCGTCCTCGCGACGGTGACCGACGGCGCGGCGATCTCCGCGATCCAGGGCGGCGTTGGCGTCAACGGGACGTTGATGGTGCTCGCCGGCATCCCGAGCATGACCATCTCGACCTTCCCGATGTTCGGCCGCCAGGCGATCCGTGGCTGGTACTCCGGCACGTCGATCGACTCCGAGGACACGATGGCCTTCAGCGCCATGACCGGCGTCCGTTCGATGAACGAGGTCTTCACCCTGGACAAGGTCACCGCCGCATACGAGCGCATGATGAGCGGCGGCGCCCGCTTCCGCGTCGTCCTCACCCCCTAGGGTTCACCACGGAGCCGGCGGGGGCCGGCGCGCTCGCTCGTCAGGCCGGTACGGACGCTCCGGCGAGAAAAATGAGCGCGACCGCAAATCCGCGCGTAACCGCGCGCGCGATCGCGCGTAGAAGCGATGCTCGCGGCGCGTCGGCGCGGCGGGCGGAAAGGCACCTTTTGCGATGAAAACGAATTCCTTGGTGGTCCTGGCCGCAGGCTCGATGCTGATGGGGCTCGGCCTCGGCTGCAGCAGCAGTAGCAGCAGCAGTAGCAACTCGTCCGATGGAGGAGGAGGTGGTGGCGGCGGCGACGCCGGCAGTGGCAATGCCCAGACGCCGCCAATCGGCGCCGCCGCGATCGCTCCGTGGCTCCAGCAGGGGTTGTACAAGACCTGGCACTGCGAGACCGCCGCGCACACCGCGCGCCCGCCGTCGCCCCACAACGTCGATCGCGTCTGCTCGAATGACGTCATCGCGAACAACGCGACCAGCACGGCGCCGTGGCCCGCGGGCGCTGCGGCGGTCAAGGAGCTCTATGCCCAGACGACCGACACCACGCCCAGCGGCTGGGCCGTCTACCTCAAGACCGCCGCCGACAGCGCGAACGGCGCGAACTGGTACTACTACGGCGCCCTCACGGCCGGCGGCGCGAACGTGGACGGCATGGGCAGCGATCCGATCGTCATGCCCACGTGCACGAGCTGCCACCTCGCCGCGGGCTCCGACGCCGCGCACACGCCCTCGACAGGCGGGCACGACCTGGTCTACACGCCCGTTCACTGACGCCGGCGCTGCCGGCACCATCGTCGGGCACGACGGCCGTTGCGATCACGATCGCGGCGTTGAGGCCCTCGTTCCCGACGGCGGACACCTGCCAACGAAGGGAGCGCTCGATGAACACCTACGAGATCGGGAAGAAGTACGTCGCGCTGGTCAGGGACGGCCGGCGCGAGGAATGCCTCTCGACGCTGTTCAGCCCCGACGCCGTGAGCGTGGAGGCCGCGGACTTTCCCGGGCGCGAGCGCACCGTCAAGGGCCTCGATGGGCTTCGCGCCAAGAGCAAGTTCTTTCTGGACAACAACGAGGTGCACAAGATGGAGGTCTTTGGACCTTATCCGAACGAGGATCGGTTCGCGGTCCGCTTCGTCCTGGAGGTCACCTTCAAGCCGAGCGGGCAGCGACGCACAATTGACGAGGTCGGTCTGTTCACCGTCGCGGATGGAAAGATCACGCGCGAGGAGTTCTTCTATCCGGTGCCTTGACTCGGAAGCTCGCTGACCTGCACGTTGCCGGTCGCGGTCTCGATCTCGAGCTGGCCGAGGAATGGGTGTGGACCGATGACTACTGGGTGGCCAGCCCTTGATTGACGCAAAGACCGCCACCGTCGCCTGCGTCCGCCGGCGATTGACAGATGCCCTTCGGCGGCAAGCAGGCGATGGCCGGACAGACAATCGGTCGCCCGGCAACGTCGCAGTGGGCTTGCGTCCATTCCGTCTTCAGCTGGTTCACCACCGAATTGTCGTTGACCGGGATAAGACAATTGACAAAGCAGCCTTCCAGTTTGGGGGCAGCGGTGGCGCCGCACTGATCCGTCGCCCCCACCTTGCAACGACGCGCCGCCGTCAAGGCGTCGCTGTACATGGTTTCGAGCTGCGAGCAGCCAAGCCCGGCGCTCGAGTCACCCCCATTGTTGCCACCCGAGCCAGTGGCCGTGCCGCCCGTCTTGCCGCCGCTGCCTCCCGTCGCCGCACCCGTTTCCCCTCCGCTTTGCCCCGCCTCAGGGGAAGCGTCGTTCGAGATCGAACCTCCGGAACACGACACAATCAGTAGACAACCGAACAGCCAAGCAAATGTTCGCATCGCCCGGCACTCTAGTGGCATATCACGGCGTCACGCACCGGAAATTTTGTCCGCTTGGGGACGGCCCCCGCCCCGATCAGACGGCCCGGCGCGGCGCCAGCTCCAATGTGTCGTGCGCGGCGGCGGAGGCCTCCATGCGCCGGCGGGCGAACAGCGGCGCGAAGGCGGCGCGATTGACGACCGCCAGGTAGATCTCGGCCGCCAGTATCAGCCCGACCACCGCGTAGTTTCCCGGCGCCAGGAACAGGTGAAAGGCGACGATGTTGACGATGATCGGCGCCAGCAGCGTCAGCGCGATGGGGACGAAGCCAGCCAGCAACAGCGCTCCGGCGGCAACCTCGGTGGCCTTCAGCAGCGGGAAGAAATAACCGCTGCCGACCAGCGCGCCGGCGAAGGCCATGGCCCGGGGCGGAGCAGGGGGCTGCGGCAGAAAGTTGAAAAATCCGTTCAGCCCGAAGACGACGAAGACCAGACCAAGAATCACGCGGGCCACTGTGGGGAGCTTGTTTTTGGAACGCATGGCAACCGACCTCCTGTGCCCATGACGTTACCCACCGGGGCGGGCGTCCACTAGACGGCAACTGTGGTATTCTTTGTTGCTGTGAACGCAACAATCGTCTTGGACCTGAACCTGGTGTCGATCTTCGCCCGCGTCGTGCAGCTGGGCAGCTTCACCGCCGCCGCCGCCGCGACGGGGGTGCCCAAGTCCTCGGTCAGCCGGGCGGTGTCGCGCCTGGAGGAGTCGCTGGGCGTGCGCCTCTTGCAACGGACGACGCGCCGGCTGGCCCTGACCCAGGCGGGCGAGCGCTACCTCGCCGACGTGCGCGGCCCCATGGAGCGCGTCGCCGAAGCCAGCCACGACGTGGCTGAGATGGGGCGCGAGCCGCAGGGACTGGTGCGGGTCAGCACGGCGCCCCCCGTCGGCGACGGGACAATGCCGGAGCTGTTCGCCGCGTTCGCGCGCGCGTATCCCAAGATCCGCGTCGAGCTGGTGGTCACCAGCCGGCGCGTGAACCTGATCGAGGAGGGCATCGACCTGGCCCTGCGCGCCGGGAAGCTGGACGATTCGAACCTAGTCGCGCGCAAGGTGGCCACGGCGGAGCTGGGGCTCTTCGCCGCGCCTTCATATCTTGAACGGCGCGGACGTCCGCGCAGCTTCGCCGCCCTGGCTCAGCACGACTGCGTGCTGCACAAGACGTCGCTCGGGATCTCACCGTGGCGCCTCGCCGGTCCGCACGGCGTCGAGCGCGTCGACGTGACGGGGCCGATCAGCGCCGACGATCTGGGCACCGTGCGCCACCTGACCCTGGCGGGCGTCGGGATCGCGCTGATGCCCGACACCGTGGTGCGCGCCGACGTCGAATCCGGCGCCCTGGTGCGCGTGCTGCCCGCCTATGCCCTGCGCGGGACGCCGTTCCACGTGGTCTCCGTGCCGCTGCGCCACGTGCCGACGCGCGTGAAGCTGCTGCGTGATTTCCTGTTGCGCGAGATCCCCAAGCGCCTGGCCGGCACGCCCTGCGCGACGGGCAAGGACCAGGCGGCGTAGCCCCCGCGTTCATCGCCGTTGATGAACCCCGAGGTCGTCTTGGCGCTCGGTCAGCGCCGGCGTGTGCGGAATGGGACGCCGCCAACGCCACCGTCGGGAAATCGTCGGCGCGGATGGCCCTCCTGGCGCCCGAGGCCCGCGCAAAACCGCGCCGCCCGATCAGGACCGGCGCGCTACGGCACGTGCCACGGCACCACCGCGCCTTCTGTGTCGTTGGTATAGCGGACGATCTTGCCGCCGTTCACGAAAAAAATGTCCTTGCAGCTCAGCGCGCCGGTTCCAAATTCGACGCTGGCGCTGTCGCCGGCGTAGGGAATGTTCGTGATGGTCCTGCCGTCGGCGCTGACCTTCGAGAGCCCGCCGCTGAGACCAATGTACAGGTTGCCGGTCTTGTCGAAAGCGATGCCCCTGTCGTTGGTGAGGCCGTTCATGACGAACGTCGTGCGTGACATCGCCTGCTCCATGCCGGCGGTGACGGCGAACTTGACGATCGATCCGTCGTGGTATTGCAACACGTACAATTGTCCATCGGGGCCAAAGGCGAGGCCAATCGGGTCGAGCAGCGGCGTCACGTTCACCTTGGTGTCGGTGCCGTCAAAGGTGAGTCGGTGAACGTCGCCCATCTCCTCCGAGTCGGTGTAATAGCAGGCTCCGTCCGGTCCCAGCGTGGAGCCAGTGGGAATGCCCGCCTTCGCCATCAGAGGGGTGACGATTGGCGTATCGTCGATGGTGACCTTGTAGACCGTCGCCGTCGCCGGCGACCCGACGAATAGAACGTGGTTCTGGGGATCGACAGCGATGCCCGAGATTATGACGCAGCCGTGCGGCAACATGGCCCAGGTCGTCTCGGCGGCCATGCCTGGACGCAGCCGTCCCACCGAATGGGTGAACTGCTGCGAAAAATAGATGGTGCCGTCAGGGCCGATCGCCAGCCCCTCGACGCCGGTGATGCCGCTCAGGTCCGGCTGCATCGTCCCGCAAGTGACGCTCGACGCGCCCGCGTCGGCTACCGCCCCGCCGCCACTGTCTGGCGCGGCGACGTCTGTGCCGGCGGCGTCAGTTGCCGCGGCACCACCGGTCGCGGATGCGCCGCCTCCCGAACCCGTACCCCCGCCGGCCGCGCCGCCGCTGTCCGCACCGCTGTCGCTGCCGCCGGTCACGGCATCCAGCGAGCGGTCGCCACAAGAAAGAAGGATCGTCGTCGAAAGAAGAATCAGGCCGCGTCGGGCAAGCATGCGTTCACCACCGGTGTTCTGCTGGATAGGACGCCGCCCGCGCGCGCCAAGGCTCACCAAAGTTCAATCGGGCGACGTCACCAAGTCCCACCGACGAGACCGACGGCCGAGGACGTTCAACATCGGCAACTCCCCGGCGACTTCGCTAGTAGATCTGCCCGCCGGCGCAGAAATGAGCGTTGAACATCCCCGTGAGGTGGCTGCCGTCTGCGAAGGTCGCGTCTAGCGTCCCGTGCACACCGCCGTCTGCCAGTCCCGTGGTGAGGATTAGCCCCGACGTCGCCTTCACCTCGTCGGCCGAGGATTTCCCGCCTTCCGCGTAGTTGACCTCGCCGACCGCGTTGGGCGGGATTCCGGTTCCGGGGGCCCCGATCGGGGCCCCGAGGGCCTGCTCAAAGCTCGAGACGACGATCTCCGTCACCTGCGATCCGGCCGCCGCCGATGACAGCCAACCGGCCGTCGAGATCTGCGCGCAGGTCAGGGGCGCTGAGCTGAGGTAGATCCGCGCTGCACGATCGTCCAGGACGATCACTGGGCCGGTGTGGATCGTGAACGCAGCGACGATGGGCTTCGCCGGACCGAGCGTCCCCAGCGTGCCGGTCAAGCTGTTCCCGGGGAGGGGGATCGGTGCTGGTCCGTCGTTGGCGCCGGCGTCAGCGCTTCCCCCCGACCCGCTGGCGCCACCACTGCCGGCGATTGCGCCGCCGGAGCCAACGTCGGCGCCGGCATCGGCGACGGCGCCCCCGCCCGTACCGCTGGCCCCGCCACTGCCGGCCCCCCCGCCCCCGGCGCCG
>DATKEU010000443.1:0-4295 GCA_035544495.1 Polyangia bacterium | reverse complement strand
TTGTCGCCGAAGGCGGCGTAGAGGCTGGGTCGGTTCATCTCCATGGCGGCGCACAGATCGTCGAGTGAGGTGCCCGAATAGCCGAGCTGCCAGAACACGTCGATGGCGCGCGAGAGCGCGACGTCGGGATCGTAGAGGCGGGGCCGGCCGCGCCGGGCGGATTCTTTTTGTACCATGTCGGACAAAACCCTTGACCTCCAATTTTGTCCGCATCAGTATGAAAAGCAACTGGGAGCGGGAAAAATGGAGAGTCGACTGGGAGACAGCGAGCCACGGCGTCAGGCGGCGCCGCCGAGCCTGGAGGTGATTCCGCAGGCGCGCGCGACGAGCGCGCCGGCCGAGGCGGCCGCCAAGAGGAAGCCGAATCGACGGGCGGTGGCGGCGGTCGCCGCGGCGGTCGCGGCGCTGGCCGCGGCCGCGTACTGGCTGGATGCCCGGCGGTTCGAGGAGACAGACGACGCGCAGGTTGACGGCGAGATCAGCAACGTCAGCCCGCGGATCGCCGGCACGGTGAAGGCGGTCCACGTGGTCGAGAACCAGGTGGTCCGGCGCGGTCAGTTGCTGGTCGAGATCGATCCGGCCGATCTCGAGACCGCGCTCGCCGAGGCGCGGGCGGCGGTCGCCGCCGCCGAGGCGCAGCTGCGGGCAGACGACCCGACGGTCTTCATGACCGAGACCAGCAGCCGAACCGCGATCGCCTCCAGCGCGTCGGACCTGGCGGCGGCGCGCGCGTCGGCGGCGGAGGCCCGCAAGGCGGTCGAGCAAGCGGCGGCGCAGCTGGCCCAGGCGGAGGCCAGCGATCAGACGACGCAGCTGGAGCGGCGCCGGGGCGAGCAGCTTCACGCTGGCCAGGCGGTCTCCGAGGCCGATCTCGATCAGCGGATCAACGCCGCGCGGGCGTCCAGCGCCAACCTCGAGGCCATGCGGCGGGCGCTGGAGGCGGCTCGCGAGCGGGTGACCGCCCAGGACGCGCGCGTGGCGACGATCCAGAGCCGCGCGACCGAGGTGCGCGCGAACGCGCCGCGCGAGCTGGAGACGCGGCAAGCGGTGGTGGCCGGGCGACGGGCGGCGCTGGATCTGGCGCGCGCGCGCCTGGCCCAGGCGGAGCTGAACCTCGGCTACGCGAAGATCACGGCGCCCGCTGACGGGATCGTCGGCAAGAAGTCGGTCGCGGTTGGCGACCGCGTGGCGCCCGGGCAAGAGATCGTGGCCATCGCCCAGGTCGGCGACCTGTGGGTGACGGCGAACTTTCGCGAGACGCAGCTCCGCCACCTGCGGCCGGGGCAACGGGCGGACATCTACGTCGACGGCCTGGACCTGACGCTGCGCGGGCAGGTCGAGAGCCTGGGCGGGGCGACCGGCTCGCGCTACAGCGTGCTGCCGCCGGAGAACGCCACGGGCAACTACGTGAAGGTGGTGCAGCGCCTGCCGGTGCGCCTGCGGCTGGACGCCGGGCAGGTGGGCGTCGATCGCTTGCGTCCCGGGCTGTCGGTCGAACCGAAGGTCAAAGTGCGGTGAGCCCTGCCGACGACGGCGCCGGCCACCCGTCGTACTTCGACACCGGGTGGACGGGCGGCCGCAGCCCGTGGGCCATCGCGCTGGTCGTGTCGATGGCGACGTTCATGGAGGTGCTCGACACCAGCATCGCCAACGTCAGCCTGCCTCACATCGCGGGCGATCTGTCGGTCACGCAGGACCAGAGCACCTGGGTGTTGACGTCGTATCTGGTGTCCAACGCGGTGGTGCTGCCGATCAGCGGGTGGCTGGCGACGCGGATCGGCCGCAAGCGCTTTTACATGATCTGCGTGGCGCTGTTCGTCGCAAGCTCGTTCCTGTGCGGGGTGGCGCCGACGCTGCCGATGCTGGTGCTGTTTCGCGTGATGCAAGGGATCGGCGGCGGCGGCCTCGCGCCCAGCGAGCAGGCGATCCTGGTCGACACCTTCCCGCCGGCCAGGCGCGGCGCCGGGATGGCGATCTACGGGATGGCGGTCGTGGTGGCGCCGGCTGTGGGCCCGACGCTGGGCGGCTTCATCACGGAGCACCTCTCGTGGCGGTGGGTCTTCTTCATCAACATTCCGGTCGGCCTGCTGTCCCTGTTCCTGACCAACCGGATGGTCACCGACCCGCCGCACCTGAAAGAGATGCGACGCCGGGTGGGGGGGATCGACTACGTCGGCCTGGCGCTCATCTCGACGGGCCTCGGCTGTCTGGAATACGTCCTCGACAAGGGGCAGGAGGCGGACTGGCTCAACTCGCCGGCGATCGTCGGTTTCGCGGCGGCGGCGGTGGTCTGCGTCGTCTCGTTCATCGTGTGGGAGTGGCGCCAGGAGCACCCCATCCTCGACGTGCGCATGTTCCGCGCCCGCACGTTCGCCAGCGGGAGCGCGCTGATGCTGCTGATCGGGATCCTCCTCTACGCGCCCACCGTGCTGCTGCCGGCGTTCGAGCAGACGCTGATGGGCTATACCGCCGAGCAGGCGGGCCAGACCATGTCGCCGGGTGGGCTGGCGATGATCCTGCTGATGCCGCTGGCGGGCGCGCTGGTGTCCCGCGTGGATCCGCGGCGGCTGCTGGCGCTGGGCGCCGGCTTGCTGGCGGCGTCGCTGTTCTACATGTCGCGGCGTCTCTCGGTCGGCATGGACTTCGGAACCGCCGTTTTGATGCGCCTGTTCCAGACGGTGGGATTCGCCTTCCTGTTCGTGCCGATCAATGCGCTGGTCTACGCCGGCGTGCCGCCACAGAAGAACAACGCCGTCGCCGGCATCATGAACCTGGGACGAAACATCGGCGGATCGATCGGCATCGCCGTCGTCACGACGATCATCGCGCGTCACGCTCAGGTCCACCAGGCCGCGCTGGCGCGGCACACGACTCAGTATGACCACGCCTTCAGCGCGCGCCTCGGCGCCATCACGCGCGCCTTCGAACACACCGGCGCGTCCGCGATCGAGGCCGCTCAGCGTGGGCTGGCCCTGGTCTATCGGCAGGTTCAGCTGCAGGCCACGCAGCTCGCCTATCTGGACGCGTTCCGCACGCTGGCGCTCGCCGCCCTCTGCATGCTGCCGCTGATCGCGCTGGCGAAGTTCACGAAGGGCGGGCGCGCGCCGATCGGACACTGACGCCGATCTCGCCCTCGCCGGCCGGCATCGGCCCGGTATAGTCGCCCCCACCGCGACCGATGCTTCGCCGCCCCGCTTTTGCCGTTACAGTCGTGCTGGCCGCCTGCGCCGGCGCGCCCGTCCGCCCGCCGCCCGGGCGAGCCGCGGCGGCGGCGGCCGGCGCCAGCAAGAGCCTGGCAGTCCCCGTTGTCGCCGCGCGCGCGCCGCCGCCGGCGTTCGCCGATCCCGAACGGCGGGCCAAGCTGGCCGCGAGGTTTCCGGCCCTGGAGAGCTACTTCGCTGGCCAGCGGACGGCGCACCAGCTGCCCAGCCTGGCCGCCGGCGTGGTGATCGACGGCGAGCTGGCGTTCGCCAAGGGGTTCGGCGCGCGCGATCTCGGGGGCACGCAGCCGGTCGACGCCGACACCGTGTATCGAATCGGATCGATCACCAAGACGTTCACCAGCCTGGCGATCCTGAATCTGCGCGACCAGGGCAAGCTGGCGCTGGACGATCCGGCGGTTCGCCATCTGCCGGAGCTGGCAGCGCTGCGCTATCCGACGGCCGACTCGCCGCCGATCACCATCCGGCACCTCTTGACCCACGCGTCCGGGCTGCCGCGGGTGGGCGCATTCAACTACGCCCAGGCCGACCACGACGTGACCGAGGCTGAAATGCTGGCGGCGCTGCCCGGCACCGTGCTGATGTTCGCGCCGGGAACGCGCTCGCTGTACTCGAACTTTGGCGTCAGCCTGCTGGGGCCGCTCATCACCCGCGTGGCGGGCACGCCCTACCGCGACTATGTGACGCGGGCGATCCTGACGCCGCTGGGGATGACGGCGAGCCGCTGGACGGAGGCCGACGTCCCGGCTGATCGGCGGGCCACCGCGTACCGTCGCGACGGCGGCCAGTTGCAGCCGGTCGCGCACTGGCGATTGGGCGCGTCCGAGGCGGCGGGCGGCCTCTATTCGTCGGTGCGCGACCTCGCCCGGTACGTCGCGTTTCAGCTGGCGGCCTATCCGCCGCGCGACGATCCGGAGGCGGGCCCGGTGCGGCGCGCGTCCGTGCGCGAGGCGCACACGGCGGCGGCGCTGGTCGGACTGCGCGTCGAGCCTGCGCATGACGGCGCGGACAGCCCGCCGTCGTTGTCAGCCACGGCGTCGGCGATCGGGCTCGCCTGGCAGATCCATCAAACCT
>DATKEU010000442.1:0-8013 GCA_035544495.1 Polyangia bacterium | reverse complement strand
GTCGCTTTGCCATCATGAATGAACCGTCATTCAGTAATTGCGAATTATATCTTTTTTGGAAACCTGTCAACGACTATGATTGCTTCCCGGTCGCCGACACCCACCCGATATGCGGCAAAAACTGGCTGAAAAGGTCGTCTTCATCACCGGCGCCTCGGCCGGGATCGGAGAGGCGCTGGGCCGCGAGGCGGCGGCGCAGGGGGCGGCGGTGGTGCTGGTCGCGCGGCGTCAGGATCGCATCGCGCGCCTGGCCGCCGAGATCGAGGGCGCGGGCGGCCGGGCGCTGGCCGTCGCCGGCGACGTCACGCGCGACGGCGACATGGAGGCGGCGGTGGCGCAGGCGCTGGATCGCTACGGCCGCATCGACGTCGCCATCGCCAACGCTGGCTTCTCCTGCAACGGGCCGCTGAGCGATCTTTCCGTCGAGGATTATCGGCGCCAGTTCGACACCAATGTCCTCGGCGTCATCCGCACCGTGAAGGCGGCGCTGCCGGCGCTGGCGACGGCGCGCGGATCGATCGGCCTTCTGGGCAGCACCAACGGTTACCTCTCGCTGCCCGGCTACTCCGCTTACTGCGCCAGCAAGCACGCGGTGCGCTCGCTCGGCGATTGCCTGCGCCACGAACTGGCGACGGAGGGCGTCTCGGTGACGCACCTGGCGCCCGGGTTCATCGAGAGCGACATCCGCTTGCTGGATCGCCAGGGCCGCATGCGCGCCGGCGCCGTCGACCCGATCCCGCGCTGGCTGCAGCTGCCGGCGCGCCGCGCGGCCCGGCAGATGCTGGCGGCGATCGCCGCGCGGCGGGCGCAGTCGATCATCACGCTGCACGCGCGCCTCGCGATCCTGGCGGTCCGGCACACGCCCTGGCTGATCGCCGCGTTCCTTCGCCTGGCCCGCCGCCCGCTGATCGCGGCCTCGCAGCAGCCATGAGCATCGCGGAGTACGACCAGCTGGACGGTCTGGGACTGGCGGCCCTGGTGCGGCAGCGCCAGGTCTCGCCCCTGCAGCTTGTCGGCGAGGCCATCGCGCGCGCCGAGCGCGTGAATCCCACGCTGAACGCGATCGTCACGCCGCTCTACGAACAGGCGCGGCGCGCCGCCGCCGGGCCGCTGCCCGAGGGGCCGTTCCGCGGCGTGCCGTTCTTGCTCAAGGATCTCGCGGTCGCGCTGGCCGGCGCGCGCCTCACGCACGGCAGCCGGTTCGTGGGCGCCTACACGCCGGCGGCGGACAGCACGCTGGTCGAACGCTACCGCCAGGCGGGCGTCATTTTTCTGGGCAAGACCAACACGCCGGAGCTGGGCCTTCTGCCCTGCACGGAGCCGGCGCTGTTCGGGCCGGCGCGCAACCCCTGGAACACCGGCGTCACGCCGGGCGGGTCCAGCGGCGGGTCGGCGGCGTCGGTGGCGGCCGGCGTGGTGCCGCTGGCGCACGGCAACGACGGCGGCGGTTCGATCCGCATCCCGGCGTCGTGCTGCGGGCTGTTCGGGCTGAAGCCGACGCGCGGGCGGATGCCGGTGGGCCCCGACTCCAGCGAGCTGCTGGCCGGCCTGGGGATCGATCACGTCATCTCGCGCAGCGTGCGCGACAGCGCCGCGATGCTGGACGCCACCGCCGGGGCCGACGCGCCCGCGCGCTATCACGCGCCGCGCGCGGCCGGGCCCTTCGCCGCCGAGGTGGGCGTGCCGCCGCGCCGGCTGCGCATCGCCGTGTTGCGCGCGCCGCAGCTGACGCTGCTGGGCGGGCAAGCGCTGCACCCGGATTGCGCGGCCGCCGTCGACGACGCCGCCCGCCTGCTGATCGCGCTCGGCCACGACGTCGAGGAGGCGACGCTGCCCATCGACAGCGAGGAGCTGGCGCGCGAGTTCCTGATTTTGATGTGCGTCGAGATCGCGGTCGCCGTCGCCGCCATCGCTGCCGCGCAGGGCCGCCGGCCCCGGCGCGGGGAGCTGGAGGCGCACACGCTGCTGACCGCGATGGTGGGCCGCCAGAAGAGCGCGGTCCGTTACGCCATCGCGCGCGAGCGCCTGAACGCCATCGCGCGCAAGGCGATCGCGTTCTCGCGGCGCTTCGATCTGACGCTGGCGCCGACACTGGGCGCGCCGCCCATCGCCATCGGGGCGCTGCGGACACGCGGCTTCGAGGCGGCGGCGGAGAGCTTCGTGGCCGCCACCGGGCTCTCGATCCTGCTGCGGATTCCGGGCGTGGTGCAACGGTCGGCGAAGCGCATCTTCGACTTCGTGTCGTTCACGCCGCTGGCCAACGTGACGGGCCAGCCGTCGATGAACGTCCCGCTGTACTGGAACGCGGCCGGGCTGCCGGTGGGGACGATGTTCACGGCGGCGGTGGGCGACGAGGCGACGCTGTTTCGCCTGGCGGCCCAGCTGGAGAACGCGCGGCCCTGGGCGTCGCGCCGCCCGCCGGTTCACGCGGCGTGCCCCGCGCCGCCCGCGGCGCCCGAGGTCTCGTCGGCGGCATGAGGCTGCGCCGGTTCGAGATCCGGTGGGCCGGAATCATCGGGCGGGCGCTGCTGCCTGCCGGCATCGGCCTCCTGGGCGGGGTGGTCGACGACGTCGATCTCGGCGAGGCGTTCAGCCGCGAGTGCCTGCAGCCGCCCTGGTACGCGGCGCTCCTGCTGCGCGCGTCGCTGTGGCTGACCTGGTTCTCGCCGCCGCTGGCGCTGCGCCGCCTGCGCACCTTCGGGGGCCTGGACCCGGCGGCGCGCGAGGCGCTGCTCGAGCGGCTGCTCGACAGCCGGCCGTACGTCGTGCGGGCGACGGCGCTGTTCCTGAAGCTGGCGGCCTGCATGTTGCTGTTCGGGCACGACCGGGTGTTGCGGCGGATCGGCGCCTACGAGCATGGCCACGACCGGCAAGCGCGCGCGCCACGCGCCGGTGGCGCGTCGTGATCGCAAGAGCGGCGGCAACGCCGGACGCGCCGGCGCCGTCAGGTGCGGGATTCTTCGACGCGCGCGCCACCACTCCCGACGGCGTCGAGGCCGATTTCGTCGTCGTCGGCTCGGGCGCGGGCGGCGGCGCGGCGGCGCGCGCGCTCGCCCGCGGGGGCGCGCGCGTGGTCGTGCTCGAGGAGGGGCCGCGCGTCGCCACCGCCGATCTCGGCAGCACGGCGCTCGGCACCATGGCGACGCTGTTTCGCAACCAGGGAAAGCAGACCGCGTTCGGGCGGGCGACGACGCCGCTGTTGCAGGCGCGCTGCGTGGGCGGCGGAACGCTGGTGAACTCGGCGATCATCTGGCGCCTGCCGGAGGCGGTGCTGGCGTCCTGGCGTGATCGCTTCGGCCTGGGCGACGGGTTCGCCCCGGCGGCGCTGGAGGCGGCGTACGAGACCATCGAGCGCGAGATGTCCGTGCGCCCCGTCGTCGAAGGCCTGACCGCCGGGCGGCAGGACGCGCTGATGCGCGACGGGGCCGCGCGCGCGATGATCGACGGGCGCTTTCTTCATCGCAGCGAGCGCGGCTGCCGCGCGTCGGGGCGCTGCCTGCACGGCTGCCCCCACGAGGCCAAGCAGTCGACGGCGGTGAACTACCTGCCGCGCGCCGTGGCCGACGGCGCCGCCGTGTACGCCAACGCCGCCGTGGAGCGCGTCGTGATCGAACGGGGGCGCGCGGTCGCGGTGATCGGGCGAGCGACGGCGTCGGGCGGCGAGAGCGCGCCCGGCGCGCCCGGACAGCGCCGGCGCTTTCGGGTGGCCGCGCGGCGGGCGGTGATCGTGTGCGCGTCGGCCGTGCAGAGCCCCAACCTGCTGCGCCGGAGCGGCGTGCGGCGGGAGCACCTCGGCGATCACTTCATGGCCCACCCGGGGACGGCGCTGCTGGCGTTCTACCCGCAGCCGGTGGGAGCGTGGTCGGGCGCGTCGCAAGGTTTCGAGGCCCTGGGCCTGCGCGACACGCTGGGTGCGAAGATGGAGTCGGTCAACGTCCCGCCCGAGGTGGCGGCGGCGCGCCTGCCGGGCGCGGGGCGGCGCCTGGCCGCTTTCGTCGACCGGCTGGATCACGCCGCCATCTGGATGGTGGCCGTGCGCGCGGAGGCCGAGGGTCGCATCCGCCCGTCGGTGCTGTTCGGCGATCACGTCGCTTACGACCTGACGGCCGCCGACATGGATCGCGTGCGGCAAGGACTGCGGCGCCTGGCCGAGATGCATTTTCTGGCTGGCGCCACCGAGGTGGTGACCGGCGTCCACGGCCTGCCGGAGCTCCTGCGCTCGATCGACGAGGTCAGGGTGTTCGAAAACGCGCCGCTCGATCCGCGCGCCTACAGCATGGTGGCCTCGCACCTCTTCGGCGGCTGCCGCGCCGGCCGCGAACCGCGCCTCTCCGTCGTCGATCCCGACCTCAAGGTCCACGGCGTGGACGGCCTTTACGTGATGGACGCGTCGGTGTTCCCCACCAACACCGGCGTCAACCCCCAGCACGGCATCATGGCCATCGCCACCGTCGCCGCCGAACGCCTGGTCGCGTGACTGGGTCTTTTTACCCGCGCCCCCGCCCGCAGAACCCGCTCACCAGGTCGTAAAGGACGCGCAGCCCCCAGCAGAACCCCGCCACCGGGATCCGCTCGTCGTGGCCGTGGTACATCTGGCTGAATTTCATCTCCGGTCCCAGCTGCACCGGCGAAAACCCGTAGCAGATCGCGCCCAGCCGCCGGTACGCGAACGCGTCGGTGAAACCCGGGATCATGTACGGGATCGCCACCGCTCCCGGATCGTGCCGCGCCACCACCTCGGCGATGGCGTCGAATAGCGGCGTGCGGCTGTCGAACGTCGTCCCTTCGTGCTGCTCCAGCACGGTGAAACGCACGTCGCGCCCGACCACGCGCCGGATCTCGTCCAGGAACGACTCGACGCTTTGCCCGGGTAAAACACGCCCGTCGACGCCGACGGTGGCGGAGTCCGGGATGACGTTGATCTTGTTTCCCGCCGCCAGCAACGTCGGGGAGGCGGTGTTGCGCAGCATCGCATTGAGCGGCAGCGCCTGTTCCAGGTTGCGCTTCTCCAGCCAGCCGAGCACCCGCGGCGACAGCGCCGGGCGCAGCAGCAACCCCAGCGCCTGCCGTTGCGGGAAGGGAACGCGCGCCGCCATGGCGCGGATGAAGCCGCTCACCACCTCGGTGTTGTGCTGGGGCAGCCGCGCCCGCGACAGCGCGGCGATGGCGCGTCCCAGGCGCGCCACCGCGTTGTGCGGGTGGGGCATCGACCCGTGGCCGGGCGGGCCGTCGGCGCTGATCTCGAACCAGCAAATCCCTTTCTCCGCCACCTGGACGGGATAAAAGCGCGCCGGCCCCACGTGCAGCGTGTGGCCGCCCACCTCGGTCAGCACGAACTCGGCCTTCACCGCGTCGGGGTGGCGGTCGACCAGGAACAGCGACCCGTGGCGCGAGCCGGCCTCCTCGTCGGCGACCGCGGCGAAGATGACGTCCCGATCCAGCGGCACGCGCCGCCGCTTCAGCGCCAGCAGCGTCGTCAGGCTCATCGCCACCATGTTCTTCATGTCGACGGCGCCGCGCCCCCACAGGCAGCCGTCGTGCTCCGCGCCCGAGAAGGGCGGATGCTGCCATGCCTCCGCCACGGCCGGCACCACGTCCAGGTGGCCGCTGAGCAGCAACGCCGCCCTGGCCCCGCTCCCTTTCAGGCGCGCCACGACGTTCGTCCGCCCCGGCGCCTTCTCGAACGTGGCGAACGGGATCTCCTCGCGCGCCAGCACGCCCGCCAGGTAATCGGCCGCCGCCCGCTCGTTGCCCGGCGGGTTGGTGGTGTCGATGCGCAACAGCGCGCGCAGGTGGCCGAGCGCCTCGCGCTCGAGCGCCGCCCAGTCGGCGTCCGCCGGGGCGGCGGTGGCGCCGCTGGCGATCGCCTCAGCCATATTTGGGCAGCAGCTCGTCGACCAGCTTCACGTAGGCGGCCATGGCGTCGGCGCGGCTGGTTCCCCTGCGCGCCGACCACGCGTCGTGCTTGGCCCGGCCCTTGAAATCCAGGGCCTCCGGGCGCGGGCCGCTGACGTCGCCTGCCGTCGCCTGCTTGTACAAGCTGTAAAGCGCCAGCAGCTCGTCGGCGCGGGGCGCGCGCGCCAGCTGCTTGACGCGCGCCTGTCGATCCGTGAAGTCGTCCGAGAGTGACATCACCGCATCCTACCGCTCACTCCAGCCGGGCGCCGCGGCAACTGACCGGCGCCGTGACCGGGTTGCCCGCCCGCCTGCAGAAATTGGGTCGTGCCTGCCAACGTCGATCGTGTTATTGAATTTGGGTCAATGACTGGCGCCGCCGGCATCGCCGCTTCGAGTCCGCCCAGGGGGCCCGGCCGGCCGCCGAGCACGCCGTCCGCCCTGGATCAGGCGGTGGCGGCCGTCGCCGAGCAGAAGCGCGCCTTCGCCCGGCTTCCCCTCGACCAGCGCATCGCCCTGCTGCGCGCCGTCGCCCCGCTGGTCGACGCGGTCAGCGCCGACTGGGTGGTGGCTGGTTGCCGGGCCAAGGACATCCCCGCCGACCAGGCCATCGCCGGCGAGGAGTGGCTGGCGGGCCCGGTCCCCACCGCCCGCAACGTGCGCCTCTTGACCGAGAGCCTGAGCGAGATCGCCCGCCTCGGGCGTCCCCGCCTCGGCCACCGGGTGCGCACGCGTCCCGACGGCCGCGTCGAGATCGAGGTCCTGCCCGCGGGCGGCTGGGACGGCGTCATCTACCAGGGCCTGTCGTGCTGGGTGCGCCTTTTGCCCGGGATCGACGAGGCCGGCGCCCGCGAGCGGCAGGCGTCGTTCTATCAGCAGCGCGCGCCCGAGGGCCGCCTGGTGCTGATTCTGGGCGCCGGCAACGTCTCGTCGATCCCGCCCATGGATGTCTTGTACAAGATGTTCGTCGAGGGGAGCGTCTGCGTCCTCAAGATGAACCCCGTCAACGAATGGGTGGGGCCGTTCCTCGAGCGGGCGCTGGCGCCGCTCATCGAGCGCGGCTTCCTGCGCGTCATCTACGGCGGCGCCGAGGTGGGCGAGCACCTGTGCCGCCACCCCGCCGTCGACGACATCCACGTCACCGGCTCCGACAAGACGCACGACCGCATCGTCTGGGGCCCGCCCGGCGCCGAGCAAGAGCGCCGCAAGCGCGAGGGGACGCCGCTGCTGGCCAAGCCCATCACCTCCGAGCTGGGCAACGTCAGTCCGGTCGCCGTCGTGCCGGGGCGGTTCACCGAGAGGGAGCTCTGGTTCCAGGCGCGCAACCTGACCACCATGCTGGTCAACAACGCGTCCTTCAACTGCAACGGCGCCAAGGTGCTGATCACCGCGCGCGGCTGGCCGCAGCGCGATCGTTTCCTCGAGCTGTTCGGCCAGGCGCTCGCGCAGACGCGCACGCGCAACGCCTATTACCCGGGCGCGCGCCAGCGCTATGACGAGCTCACCGCCGGACACGCGGACGTCCAGTACTTCGGCGACGGCAGCGGCGATCGGCTGCGCTGGGCCTTCATTCCGCGCGTCGACGCCTTCGGCGCCGGCGAGCGCCTGTTCCAGGTCGAGGCCTTCTGTGGCCTGCTGGCCCACACCGAGCTCGGCGATCCCGATCCGGCGGCGTTTCTCTCGACGGTGACCAGCTTCTGCAACGACCGGCTGTGGGGCACGCTGAACGCGGCGCTGATCGTCGACGCGCGCAGCGAGCGCGAGCCCGCGATCGCCGCCGCGCTGGATCGCGCCGTCACCGACCTGCGCTACGGCACGGTGGCCATCAACCTGTGGCCGGCCGTCGGGTACGGCACGGTGTCGCCGCCCTGGGGCGGTCACCCGAGCGCGACGCTGGCCAACATCCAGAGCGGCCTCGGGTGGGTGCACAACACGTTCATGCTGGAGGGGATCGAAAAATCGATCGTGCGCGGCCCGACGGTTTTGGCGCCCAAGCCGGGCTGGTACTACGACAACCGGCAGTGCAAGGTCATCGGCCGCCGCCTGGCCGCGTTCGAGACGCGCCCGCGCGCGCTCTCCGTTCCGCCGCTGGTCTGGGCGGCGCTGCGCGGCTAGGGG
>DATKEU010000441.1:0-10797 GCA_035544495.1 Polyangia bacterium | reverse complement strand
AACGTGAACGCGCCGCCGGCGTCGCTGCCGGTCCCGCTGGACGATCTGGCCGCTCTCGACGAACGGGCGCAGCAGACGCAGCTCGGCCAGATCCGCCAGCGCCAGGTCGACGAGCCGTTCGACCTGGTCGCCGGCCCGCTGTTCCGGGCCGAGATCGTCCGCACGGGCGCCGATCGCCATACGGTCTTCATGACCGCGCACCACATCGTGTGCGACGGCTGGTCCTTCGGCGTGCTGGTCAAGGATCTGGCCGCCGCCTACGCGCGCGCCCGCGGCGTCGCCGCGGATTGGCCCGCGCCGGAACGTTACAGCGACTACGCGCAGGCCGAGCGGCAGCGCGAATCGGCGCCCGAGACCGCCGAGCACGAACGTTTCTGGGTCGAGCGCTTCGCGGCCTCGCTGCCGCCGCCGCTGGAGCTTCCCGGCGATCACGCGCGCCCCGCGGTGCGCGGCACGGCGTCCGATCGGATCGATCACGAGCTGCCCGCGTCGCTGGTGAAGGCGGTCAAGCAGCTCGGGGCGCGCAACGGGAGCAGCTTCGTCGCGACCATGACCGCAGGCTTCGCGGGCCTGATGTCCCGGCTGTCGGGACAGACGGATCTGGTCGTCGGCATCCCGACCGCGGGACAGGCGGCGGGCGGACACGACCGGCTGGTCGGGCACTGCGTGAACATGATGCCGCTGCGGATCGCCGTCGATCCGCAGGCCGGGTTCGGCGCGCTGATCAAGTCGGTGCGGGGCGCGCTGCTGGACGCGACCGAGCACCAGGCGCTGACGTTCGGGGCGCTGCTGAAGAAGCTCCCGCTGCCGCGCGATCCCAGCCGGCTGCCGTTGATGACGGTGGTCTTCAACGTCGATCAGACGATCCCGCCGGAAGCGGCGGTGTTTCCGGGCCTGACCTGGCAGCTCTACGCCGTTCCGCGCACGCACGAGACGTTCGAGCTGTTCGTGAACGCCGTCGAGCATCCGGGCGGCATGCGCGTCGAGACCCAGTACAGCCGCGACCTGTTCGACGCGGCGACCGTGCGCCGCTGGCTGGCGTCGCTGGAGACGCTGCTGGCGGCGGCTGTCGCGGGCGCGGCCACGTCGTTCGGCCTTCTCGAGATCGCCAGCGCCGACGAGCGCGCGACGATCACGCGCTTCAACGCCACCGAGGCGGCCTACCCGCGCGGCGTGCGAGCGGAGGCGCTCATCAGCGCGCAGGCGGCCCGCACGCCCGAAAAGGTCGCCGTCATCTCGGGCGGCGCCAGCCTGCGCTATGGCGAGCTGGAAGCGCGCGCCAACCGCCTGGCCCGCTGCCTGCGCAAGCGCGGCGTCGGGCGCGGCACGCTGGTCGGCATCTCGCTCGAGCGCTCGAGCGACATGCTGGCGGCGATGCTGGCCGTCATGAAGACGGGCGGCACCTACGTCCCGCTCGATCCGTCCTACCCGGCCGCGCGCCTGGCCCTGATGACCCAGGACTCGAAGATGTCGGTCATCGTCGCCCGCCGCGAGATCGCCGCCGGCCTGGGGTTCGACGCCGCCCGCACGCTGTCGCCCGACGCCGACGCCACCGAGATCGCCGGCGAGAGCGCCGATTCGCCGCCCGCGCTGGATCCGCCGGCCGGCGCCGAGGACGCCGCCTACGTCATCTACACGTCGGGCTCGACCGGCAAGCCCAAGGGCGTGCGCGTCCCGCACCGTGCGCTGGTCAACTTCCTCACCAGCATGCAACGCGAGCCGGGGCTGGGCGCCGATGATCGACTGCTGGCGGTCACCACGCTGTCGTTCGACATCGCGGAGCTGGAGCTGTTGCTGCCACTCACCGTCGGCGCCGCCGTGGTGCTGGCCAGCCAGGACGAGGCCACCGACGGCGTGGCGCTGCGCAAGCTGCTGGAGTCGTCCGGCGCGACCGTCATGCAGGCGACGCCGGCCAGCTGGCGCATGCTGATCGAGGCGGGCTGGAAGGGCGGGCCCCGCTTCCGCGCGCTGTGCGGCGGCGAACCGATGCGCCCCGATCTCGCCCAGGCCTTGCTAGCGCGAACCGGCGAGCTGTGGAACATGTACGGCCCGACGGAGACCACGGTCTGGTCGACCTGCTGGCGCGTGCACGATCCCGGCCGCGGAATCTGGATCGGCCGCCCGATCGCCAACACCCAGGTGCACGTGCTGGACGAGCGCATGGCGCCCTGCCCGATCGGCGTGCCGGGCGAGGTGTTCATCGCCGGTGACGGCGTGGCGCTCGGTTATCTGGATCGGCCCGAGCTGACCACCGAGCGCTTCGTCACCGATCCGTTCGCGGGCGGTGGCGCCCGCATGTACCGTACCGGCGACCTCGGCCGCTGGCGCGCCGACGGCCAGCTCGAGTGCCTGGGCCGCACGGATCACCAGGTGAAGATTCGCGGCTACCGCATCGAGCTCGGCGAGATCGAGTCCGCGCTTGCCACCCTTCCCGCCATCAGCCGCGTTGTCGCCATGGCGCGCGAGGATCGCCCCGGCGATGTCCGGCTGGTCGCCTACCTGGTTCTCGCTGGCGGCGCCGCAGCGGCGGCGCCCGCGGACAGCGATTTGCGACGGCATCTGGGGAAGACGCTGCCCGAATACATGATCCCGGCCCACTTCGTGACGCTGGCGGCGATGCCGCTGCTGCCGAACGGCAAGATCGATCGGCACAAGCTGCCCCCGCCCAGCGGCGAGGTGCGGCCCGCGGGCGCGGAGTTCGTGGCGCCGCGCAACGCGATCGAGACGACGGTAGCGGGCGTTTTCCAGGACCTGCTGGCTGTAGCGCGCGTCGGGGTCCACGACAACTTCTTTCTTCTCGGCGGCCATTCGCTCCTTGCGGCCCAGGGGGCAGCGCGCCTCTCCCAGGCCGTCGGCCACCCGGTCAGCATGCGCACGCTGTTCGAGGCGCCCACCGTGGCGGCGCTGGCGGAGCGCCTGGGCGGTTCGTCGCCGCCGTCGAACGGGAAGGCTGCCGCGGCCGTCGCCGCGCCGGCCGCCGCGGCCGGGGCCCACGAGCCGACCGTGCCGCTGGTGATCCCGCGCCGCGCCGACCGCCGCCGCGCCATCCTGTCGCTGATGCAGCAGCGCCTCTGGTTCCTCGAGGAGCTGCAGCCCGGCCGCATCGTCTACAACGTCCCGTCCGCCCATCGGCTCTTCGGCGCGCTGGACGAGGCCGCGTTCCAGCGCGCTTTCGACGAGATGGTGCGCCGGCAGGACATCCTGCGCACCGTCCTTGGCATCCAGGACGGCTCGCCCTACCAGGAGGTCCTGCCCGAGCTGGCATCCCCGCTGTTCCCCGCGGAGGATCTGTCGGCCCTGGCCCACGACGAGCGCGAGCGCGTGCTGGCGGAACGTCTGAAAGAGGACGTCGATCGCCCGTTCGAGCTGACGCGGATTCCGCTTTTCCGGGCGCGACTTTTCAAGATGGCGCCCGAGGAGCACGTCTTCGAGCTGGTCCTTCACCACGCCATCTGGGACGGCTGGTCGTTCGATCTCCTCTACGAAGAGATGGGCGCGCACTATGAGGCGTTCCAGTCCGGCAAGCCGTCGCCGTTGCCGCCGCTGACAGTCAACTATGGCGACTTCGCGGCCTGGCACCGCGAGTGGATGCAGGGAGACGAGCTGGCCCGCCAGGTCAGCTACTGGAAGAAGAACCTGGCCGGCACGCTGCAGCCGCTGGCCCTGCCGAGCGATCGCCCGCGCCCCGCGGTCGCCACCGAGGAAGGGAGCACCGTCTGGATCGCGCTGGAGGCGGAGCGGGTCAACGCGCTCCGCGATCTCGGCCAGCGCGCCGACGCCACGGTCTTCATGACCCTGCTGGCCGCGTACTACGTTCTTCTGCACCGCTTGACCGGGCAGCGCGACCTGATCGTCGGCATACCGGTGCGCGGCCGCGCCCACGTCGAGCTCGAGAAGGTGATGGGCTTCTTCGTCAACGCGCTGCCGCTGCGGTTCCAGATCGATCCGCAGGAGAGCTTTGTCGACCTGGTTCGCCGGCTGCGCCCCTTCTTGCTGGACGCGTTCTCGCATCAGGACGTCCCGTTCGAGCACCTGGTGCACGAGCTGCGGGTCCCCCGCGACGAGAGCCGGGCGCCGATCGCGCAGGCGTTCTTCTCGTACCAGGACGTCCGCCACCGCCCGCGGAACTGGGGGAACCTGCGCCACGGGCGCTACGACCTGTTCCCGCACGCCGCCGGTCAGGACGTTTCCCTCTGGTTCGTCGAGGGTCGCCAGGGACTGATCGGCGGCCTGAACTTCGCCACCGACCTGTTCGACGACGCGACGGCGGAGCTGTTCGGATCCCGTTTCACCACGCTGCTCAAGACCGCCGTCGCGCTGGCGGATCGACCCGTGGGCGAGCTGCCGTTCGCCACCGACGAGGAGAGCGCGCGGGTGCGGCAGTGGAACGCGACCGACGCCGGTTATCCGCGCGGCGTTCGCGTCGAGGCGCTGATCGAGGAGCAGGCGCGCCGCGCGCCCGATCGCAGCGCCATCAGCTTCGCCGGCTCGTCGACGAGCTACCGGGCCCTCGACGCTCGCGCCAACCGGCTGGCGCATTGCCTGCGCAAGCGCGGCGTCGGGCGCGGCGTGCTGGTCGGCATCGCGCTCGAGCGCTCGGCCGACATGGTGGCGTCGGTGCTGGCCGTGATGAAGGCGGGCGGCACGTACGTCCCGCTCGACCCGTCGTATCCGCCGGCGCGCCTGGCGCTGATGGTCGAGGACTCGAAGATGGCGGTGCTGATCGCCCGCCGCGACGACGCGGCCGACCTGGGTTTCGACCCCGCGCGCACGCTGGCCCCCGACGCGGACGCGGCGGAGATCGCCGCGGCCAGCAAGGATCCGCCGCCGCCGCTGCCCGACGCGCCCGGCGCCGAGGACGCTGCCTACGTCATCTACACGTCGGGCTCCACCGGCAAGCCCAAGGGCGTGCGCGTCCCCCACCGCGGCGTCGTGAACTTCCTCGCCAGCATGCGCGCGCAGCCGGGGCTCGCGGAAGGCGATCGCCTGCTCGCGGTGACGACGCTGTCCTTCGACATCGCGGTGCTGGAGCTGCTGTTGCCGCTGACCGTCGGCGCTGAGATCGTGCTCGCCAGCCTGGACGACGCGACCGACGGTGTCGCGCTGGCGAAGCTGCTGGCCGATTCGCGCGCCACGGTGATGCAGGCGACGCCCGCGACCTGGCGCATGCTGATAGAGGCGGGCTGGCGCGGCGGTCCGCGCTTCCGCGCGCTGTGCGGCGGCGAGGCGCTGGCCCCGGATCTCGCAGCGGCGCTGCTGGAACGAACGGGCCAGCTGTGGAACATGTACGGCCCGACCGAGACCACGGTCTGGTCGACCTGCTGGCGCGTCGTCCACCCCGAGAACGGCATCTGGATCGGGCGGCCGATCGCCAACACGCAGGTCTGGGTGCTGGACGAACAGGGACGTTCCTGTCCGATCGGCGTCCCCGGGGAGATCTACATCGCCGGCGACGGCGTCGCGCTCGGCTACCTGAACCGGCCCGAGCTGACCGACGAGCGCTTCGTCCCCGATCCGTTCGCGGGCGGCGCGGCGCGCATGTACCGCACCGGCGATCTCGGGCGCTGGCGGTGGGACGGCGTCCTCGAGTGCCTGGGGCGAACCGACTTCCAGGTCAAGGTGCGCGGGTACCGCATCGAGCTCGGCGAGATCGAGACGACGCTGAGCACGCACCCGGCGGTCGCGCAGGCGGTCGTGGTCGCGCGCCCCGGACCTGGCGGCGAGAAGCAGCTGGTCGCTTACCTCATCACCCGCGACGGCGAGAGCCCCACCGGCTCCGAGCTGCGCAAGCACGCCCGGCAGAAGCTGCCCGACTACATGGTGCCGCCGACGTACGTGACCGTCGATGCCTTCCCGCTGACGCCCAACGGAAAGATCGATCGCCGCGCGCTGCCGGAGCCGCAGGCGATCGCGCCCGCCGAAGCCGACGCGGCGGCGGTGGCACCCAGCACGCCGAACGAGCTCGCGCTGGCGGAGGTGTGGGCGCAGCTCCTCGGCGTCAAGAGCGTCAGCGCCGGCGACAACTTCTTCGACCTCGGCGGCCATTCGCTGCTGGTCATGCAGGCGATCGCCGCCATGGAGAAGCGCGTCGGCCGGCGCCTCGGCCCGCGTCCCTTCATCTTCGGCACGCTGGCGCAGGTCGCGGCGGCGTACGACGGCGCCGCGCCCGCGAACACGCCGCCTCCCCCCGCGCCGGTCGCGCCGGATCGCGGCGGGGGTTTGCTCAAGGGCATCTTCTCGCGCCTCGGCAAGTCCTGACGGCGGCGCGCCGGCGCGGTCGGAACAGCCGCCGCGGACGGCGCGCTACGGACCGCAATCGCTGGGACGAATGCTCCTGATCCAGTCGCTGAGGAGCAAGACCGCGTCGGTGTCGATCACGTAGCTCCCAAGCTGGGGCATGCGTCCGTTCACGGCGGTTTGGGTATTCACGCGCAGCCACAAGACCGACCTCGCCGGATCGCCCGGGGTCAGGCGCGAGGCACCCAATACCCCTTGGTCACCCTTGTCAGGTAAGACATTGCAAGTGCCGGTCGATTTGAGCGGCACGTCGTAGCGGAGATCCATCGCATAGAAAATGAGCGCGTCCGGGCGATGGCAAAATGAGCAGTTCGCGTGGAGATATGACCGCGCCCTCTGTTCCAGCGTGGCATCGGCCGGCGGCGTCCCCGCCTGGCCGGCGTAAGGCGCCACCAAGGCGGTCTTGTACGGCATCGGTGGAGGGACGTCGAACAGGTTCAGGGCATTCAGCTTGTCTATCTGATTGATCTGGTCGACGCCGTTGGCGGCCAGGACCACTCGGTTCATCTGCGAGGTTTCGGGGCCCAGCACGGAGCCGCCGGTGACGACGGGCGGGAACGGAACGTTGTTCACGGTGGAGACATGGCACTTCATGCAGGCCGCGCGGTCGGGGTAGTTCCAGGTGATGAGACCGTACCTAGTCGTGAACGTCGCCTGCACCGCCACGTCCGCTCCCGCCGGCACGAACGTCGGATTGCTCGCGGCATCGGGGACGATGGTCGCCTCGGTCTGGGCATCGTTCCACTGATATCCGTAGCCCACCCAGGTCGCTTCATCGAAGTGGACGAGAAGCCGCGTCTCGACGAGCTTCACCCCGGACAGGGTGCTGTAGTCGGTGAACATGAAGTTCTGGACCATCACGGTGCCGACCGGGAATACCCATTTGCCGTCATCATAAGGTGGCAAGAAATTGGGAAAGTTGTTCGGGTTCCCGACCTGGCACTGGGTCGGGTTTTTCACGCAGTCCTTCACGTGGATCTTCTTGCCGGCCGGGATCCTCATCCCCCGCGTCTTGAGCGCGCCGTCGGACCAGAGCGGGCTGTTGACCTCGTACGGGATGACGGAAGCGGCCAGCTGCAACGGATTGGTGGGATCCACGCAGCCGGTCTGACTGAGCTTGGGGTAGGGGCAGCGGACATCGGGAGGCGGTGAGCAGTCGCCGGGGATGGCCATCGCCGGGCACACAAGAGGGCCTTCGGGCGAGGCATCGACGAAGCTCGCCGCTCCGTCGGTGGCGGCGTCCTGGTCGGGGAAACCGCCGGAGCCGGCGAAGCCGCCCGAGCCGCCGAAGCCGCCGGCGCCGCTCAAACCGCCCGAGCCGACCGTGCTGCCGGTGGCGCCGGGGTTGAGCGCGACACCGGGCCCACAGCCGGGGAAGGCGCCGAGCCAAGCGATCGCGGCCGAGAGGATGAAGAGACGACGAAGGAATCTCA
This sequence comes from Polyangia bacterium, assembly GCA_035544495.1. Classification (GTDB taxonomy): domain Bacteria; phylum Myxococcota_A; class Polyangia; order Fen-1088; family Fen-1088; genus DATKEU01. The sequence goes on along the minus strand of DATKEU010000441.1, from coordinate 3,067 downwards.
TTTTCACTTTCCCTCTCTTTCAAACGCGACGCCCGCCGCGGGCGTGCAGCTTTTCTTCGCGACGTCTTTCAAAGATCGACGACGACGCCCGCCCACGCGGCAGGCAGAAACACCGCCGCCAGACGACTGTCGCGGCGAACCAGCGTCAGCGGCGCCTTCGCCTCCAAGCCCAGAGACAATCCCGGAGAGACCCGCACCGACGCCCCCGCGACGAAGCCGGCGGCCAGCGTGGCGCTCCAGAGCTGCGGTCGCTCGTCGGGCGACTGGATGACGAGCCCCGCGCCCCCGTCGACGCCGGCGTAGGCGCGCCCGCTGCCGCTCTCGCGCGCGAGCCCGAGCCCGCCGGCGATGCTCGCGCGCGTCTCGCGAAATCCGGGACCGCGGCCCGAGGCCACGTCGAGCGCCAGCGACCACGGCTGGCGTCCCGGCCCGCGCAACGACAGCCTCAGCGTCTCGAGCACGCCCGCGCCGGCCGCCACGCCGCTCGTGACGCCGCCGCCGACGAGCAACTGGTGCTCGCTGGGCACCGGCGCGGGCGGTGCGGGCGCCGCCGCGACCACGGCCTCCGGCTCGCCGCCCTTCGCCCGGGCCTCGAACGAGGAGGCGGCGGCGAACGCGCGCTCGTCCAGCACACGCGACTCGCCCGCGCCCACCTCCAGCCGCGCGACGTAGGCGCGCCCGCGCCGCCAGCCGTAGACGGTGTAGTCCCCCGGTCCGACGGCGATGCGCCCCGCGGAGCCGGACGTCAGCTCGGCGATGACCTGGTCCTTCCGCGCCAGCGTGACCAGCGCCCGCTCGAACTCGCCGCGCACCTCGATGATGGCCGACGGTCGCGCGATCTGCGTCAGGACCAGCTCGCCCTGCCCGGACAGGCGGAAATCGAAGGCGGGGTGCTGCGTCCCCGCCAGCGTGGCCGCCGTCGCCGACACGGTGCGGGCGAAGGCGTAGCGGTACGCCTCCGACAGCGTGACCTGTCCGTCGCCCGAGCTGTCGGCCGCGCCGCGCAGCCCCGACACCAGATGGTGCGAGAAGAACGACCCGCGGATCTCGCGCGACTCGAGCGCGTTCTCGTCGGCGGCGCTGGAGGTCAGGAGGACCTCGCCCGCGCTGTCGGGATCGCTCGCCAGGCGGATCTCGAACGGGGGCGCGCGCGTGCCGCCCTTGATCGCCAGCAGCGCGCCGCTCTTGCAGGTGTCGATGATGGCCAGCCGCACGTCGGCGCCGGCGCCGGCCAGCCACCGGCGCAGCTCGCCGAACTCGTAGCGCTCCCTCCCCAGCTCCAGCGCTTGCCCGTCGGAGTGCCCGGAAAAATAGAAGAGCAGCACCACGCGCGCGCCCGGCCGCCGCCGCCAATCGGCGACGCGCCCGGCGACCGTGTCCAGCGTGGCGCGCAGGTCGTCGAGCGTGCGGCCCTGCAGCAGGAAAACATCCGCGGGCGCGAAGCCGCCCAGCTCGCCCAGCACGGCGGCCAGCTTGCCGGCGTCCGTCTCGGCGAACCGGAGGGCCGGGCGATCGCCGTTGCCCACGTTGCCACCGACGATGACGGCGACGCGCTTGGTCTCGCCGGCCGCCGTCCCCGCCGCGCCCCCGAGGACGCACCCGAGCGCCGTCGCCGCCGCCGCGAGGCGCGCCGCCCGCCCGCCGGTTCGTTTCACGGCGCCTCCTTCTCGAACAGCAGCGTGGCGGAGGCGTCCGTCGCGACGGGCGCGGCGCGCTCGGCGCGGATGCCGGCGGTCCCGCGCGCCGCCAGGGCGCCGAGCGACGCGCGCACGTCCGCCGCCGCGAGCGGCGCGCGCGAGAAGAGCGCGAACAGCCGCTCCGGTCCCGGCGACTCGTCGAGCCGGACGCTGTCGGGCAGCTCGTTGGCGGCGCCCGGGCGCACCGCGCCGCTGCGCTCGCCGTCGAACGGAAAGTAGATGTTGACCTTGAACGCGCCGTCGATCGAGGCCAGCAGCAGGTAGGGATAGCCGCCCGCCTCGGCCACGAAGCGGACCTCGTCGCCGCTGCGCAGGCGGGCGCCGTCGGACACGGCGAACACCCGTCCGTCACGGCGCGCGAACATGCGAAGGCCCGGGGTGGCGCTGGCGCTCGCCCGCCCACCCTTGAGCGCGATCTCCGGCCCGTCGGCGCCGGCGCCGCGCTGCCGGTGGCCGAGCCGCGCGGGCATCGCGAGGGCCAGGGCCACGCACGCCGCGGCCGCCGCCGCGCCGCCCGCCCAGGCCCAGGCCCACGCCCGGGGCCAGCGGGGAAACCCGAGGCGCTGCGTCCCCGGCCCGCGCCGGGACAGCGCCGCGAGCGTACGCGGGAGCACGTCGCGCGCGAAATGTCCCGCCAGCGCGCGCTCGTGCTCGACGTTCCGCCGGCAGCGGTCGCACGCGGCGGCGTGCGCCTCGGCGCGCTTCCGCGGCTCTCCGGAGAGCGCGCCCAGCTCCAATGCCGCGATGTCGTGACTCGAGAGGTGACCGCTCATGCGTCGCCGCTCCTCTTGACGAACTTGCGGGCGTTGGCCGCGAAGGCACCCAGGCGCGTCGCGACCGTTCGGCGCGAAAGGCCCAGCACCCGCGCCACGTCCTCCTGCTCCATCCCGTCCATGTGGTAGAGCCACGCCACCACGCGCAGCTTGGGGCCCGCGCGCACGATCAGCCGGCGCGCCAGATCCTGGTCGGCGAACCGTTCCTCGAAGCTTGGCGGCCCGCGCATCAGCTCGGGCTCGGGCAGCGCTTCGCGCAACTCGGGGCGCCGCTTTCGATCGCGCAGCTCGTCGAGGCAGTAGTTGGTGGCGATGCGAAAGATCCACGCCAGCGCCTCGGCGGCGCTGGGAGCCTTCTCGATGTGACGGTAGACCCGCATGAATGTCTCCTGGGTCGCGTCCTCTGCCGCCCCTTGGTCGATCAGCAAACGCCGGCACCGCGCGTAGATGACCGGGCCATACCGGCGGTAGAGCGTCGTGAGGGCATCGGTGGACAAGACCCCGCTAGGTGAAACGCTGCCCAGCGGGCTCACGTGCAGAATATTTTCACGATTGCCCCGTCCGTTTCGACGATGCGGGTCACGTGGCCATCCAGGA
>DATKEU010000440.1:0-4222 GCA_035544495.1 Polyangia bacterium | reverse complement strand
GCGAGGACGCTGGTCGCCTGGGCGACGACCTCGGGCCCGATTCCGTCCCCCGGAAGAACTGCGATCACGGCGCGCATGGTCACTCCTCGCTGCTGGGAAAACCGGCCGCGGAACATACAAGCATTCGCCGTTCAGTCAAGCGCGCGAGGCGAGTCTTGCGGAGGGAGGTGCTCAATCGGGTGGCAGCTCTCGCAAGGCTTGCCCTCTCCCTGCGAGCCTTCGGCTCGTTCGACCTCTCCCACTCACTTCGTTCGCGGGCGAGGTATGGGACTGCTCGGATCCTTTCAGCGCATTCTCATGGCGGCGCGCTGCGGGCCGGGTTGTCCTCAGCCGCCGCGGAACGCTTGCGCGATCGGATAGCGGCGGCCGGGGCCGAAGGCTTTGCCGGTGATCTTGAGGCCGGGCGGCATCTGGCGGCGTTTGTATTCGGACAGGCGCACGCGGCGGACGACGTCGGCCACCACCGTGGCGTCGAAGCCGGCCGCCACCAGCGCCTTCTCGTCGAGGCCGCGTTCGAGGTGCGCGTCCAGGATGCGATCCAGCAGGTCGTAGGGCGGCAGCGAATCCTGATCGGTCTGGTTGGGGCGCAGCTCGGCCGACGGTGCCTTGGTCAGCGTCGACTCGGGGATCACGGCGGCGCCGGCGTTGATCTCTCGCGCGAGTTGATAGACCAGCGTCTTCGGCGCGTCGCTGATCACCGCCAACCCGCCGGCCATGTCGCCGTACAGCGTGCAGTACCCGGTGGCCAGCTCGCTCTTGTTGCCGGTGGTCAGCAGCAGGCGCCCGTGCCGGTTCGACAGCGCCATCAGGATCGCGCCGCGCACGCGCGCCTGCAGGTTCTCGTGCGCCAGCGTGGTCGCCTCGGCGCCGCCAGTCTCGCCGGGCGCGGCGAAGGCAGCGAACGCTGGCGCCAGCGCGTCGATGTAGGCGGCGAACATCGGCTCTATCGAGATCACCGTGTGGTCGATGCCCAGGTTGGCCGCCAGCGCCGCCGCGTCGTCGAGCGAGCCGCGCGACGAGAACCGCGACGGCATCGCCACGCCCAGCACGTTGCGCGCCCCCAGCGCGCGCACCGCGATGGCCGCCACCAGCGCCGAGTCGATCCCGCCCGACAGTCCCAGCAGCGCCTGCCGGAACCCGCAGCGCCGCGCGTAGTCGCGCGTCCCGAGAGTCAGCGCCGCCAGTGCGGACTGCACGTCGCTGGCGTCCAAGGCGCGCAGCCCCACGGGCGACGGCGCGGCCGGCGAGGGCGCGTCCAGATCGCAGATCACCAGATCCTCTTGCAGCTCGGCGCCACGGGCGATGATGGCTCCGGTGCCGTCGAACACCAGGCTGGCCCCGTCGAAGACCAGGTCGTCCTGGCCGCCCACCTGGTTGACGTAGATCAGCGGCCGCCGCCAGCGCCGCGCGGTCGCCGCCAGCATGCGCGGGCGCAGGTGGCGCTTCTCCATGGTGTAGGGCGACGCCGAGATGTTGACGATGATCTCCGCCCCGTCGGCCACCAGCGCTTCGATGGGATCGCTACGGTACAGCCGTTTCGGCCAGAAATCGGCGTCGTTCCAGATGTCCTCGCAGATGGAGATTCCGAGACGCCGGCCCCGAAAGTCGACGGCCTGCACGCGCGACGCCGGGACGAAGTACCGCCATTCGTCGAACACGTCGTACGTCGGCAAGAGCGCCTTGCGGTGGATCGACACGATCCGACCGCGATCGATCAGCGCCGCCGCGTTGGCCGCGCGCCGGCCGTCGACCACGTCGGGCAGCGCCTCGGGGAATCCCACCACCACCGCGGTGTCGGTGTTCGCTTCGGCGACGATGGCGCCCAGCGCGTGCAGCGCCGCGGTGGCCGCTTCGAGGAAGGCGGGCCGCTCCAACAGGTCCTTGGGCGGATAGCCCGAGAGCGCCAGCTCGGGCAGGACCAAGAGATCCGCGCGGCGCGCGCCCGCCGCTTCCAGCGCCGCGGCGCAAAGACGCAGGTTTCCCGCGAAATCGCCGATGGTTGGGTTCACCTGTCCCAGCGCGACGCGCACGGCGTGACTTTACCCGAAGGGCCCGGCGCCGGCGGATCCCGCATGATAAAATCGTTGGTCGAATGTCCAGTGGCGGCGACGCGGCGGTGATCGCACCCCTGCCGGGATCCGATGTGATCCGTTCGCTGACGCGTCCGCTCGATGTTCCGCGCGGCAACCGGGTCTACGTGAACCGCAACCTGCGCCTCGATCGGATCGAGATGGTCGGGTTCGACATGGACTACACGCTGGCGCTGTACAACCAGCCGCGCATCGAGGAGCTGTCGATGCGGGCCACGCTGCACAAGCTGGTGACGGCGAAAGGCTACCCGCAGGCGATCCGCGACCTCGGCTACGATCCCATGCTGGCGATCCGCGGCCTGGTGGTCGATCGCGACAACGGCAACATCTTCAAGCCCGATCGCTACGGTTTCCCGGGGCGGGCGCGCCATGGCCTTGGCCCCATCGACCGGGCCAAGGTGTCCGACCTTTACCAGAGCGAGCGGACGCGCCTGTCGAACCGGCGCTATGCCTGGATCGACTCGCTGTTCGCGCTGCCGGAGGCGGTGCTGTACGCGTGCCTGGTCGACTACTTCGATCGCACGCCGCTGCCGTCCAAGCCCGACTACAACACGTTGTGGGAGCACATCCGCGAGTGCATCGATCTCGCCCACCGTGACGGATCGATCAAGACCATCGTCGGCGAGCAGCTGTCCGACTACGTCGAGCGCGACCTCGCGCTCGCCGAGACGCTGCATAAGTTCCGCTCCTCGGGAAAGCGGCTTTTTCTCCTCACCAACTCGGCCTGGGACTACACGACGCGCCTGATGGCGCATCTGCTGGACGGGGCGCTGGCGGCGTATCCGTCGTGGCGCAGCTATTTCGACGTCATCGTCGTCAGCGCCGGCAAGCCGGAGTTCTTCACCGAGGCGCGCCCGTTCGTCGATCTCGACGGCGAGGGGTTGCCGCTCTTGCACAGCTCGACCGGGCCGTTCCTGCGCGGGCGGGTTTATTCGGGCGGCAACCTGAAGGAGTTCCAGGTGCGCGCCAAGGCCAGCGGCGATCGCGTGCTGTTCCTCGGCGATCACATCTACGGCGACATGTTGCGCTCGCGCAAGTCGTCCAACTGGCGCACGGCGATGATCCTGCAAGAGCTGGAGCACGAGGTCTTGACCTACGACCGCCAGCACAAGTCGCTGGCGCAGCTGGATCAGCTGGACAGCCAGCTGGTGCAGCTGGACGCCGAGCTGAACGAGCGGCAGAGCGCGCTGCGCACGCTGCAGAAGCTGGAAGAGCGCGGCGACGGCGGAGGCAATGGCGCGATCGGCCTGCAGTCGCTGAAGGCGGCCAAGAAGGCGATCAAGGACGAGATCGAACGCCTGCGCAAGGAGCTGCGCGCCGCCACCGCCGCCCACCGCGAGGTGGAGGACGCCATCGACGAAGCCTTCAACCCCTACTGGGGCCCGCTGTTCCGCGAAGGCTACGAGATCAGCAAGTTCGGCGAGCAGGTCGAGGCCTACGCGTGCGTCTACACGAGCCGCGTCTCGAACTTCCGCTTCTATTCGCCGATGCAGTATTTCCGCGGCCCGCGCGACCGCATGCCGCACGAGCGGTAGATTGCCCGGTTCGCCGCCACGTCAGTGGATCGACACCGGCTCTGGATCGTCGAGCTGGACCATGGGCCGGTGGGCCTCACGCAGCTCGCCGAGCGCGATGCGCAGGATGACCGTTTCGCTGGCGGCCTGGACCTGCCCGGTCGGGACGTCGATCGTCGGGCGTTTCCACCACCACCATGACCACGCGAGGCCCAGCTCCTCTGCCGCGTGGCGCGTGGGCGTCACCCGGAGCGCGTCGATGAGCCAGGTCTCCATGTCGACCAGCGGCTCGCGCACGCGTCCGACGATGGTCCCCGTCGCATCCACCACCCTTCGCCGCCTCAGTTTTTCCAGTTGGACGTGCATGGCACCACCTCCCTTTCGAGAAAACGTGGGGGCTAAACCCGACGGTTCAAGGGAGGACAGCCCCAAAGCTAGCCAGGAAACATGATCCTGAAATGGACGCGAAGTATGACGTGCGCGCGGCCACCATCGTCGCTGTCGCGCGACACAATCAGCCGACGATCCTCGGGGTCGCCCAGGTCACGCCCACTCACTGACCGCGCCGGCGGGCGCGGCGGTCAGCCGCGCGGTCGAGCGATCTGACCTGTCACGCGA
>DATKEU010000439.1:0-16162 GCA_035544495.1 Polyangia bacterium | reverse complement strand
TGAAATAACGCGTCGGCGGCGGTGCGCGCACTTTCCCGCCCCTTTGCGGGCGAATTGAGGCAGACTGATTCTGCGCGCAGAAATTGGTCGCTGCTTTTGAGCAAATGCGACCAACCCCACGGGCTATCGTCGACCGTAAGGTGCTTCGTTTGATGCTGTCTCGCTGACACCGCCCCCACCACAACCGCGTCCCCGCAAGGAAGGTCTCCGATGTCAGAATACGTTGCGCCGTCGCCCACCCGCACAGCGCCGTCCGCGGCGATCTCGCAGGGCGAACGTCAGGTCATCTTCGCCTCGTCGCTGGGAACCGTCTTCGAGTGGTACGACTTCTACCTGTACGGCTCGCTGGCCGCGGTCATCTCGAAGCAGTTCTTCAGCGCCGTCAACCCGACCGCCGCCTTCCTCTTTTCGCTGCTGGCCTTCGCCGCCGGATTCGCCGTGCGCCCGTTCGGCGCGCTGGTCTTCGGACGGCTGGGCGATCTGGTCGGGCGCAAGTACACCTTCCTCATCACCATCTTGATCATGGGCTCGGCGACTTTCCTCGTCGGCATTCTGCCCGCTTACAAGACCATCGGCATCCTGGCGCCCATCATCTTGATCGCGCTGCGCCTGCTGCAGGGGCTGGCGCTGGGCGGCGAGTACGGCGGCGCGGCGACCTACGTCGCCGAGCACGCTCCGCCCGGAAAGCGCGGGGCGTACACCTCGTGGATCCAGACCACGGCCACGCTGGGCCTGTTCCTCTCTCTCATCGTGATCATGATCTGCCGCGCCACTCTCTCGAAGGAGGACTTTGATTCGTTCGGCTGGCGCATCCCCTTCTTGATCTCGGCGCTGCTGCTGGCCATCTCGGTCTGGATTCGTCTCAAGCTGAACGAGAGTCCCGTCTTCCAGCGCATGAAGACGGAAGGGCGCTCCTCGAAGGCCCCGCTGGCCGAGAGCTTCGCCCGATGGCCGAACCTGAAGCTCGTCATCCTGGCGCTGCTGGGCCTGACCGCCGGCCAGGCCGTGGTCTGGTACACCGGCCAGTTCTACGCGCTCTTCTTCCTGACCCGGACACTGCAGGTCGACGCGCAGACGGCCAACACGCTGATCGCGGTCTCACTGCTGATCGGCACGCCGTTCTTCATCGTGTTCGGGATCCTGTCGGACAAGATCGGCCGCAAGCCGATCATCATGGTCGGCTGCGCGCTGGCGATGCTCACCTACTTTCCCATCTTCAAGGGGCTGACCCACGCCGCCAACCCGGCGCTGGAGTCGGCCATCGCCAGCTCGCCGGTCGTCGTCGTGGCGAACCCGGACGACTGCTCGGTGCAGTTCAACCCGGTTGGCAGCTCGAAGTTCACCACCCCTTGCGACATCGCCAAGGCCGCGCTGGTGAACAAAGGGATCCCCTACACCAACGAGGCGGCCACCGGCACCGACGCCTCGATCAAGGTCGGCACGACGGTGATCCCGTCCTATGACGGCGCCGCGCCCGACGCCAAGCCGAAAGGCGCGGTGTTCGACAAGGCGCTGAAGGCCGCGCTGACGGCCGCGCAGTACCCGGCCGCCGCCGATCCAGCGCGCATCGACAAGGCGATGGTCATCTTCCTGCTGTTCGTGCTGGTCCTGTACGTGACGATGGTCTACGGCCCGATCGCCGCGATGCTGGTCGAGATGTTCCCGGCGCGCATCCGTTACTCGTCGATGTCGCTGCCCTACCACATCGGCAACGGCTGGTTCGGCGGCTTCCTGCCGACCACGGCGTTCGCCATCGTGGCCGCCAAGGGCGACATCTATTCGGGCCTCTGGTACCCGATCGTGGTCGCGGGCATGACGCTGGTCATCGGCGTACTGTTCGTCCGCGAGAAGAGGAACGTCGACCTCCACGTGTAACTGTCGCTCGCAGCGCTCGCTGCGCGGGAGGGCTCGGCCCTCAGCTTTGCACTCGGCACACCCGCGCCACCCACCCCACCCCCGCGCTCCGCGCGGGCCTCGCCGCGGGCCCCCTCGCTCCGCAAGGTGAGCCGCGCGGGCGGAAGCCCGCGCTCCTGACTGAAACGGCGTCGCTGAAGCATCCGGCGATTGACATCCCCGTCGGCCGGCGCTAGCTAATGAAGGACCGAGGGCGTTTAACTCAGCGGAAGAGTGCGACCTTCACACGGTCGAAGTCGCAGGTTCAATCCCTGCAACGCCCACAACAAACTCAGGCGCGGGACGATCAGGCGCGGTCTTTGCGGAATCGCGCGACGGCGGTCGCTTCCGGGTTGACGCGAATGCTGCCGGCGTCGGCGTCGACCACCAGCAGGTGATCGGGGCGCACCCAGGAGAAGACGCCGGTGACCGATCCCAAGAGCGGCACGCCGGCGTCGCGCGCGATGGCGGCCACGGCGCCGTGGGCCGGAACCTCGCCGTCGACGACGAAGGCCGAGGCGCCGCGCGCGATCGCGTTGAGCGCCATGAACGCGCGCAGCTGCTCGACGACGACGATGGCGCCGGCGCGCACCAGCGGGCGGCCGGACGTGGCGGCGTGGAGCAGCACGCACAGGTCCTCGATCTCGGCGGCTCGTTCGGCCATCGCTTCCGCGTTGGCGTGATCGTCCTTCACCACGCGGAAGGCGACGCGCGCGTACTCGCGCGCCAGGTCGGACAGCGCGGGCAGCGGGGCAGGCGCGACGGCGGCGCCGGCCAGGCGTTCGCGGAAGCGCCGGTCGTCGAGAATCACCGCCAGCGTCGCCAGCTCGCGCCCGGCCGCGCCGGCGATGCGCCGCTCGGCCTTGCGCACGTCGGCCTGCAAGCGCCCGAGCGCCGTCTCCAGCGAAACCGGGCTGGGCCCTGGCGAAACCTTGGTGTAGGCCAGCGCCGCCAGCGTGGGCAGCACCTCGGCGCGCCCCATCGCCGCGCCGCCCGAGACCGAGACGCCGCGCAGGCGAGCCACGCCGTGGCCCGCCTGTCGATCGCGCTCGCGCACCTCCGCGCGCTCGAGGGCGTGGCTGATCACCGCGGCCAGCGCCGTCGCCAGCACCACCTCCTCGGTGGCGAACGGCACCGCCGGGCCGCGCTGCAAGACCAGCACGCCGGTGGCGCCCATCCCGCGCAGCACCGGCACCGCCAGCAACGCCGGGAAGCGCTCCTCGCCCAGGCCCGGGATGTACTTGAAGTGCTCGTCGCTGTCGGCCGACGCCACCGACACCGGGCGCAAGCGATCGGCGACGAAACCGATGATCCCCTCGCCCACGCGCAGGCGCACGCGACCCACCGCCTCCGCCGGGAACCCGACGTTGCCGCGCATGGTGAGGACCGGCCCGGCGGCGTCCTGCTCGCGCACGTAGATGCTGACCACGTCGCTGCCGGCGATGGCCGCCACCTCCGTGCACATCGCCGCCAGAACCTCGTCGAGACCGCCCGCCTGGCCGGCCACCTCGATCAAGCGAAAGATCCCGTCGAGGCTGCGGTTCCCTTGCTCGTGAACGACGACCGACGGGAGCGACGGGTCGGAGGCGTCCCGGTCCTTCGGCATCATCTTTCTTCAATGTACACCCGCCCGAGTTTCCGTCGGGTTTCGAAGGCGTAAAATCTGTGCGCGCCCTATCATGCGGCGATGATGTCGACCGACGGCGGCGACGGAGGCGGCGCGGCCCGCGCCTCCGTCCCGCGCCGGCTGGCGGCCGAGATCGCCGCCGTGGCCGCTGGTGGGCTGGCGATCCTGATCGTGGCCGCGCCCGCCCTGGCACCCGACCATGGGCCAGCATTCCTTGCCGGTTCGGCCGGACCGTGGACCTGGTTCATGGCGACGTTGTGGCGACGGCGTGCCGACAATCGGCCGGCTCCGGCGCCGCCCGTACCGGCGGCGGCGGCCGTCGCTGCCTCGCTGGGCGCGCCGACGCTGGTCACGCTGGCGCGCGCGCTGCTCGTGTCGGCGCTCGGGGGTCTGCTGGCGGCCGGCGGGGGGAGCGAGCAGCTTGCGACCTGGTGGCCGGGCGCGCTTTACGCGGCGGCGGTGGTGGGCGATCTCGCCGACGGCGCGCTGGCGCGGCGCCTTGCGCGAACGACGAAGCTGGGCGCGTCGCTGGACGTCACCACCGATGCCGCTGGGCTGCTGGTGGCGCCGCTGCTGGCGGTCGCGCGCGGGCGCCTGCCGCCCTGGTACCTGCTGCTCTCCGTCGCGTATCCGCTGTTTCGCTCCGGCCTGTGGCTGCGCGCGCGCCTGGGCCTGCCGGTTCCTCTGCAGCGCCTGCGCCCCTACCCGGCCGCCCGGTTCGCGGCCGGCGCGCAGATGGCGCTGGTGACGGCCGCGCTGTTCCCTTTCCTGCCGCGCCCGCTGCTGTGGCCGGCGGCGACGGTGATCATGCTGCCCACGCTGGCGCTGTTCGCGCGCGAATGGCGGCTGGTGACGTCGCCGTCAGCCCCGATCGCGGAGGCGCCGGCACAGCCCCAGCACGCTGGCAGCCGCGTCGGCCCAGGTGCCGAGGGTCGAGAAGCGCCGCAGCGCCGCCAGCCCGGCCGCCGCTAGCGCCGCCCGATCGCGCGCCAGCAGTGCCAGCGCGCGCACCCAGGCGGCGTGCTCGTCGGGCGGCAGGCAGCGCCCTTGCGGCCCGGCGCCGACGGCTTCACCGGCGCCCCCGCGATCGGTCACGAACACGGGCAGCCCGGCGGCGAGAGCTTCGATCGCCACCAGCGGGTACGCCTCGCGGTCCGACGGCAGCGCCAGGACGTCACAGCGACGGTAGACGTCCGCCAGCGCGGGCGCGGACAGCAACCCGTGCCAGCGCACGCGCGACGCGAGATCCACCAGGCCGGCACGAGCCCGCTGGACGCGCACGTACGAAGGCGCCTGATCCAGCGCGCCGGCGATGTCCAGCGTGACGTCGTGACCGGCAGCGAGCAGCGACGCCACCACGTCCAGCAGGTGGTGCAATCCCTTGGCCGGCGTCACCGACGCGACGAAGAGAATGCGCAGCGGCCCGGGAGCCGCCGCGCGCGCCGCCACCTCGGCGGGCGCGACCGCCGTCAGGTGATCGCGTCCCGCGTGGGCGACGACGATCGGCAGCGGGTGCCAGGACAGCGTCACCAGCTCGCTCAGCGTGTCGACGCAGACGGCGACCGCGCCATCGACGCTGCGGAAATACGCCCGTTCGATCACGGCCTGGGCCGGCGCCCATCGCGCCGCCGGCTGCCGGCAGGACAGGTTGTGCACCAGCGCCACGACGCGCACTCCGGCCGCCCGGAGGCCGCGATGCCGCAGCAGCAGCGAGCGGTGACCGAGCTCGTCCTCGATGACGACGTCGTACCCGTCCAGCCCTGGCGGCAGCGGCGCCAGGTTGGCGGCCAGGGCCGCGCCAGCGGGCAGCCAGGCCAGCGGCACGACGTCGACCGTCGCGCCCAGCGCCCGCATCGCCGCGATCACGTGGCGGTCATAGATGAAGCCGCCCGATACCCGATCCAGCCCCCCGGGCACGACGAACGCCACGCGCAGCGGGGCCGGCGCCATCGCCGCCGCTCAGGGAAACGTGACGGTGTACGTGGCGAACGCTTCCTCGTTCTCCCACAGCTTGATGGTGACGGCGTCCAGGTTGCGCGGCTCCAGCGCGCGCACCATGCCCTCGCAAAGGACGCGCGCGAACGGCTCCAGCCCCGGGTTCTGCCCCGCGAGCTCCGGCAATTCGTTCAGCGTCCTGTCGCGGAAGCGATCGACCAAACGGTCGAGGTGCTCCTTGACCACCGCGATGTCCAGCAAGTACCCATGCTGGTCCAGGCGCGGGCCGGCGAAGATGACCTCCATCTTGTAGTGGTGCGAGTGCAACTGGTTCTCGCGCCCCCAGTCGCCGCCGAACAGGAAGTGCTGGGCGACAAAGTCGCGAATCACGCCGACGGTGTATTGGCTGTGGCTCATGCGTCGTCTCCCGTCATTCGTACGTCAAAAGCAGCTGCAGCATATCCGGCGCGTCCTCGTCCAGGCGGGCGTAGGCCGCCTCCGCCTGGCCGATGGGAAAGCGATGCGTGATCCACCCGCTGGTGTCGGTCCGTGCCAGCAGCTCCCACGCGACGTCGCGCCGGCGCGCCCGATCCCAGCGCGCCGAGAGCGCCGGCCCGATGCGGCTGACCTGGCTGCTGATGATGGTGAGACGCCCGCGATGAAAGTGACCGCCGAGGTCGAGCGCGCTCTGCTTGCGACCGTAGAACGATCCCACCACCACCCGTCCCTCGGCGCCGGTGACGGCGATGGCGTCGTTCAGCGCCGCCGGGTTGCCGGTGAGCTCGATGGCCAGGTCCGCCCCGTCCCGGCCAAGGGCGGCGCGCGCTTCCGCCGCCGCGGATACGACCACGACCAGGCCCGCGCCCAGCGCTCGCCCGCGCGCCGCGCGCGCCGGCAAGCGGTCGACGGCCACCAGCCCCTGCAGCGGAAAGCGGGCCAAGAGCGCGGTCACCAGCAGACCGACCACGCCCTGGCCGAAGACGGCGACGCGCTCGCCGACGCGCGGCCCGGCGTCGAGCACGACGTTCACCGCCGTCTCGGCGTTGGCCAGCAGCGCGGCCTTCTCGTCGTCGATGCCGTTCGGCACCGGCCAGGCTTCGTCGGCCGCGACCAGGAACGCGCTTCCGTGTGGCTGGAACGAGAACACGCGCCGCCCCACCCAGGCGGCCGCCACGCCGTCGCCGGCCGCCACGACCCGCCCCACCGCTGCGTACCCATAGCGCAGCGGATACGACCAGGCCGCGCCCGGCGCCGGCGCCGCCAGCGATGGCAGCGTGTCGTCGAGCGGCAGGTCCGCCGGAAAATCACCGCGATAGACCAGCCGTTCGGTCCCGGAGCTGATCGCCGACACGCGCGTGGCGACCAGCAGCTGACCGGGAGCGGGCGGTCCCAGTTCCTCGTCGATGACGCTCGCGCGCCGCGGTCCGGTGAAGACCAGGGCGCGCCGCCTCACCCCGCCCCCCAGTGCAGCGCGCCCGACAGCACGAAATCATCGGCCAGCTGAAAGCTGAGCGGCGTCCGCAACCGCGGCAGGCGCCGGTGCGGGAGAGACCCGACGGCGGCCAGCCCGCCGAGCAGCTGCGGCGCGACCGTGACCACCGCGTAGTCACCGAGGCGCGCCCGCAGAAAGCTGGTGAGGACCTTGGCTCCGCCCTCGACCATCAGGCGCTTGATTCCGCTCGCCGCCAGCGCCGCCATCAGCGCTTCCAGGTCGACCCAGCCGTTGTCCCAGGCGGCCACGCGCAGGATCGTCGCGCCGCGCGCGCGCAGCGGGTGGCCCCGCCCCTCGTCGGCGGAGGCGGTGCAGACGATGCGGATGGGCCGCGGCCCGCCGGAGGCCAGCAAGCGAGCCGTGGGCGGCGTGCGCAGGCGGCTGTCCAGGATTACCGGCGCCGGCCAGGGACCCGCCCAGTGCCGGACCCCCAGCTCGGGATCGTCGGCCAGCAGTGTGTCGATTCCGATCAGGATGGCGTCGTGGGTCGCGCGCAGCGCGTGCGTCAGCGCCAGCGACTCGCCCCCGGACAGCGCGAACTTGCGCCCCGGCTCGAGAGCGATGCTGCCGTCGATGCTCTGCGCCCAGGAGAGCGTGACGAACGGGCGTCCGTTGGTCAGGCGCGCGTGCTCCGCGCCGTCGAGAGCCCGCAACACCTGCCCGACGGCGTCGATGGTGGCCTGCGACTGCGACTGGGTCAGGGAAAACCTCCTCCGCCTGGTGGAGGCGCCCCCAGGATACACCGGAGGGTGGGCACGCTACTTCTCGACGCCGATGACGAAGTACTCGGAAGGTGTGCACCGGAAAAGCGAATGTAAGTCTTGACGGTATTGCAGCGTCACCCGTTCCCCCGAGCGCTCTGCGTCGTGCAGTTGTTTCACCAGCGGGTTCGACCGCGATTCGTCGTCCACCGAGAACTCCCATATCTCCACCGGCTGCCCCGGCAGCGTCCCCTGCAGCGCCATCTCGCCCATCATGTATTTGCAGTACGGCGGCCCTTTGTACGAAATCTTCCGAACCACGCCGGTCCGCGTGCCGCGCGAATAGCCGCGGAACCACCAGACCCGCAGCGCCTCGACACCGACGAACGCCACCAGCGCCGCGAGAATGAACAGCACGATGCGAACCTTGGCTCTCCGACTGATGGGCACGGTGGGAACGTAGCACATCACCCGGCGGGCTTCGCGTCGGGGGCGGTGACGGTGGCGGCGCCGTGACGGGAAGAAAGTCGGTGTCGACCGTTCGAGGACCGGGGGTTTTACTTCCTGCGGCAAATTGAAAGTGTTATAGAGGCAGAGCGTCGACATTCCGAAAGGGGGGGAGGAATCGCACGAT
Source organism: Polyangia bacterium (assembly GCA_035544495.1). Taxonomy (GTDB): domain Bacteria; phylum Myxococcota_A; class Polyangia; order Fen-1088; family Fen-1088; genus DATKEU01. Next base: position 7,880 of record DATKEU010000439.1, on the reverse strand, counting down.
GCCGTCCGTCGAGCAACGGCGAAAGGCGCTGACCAGCATCTACTTCCACGGCCGGCGGGAGCAGATCGAAAGGCTCAGCGTGACGGTGTCCCGGCGGATGATGCCGCTGGAGACGGCGATCGACGTGCTCGAGGCCCGAGAGAGCAAAGACGACGTGCGCGATGTGCGCATGGCGGTGGTTGATCTGGTTCGCACGCGGGCCGGTAATGGACGCTCCCGGCTCGATCGGCACATCCAGCGCCTGACGGGGACGCTCAAGAGCCATTACAGCGAAGCTCCCCAAGTTGACTTTCTCGATGAGGCGTTCACCCGCATCTTCGATCGCGCTGACCGCTCGCCCCAGTACCCGGACGACGCATATCGCGAGGCGCTGGCACACATGCAGCGCATCCACCACCAGCACCACAAGAAAGATGGCGAGCCCTTGACCATCGAACGGCACGAGAGCCGTTCGGGGAAGGCTCCGCCTTTCGCGCTCGATGGTGAGAAGGCCGACGCGTCGACAGACACGGCGCCGGATCTGTTCGCTGCCGACCGCCCCCGCCAAGAACAGGAACTCTCGAGGCCGCCGGCCTCGGGGACGTCGGGCACCCTGTTTCAAAACGTAACAGTCAAAGCATTTCTCGACGCGCTCGATCCTCGCAAATGGACTGACCACGCGCCGGAGCTCTGGAACGCCAGCTACTTGGTGGTTCCGCCGGCTGCGGGCGCGCCATTGCGCTCGCGCAAGGACCCGCCGGAGGAGGATAAAGCCGCCAAGCAGCGCTGGGTGGACCGACTCTTCTACGAGGACGTGCACGTGCTCGGCTACGATTACCGGAACCTCCTCCTGAGCAGTTTCTCCCGCAAGCCCGAGGGGGCCCCGGACGAAGAGCTGACGTCGATCGAGTTTGAATATCGAGAAGTCGATTGCCTCAACCACGAATCGAAAATCTTCGGCATCAGAGACGGTGGCATCGACGTCGACCGCGGCGGCGCCATTTGCAGGGCGGTCGACAAAGGCGTCCATGTCGAGTTCTCGAAGACCGTTCGTTTTACTGAACCTGCCTTTGCCCAGAGCGAGCTCGCCGCTCTGTCGAAGGTTCTCGTGCCGTTGACCTTGGATTCGTGGCTACACTTGCTGGTTTTCTAGCCCCTGACCCGAAACAGAAGGGACGCCAATGTCGAACGAAAGTAAACCAAACGCAGACCCGAAGGCCCCCGCCGACACGGAGAAGAATCCGCACACCGAAAAGGCGAGGCAAAACGCCCGCGCTTTGCTCGACCACTGTCAGAGCAAGATGGCGCAGCTGAAGACGGACGTCGGCAAGACAGCGGGCGATCACATGGACATCATGTTCGGGCACGGCAAGAGTCTCCTGGCCGACAAATTGGAGCCGATGGACCTGATCCGCAACTCCACGGCGGTCTCGCTGAACGCCGTCGATGCCCTGCACCGGCTGTACGAGGCCGCCTATCGCTTCTTTCAACCACGCTAGCGGCCCTGATCGATGTCGGCGGGAAAAAGCCACGGGGAGCGCCGGCGGGTCGCCCTGGAGGAGATCGAGCGATTTCAGTACAAGCTGCTCACGGTGGGCGCTTACTACGCGAGCGCGCTGGAGAACAGCGGCGAACAGCTCTCCGACCTGGTCGACGACGCCCTCACTCTTTCGCCGGCGGAGGTCTTCCAGAGTGGAATCATGTTCTGGGTCGGCGCCGCCCGAGAGCAGGTTCGGTTGTTCCAGAACGTCTGGAACACGGTGGCCACGCCCTCCCCGCCTCCGCCCCCGCGTTCCCGCGTCATCGACGGCCGAATCACGTTCTTTCTGGATCGCTACAGCGAGACCAGCGCGCCCGTGCTGACCGACATTCCACAGAGTGAAACGGTCACTCCTTCCGATCTCACATACGGCAGATACTCGATACCGAGCAAACATGTCACGTTGAGCAGCCCGTCGAACGGCAAACCGACGTACGTGGTCTCTCTGTCCGATCTCAATAAGTTGCTGATGGATCGCCCGCCCGGAAGGTACGCCGGCAAGCTGACCTGGCAGGACGGGAAGCGTTCGCAGATCGTCGAGGCCTATCTCGACCGCCCGGCGGAATGAAGCCGATGCCCGCGCCGGGTGGCCGGCGTCCAGGCGCGCATCCTTCGTACGTCAGCTCCTGCACACTCGACGGCGTGGCGGTGACTGTGTGGACGGACGTCGACGAGCTCATCCCGCGGATGACGCCCTGGGCGCAACCGGCGGCGCGGCCGGCGAGCCCGCCGGGGAAACATCCCCTGACGATCGAAGTGTGGCGCGTCCGCGACGGGCGCTGGGAGTCGCCGTCGGGTGATCAGCACGCGTGGGCCGAGCGCGCCGGACGCTGGACGGGCGCCATCCTGGGCGGGGGCCTCGGGACCTGGGGCGCCGCTGCCAGACCGCCCGAGAGCGGTTGGTCGGACGCCCTCGGTTGGCTCGAGCTCGGAGCGGATGCCGTCGCCGGCGGGGCCGCGCTGGGCGCCGGGCGTTTTGGCGATCTCTTTCGGCGCTGGAGCCACGCCGCGGCCGCGTCGGGCGGGACGTACAACGAGATCCTGGTGACGACGCCGGCTCGCCTTCAGACCGGACGTTCGCAGGACATCTTCGCCTTCGTGCTCGCGATGTACACGGACAGCCCCATCGCCCTGTGGGGCGACCTGGCGTTGCGCTGCGGTTATCGCAAGCGGCTGGCTCGATTCGATCGGCCGGCGCCGCGTCGCTGTCGCGTCCTCTCGCTGACGGGTGAGGAGTTGTCGTCGATCGATTGGAGCGATGACATCTCGAACGCGGCCTCGTTCCCCGCGCGCCTGATCGACGAACGCGCCGCTCTGCCGCTGCTCGGCGGTCAGGACCAGAATCGGTGGGCGGTGAGCCTCCTCGAGCGATCCTTCGCGAACGGTCCGTCCGCGGCGCCGGTACGGGCCAGCATCTCACTTGCGGGCGGTCTGATCGACGGCCTTCCGGCGCTGAACGCGCGCGTGCCGGCGCTGTCGCGCCGCAATCGCTGGGGCGCTTTTCGCTTCGACGCCGTTCCGGCCCGTCTCACCTACCCGCGCCACGACGTCGCCTGAACGCGCCAGGTGATCCTCGACGGTCGCCTTCAGCAGGGGCAGCAACTCGCCGGGCTGATATCCGAACGCGCGGGCGGCCTTGGTCGAATCGCAATAGTTGAAGCGCGTGCAATACGCCACCGTGCCCAGGCTGAACTCGTCGAACGGATGCTGGACGAACAGCCCGGCGGCGTCGCTGGCCAGGGCCCACCATTGCGCCACCAGCGTCGGAAGCAGCCACGCACGCCGCCGGCCCGAGACGCGGGCCAATCCGTCGAAGATCTCGCGGTAGGTGCAGTTGATGCCCGCCAGTATGTACCGCTCGCCGGCCGGCGTCGCGCGCAGCGCCCGGGGATAGACCTCGGCGACCAGACGAACGTCGCCCAGTGACGTCCCGCCGCGCGGGCAGAACGGGGCCTCGCCGCGCAGGTAATGGTGAACGAAACGCGTGCTGGAGAGATGCCGGTCGCCTGGCCCCAGCAGGAGGCCCGGGTTCAGCACGACGACGTCGGCGCCCTTGGCCGCCAGCGCGAAGGCGATCTCCTCCGACGCCAGCTTCGTCGCCGCATAGGCGTACTGCGCGCCCATCTGCAGGGACAGGCGGCTGCTCTCGTCGCGCAGGATCGCCTGATCCGAAAAGCCGACGGCGCCGATCGACGACGTGTGGATGGCCCGCAGGCCGCCCGCCGCCGCCACGCCCAGCACGTTCGCCGTCCCCTCGACGTTGACCCGCCGCTGCAGCGCCCGATCGCGCCGGCGCAACGAGACCAGCCCGGCGACGTGCACCACCGCGTCGACGCCCCGGGCGGCGCGCGCGATCGATGGGCGATCGAGCACGTCGCCCTCCATCGTTTCGACGGCCAGCCCGGCCAGCGTGTCCAGCTGGCTGGTGCGCCGGACCAGCACGCGCGCGCGATCGCCCGCGCGCAAGAGCGCGCGCACCACCCACGACCCCAGGAAGCCGGTCGCGCCGGTGACCAGAACCTTCAATGGCCGCCGCCCCTCATCGCGTGGCGATCGTCAGCCCCATTCCGGGGAGGATCTCGTTCCAGTAGAAACCGGCGAAGCCCGCGCGCTGGCAGAGCTCCCGAAACTCTTCGCCAGTCCGGAACGCCACCCAGCCCGGATCGGCGATCTTCGCGATCGGCGAGCCCAGCAGCTTCATCCAGCCTGGACCGGCGTCGGTGATGAACGCGTGGCCTCCCGGGCGCAGGACCCGCCGCATCTCTTGCAGCGCCCGCAACGGATCGGTGTAGTGGTGAAAAGACAGGGAGCAAAACACGGCGTCGAAACGCCCCTGGAACACCTTCGGCAGCGACGTCACGTCGGCCTGAAAAAATGCGGCGTTCTCGATCCCGCGCTGGCGCGCGTTGTCGGCGGCGCGCAGGACCATCTTCTCGGCCAGGTCGGCGCCCACCACCTCCCCCTCCGGCACCAGCGTCGCCAGATGACAGAGATCCAGCCCCGGCCCGCAGCTGGGATCCAGGACGCGCGCCGAGCTGGCGATGTACGGCGTGATGGCGGCGATGGTCTCCTCGAAGATCGGCTTGGCGAACGGATCGACGGCCAGGCTGTAGACGTCGGACATGCCGTCGAACTCCTCGACGAGATCATAGCGATCGGGCCGGCGCGGCAGCAGCACCGGTCGCCGGTTCCGGCGCGAGAAGAACGGTCCACCTCCCCGGCCGGTGACGACCGCCGGGCGCCGCCCGAGGGAGTTGTCCGGGTAAAGCCCCGCCGACTTCAGAAGCTGAGCCGGCCGCAACACGGCGGCGCCATACCACCACAGCTGGCCAATCATGATCGCGCCGGGGATATTCATGTCGGTCCTCGCTCGGATGGTTTCAGGAAGTGCGGACGTCCTCGACGATGACGCCGTGGAACGAGCGAACGAAGTCCTCGCCGAATATTCGGGCCGGCGTCTGAAAGCCCGGTTCGAATTCGCCCGCCCGCACGCGCGCCGCGACGGCGGCGGCGGCGGCGGCCGTGAAGGTGTAGACCTCGGGCGTCTGCGCGCGGCTGATGACGGAGCGTCCGTCCGGGGACTCGGCACGAACGACGATGGTGGCCCGCCGCGTGGCGCGCTCGGCCTCGGTCGGGCCGTCGCGCTGCATCTCGGCCCAGGCGGAGAGCCACATCCGCGACATCAGCGCGACCGGTGGAACGGCCAGCGACTGCCCGAGCAGGTGAAACGCCCGGACGGGAATGGTCGATTCGAAATAGACCTCTATGTTCGGGACGCCCGTGGTGTGAAATGCGGTGACCACGTCGCCCCAGCTGACGCTGGCGCAGGCGCGCGCGCCCTGGCCAAAATCGAAGCGGGCCTCCAGCACGCCCTCCGGCACGGTCACCAGCTGGCCGTCGCGACGGACGCGCACGCCCCGCCCCAGCTGCTGGAGGATGGTTCGCGCCGAACCACGCGACACCAGATCCAGCCCGGCGATGCCGATCATCAGATGGTTCGCCTTCGGCAGCCGCCGCTTCACGCGTGCCACCAGGCAGTCGGAGGGGACCACGTCGAAGCCGGCGCCCGCCATCAACATGATCCCGGCGTCGCGCGCCGCCCCGTCGTAGGCGGCCACGGCGTCGATGGCGTCGACCTCGCCGCTGACGTCGACGTAATGGGCGCCGGTCTCCAGGCAAGCCTCGACCAGCGGGCGGGCCGTCGAGGCGAACGGACCAGCGGCGTTGACGACCACGCCGATGTCGGCCAGCGCCGCGCGCAGGGCGCGCCCCTCGTCCAGCGACGCCACGCGCGCGGGGCAGCCGAGCTCTTGCCCCACTTTTTGCAAACGCTCGCCGTCCCGCCCGGCCAGGACCAGCGGCAGGTCGCGGCCCGCCGCCGCGCGCGCGATCAGCGCGCCCGTGTATCCGGTCGCCCCGTAAAGCAGCACGCCCGCCCGCCGGCCCTGCTTCGCTCTCGCCGCCGGTGCCACGGCTACGGCTCTGCCAGCGCGTCGCGGGCCCGGCGCACGACGGGCTCGAGACAGTCCGGCTCGAAGCGCGACAGGACCTGGCCGAGGAGGCCGCGCGCCTCCGACGCCGATCCTTGAGCCCGCTGCAGCCGCAGCAACGTCATCGCCGACAGGAGCTCGAACATGGTGGCGCCGTGCGCACCGGCCAGGTGAAGGGACTCACGGACGCTCGCCTCGGCCGCCCCGAGGTCGCCCCTCTTCATCAGCAGCTCGCCGCGCAAGCGCAACACGACGGGCGCCCAGCCCAGGAACTGCGTGGCTTGCATGCGATCCATCGCTTCCTTGCAGACCATCTCGGCCTCGTCGAGATTGCCGATCTGAATCAACGCTTCGGCCAGGAATGATTGATAGTTTGGAAGCGTGAGCATCGCGCCAATCGTCCGCACGATGTCGAGGCCGCCCCGGCTCTCTTTCAGTCCCTCCTCGACATCGCCGTCGGAGACCCGTAGAAGTCCGCGGAGCACCATTCCAAGAGCCTTCCACAAGATGAAAAGGTTCTCGGTCAGAAGAAGCTCGTCCGCCAACACCCGCGCGGTGGCGAAGTCCTCGAGCATCACATTGATCAAGATCCCGAACAGTCGCACGGTGGCCAGTGCGTACGGATCGCCGACAGTCTTCGCGTGAACGAAGGCTTCGTTCCACATGCGACGGCCGATGGCCGGAGCGCCGGTGATCACGCGAATGTAAGCCCCATAGACGTGGGGATAGAACAGGCCCTCGAATCCGTGGTCGCGCAGCAGCGTCTCGTGATGAACCCTGGGATTGCCCGAATCGAACAGTGTCAGAGCAGAGTCACCGAATCCCAGTGCCACTTCATAGTCGGGATACCAGAACAGGGCCGACTGCAGCGCGGCGCGAGCGGTGAACAGCGCGTACCGGTCCTGTGAACTGCGATCGATCAACTTGAAGCGTTCGATGAGGCGCGCCACCGGTTCCGGATCACCGCGGACGATGTTGACCACCCAGATCCCGTGCAGCGCCTTCATGGGCAGCTCGTCGCCCAGCTCCTCGCACAGCTCGGCGGCACGGCGATAGGTCTCCTCGACCTCCTTCGACGAGTAGCCCTTCATCGTCATGATCGGCAGACCGATCGCCGTTCGCAGCGCGAACTCCCTGCGCGACCGCTCTCGCGACGGCGGCAGCGTCAGCAGTTGCTCGATGGCGTTCGCGAAGTGCGAGATGGCCTCGGCGTAGGCGAACTTGCCGACCGCGTTCTCGCCGGCCTTCTGCCAGTAGTCGACGGCCTGGGCGGGGGCGTTTCCGCGCGTGTAATGGTGGGCGATCAGCTCCGGCCGCAGCGACGCTATCTCGGGGAACGACGACTCCATCGCTTCGGCGATGCGCCGGTGGATCGTCTCGCGCGACGACGCCGTCAGGCTCTCGTACGCGGCGTCCCGGATCAGCGCGTGCCTGAACATGTACAGCGGATTGTCGACGTGGCGCCGCCGCACCAGCAGCTCGGCGGAGACCAGCTTCTCCAGATCCGTCAGCAACGACGCCTCGTTCTCGCGCTTGACGCTGGCGATCAGGCGATAGTCGAACTCGCGCCCGATGGCCGCCGCCACCTGGGCCGTCTCCTTGGCGGGGCCCAGGCGGTCGAGACGGCCGGCCAGGATGTCGCGCAGCTTGGTGGGAACGACGCTGCTCGTGGTGACGTCCTCCAGTCGCCCGCCCGCCAGCGTGGGCTGGTTCGACGACTGCACCAGATAGTGCGTAAGCTCCTCGACGAAGAACGGGTTGCCGCCCGCCCGGTCGACGACCTTCGCCAGCAGCCCGCCGGAAAGAAACTCGCGCCCGACCAGCTCGCGGACGATCCGCTCCACCTCGGGTCGCCTCAGGCCGACGAGCGG
>DATKEU010000438.1:0-2831 GCA_035544495.1 Polyangia bacterium | reverse complement strand
CCTCCTGCGCCCGCCCGCGGACCTGCACCTCGAGACCTTCCGGCGCATCCTGGCCGAGCGCGTGGCCGACGCCGCCGGCATCGTCGAGGACGGCTCGACCGATCGCCTGCAGCCGCCGCCCACGTACAGCGACGAGGCGGGCGAGAGCCACCCGGTCCCGAACCTCATCGCCGCCCATGTCGGCGCGCTGGCGGCCGCGCTGGGCGTCGGGACGCCGGCCGACCTGGTGCGCTTCCTGCGCGCGCGCCCGGCAGGCGCGTCCGCCTCGCAGATCGCCCGCTACCCGGCGCCGCCCCTACCGCCCTACTACGCCAACGAAATGGATCTCTCCGTCGAGATCGACCGTGGCGACGTCTGGTACGACTTTCCCTACGACAACCACGGCAAGCCCGTGGTCCAGCGCCGCGAGCACTTTCCGCACCTGACGCTGCTGGCCAGCTGGAACGGCCAGCGCATCCCGCTCTGCCGGTGGCGGACCACCATCGGCTCGTGGCGCAGCGAGCTCCAGGCCGACGGGCGCCTGTACATGAAGTACAAGAACTCCGACGTCGGCCCGCGCGTCTGGAGGAACGTCGTCGCCGGTCCGGTCTGGATTCCGCCCGAGACCACGCCGGCCAAGGATCTGCTGGTGCGCAAGGTCCTGGACCGCAACGTCGGCCCCGTCACCGTCGTGAACACGGACGTGATGGGCCCCGGGTTCCAGTCGGCGTACGGCCTGGTGATGGCCATCCACATCGATCCCAAGCGCGGCGGGTTCGACAACCAGGTCCGCACGCACGGCTCGGTCGACTACACGTCGATCGCCCAGCGCTTCTCGCACGGCTGTCATCGGCTGGTGAACAACCGCGCGGTCCGCCTGTTCGACTTCGTCCTGCGGCATCGCCGCTTCGCGCGCCTGGGCAACGCGCCCATCGACGTGCGCCGCCGCTTCGTCGTCGACGACCAGCCCTACGCCTATCAGCTGAAGACGCGCGGCTATTACTACGAACTTGCGCGCCCCCTGCCCGTCACCGTCACCGAGGGGCGCATCATGGGCACGGCGCAAAAACCGATCGCCGGATACCTGCGCAAGCCCGGCGTCGACTACGGCCCGCCGTCCAGCGGCGACGCGGACACGTCGCTGTCGCCGCCCCGCCCCGCCGCCGCGACGGAATCCGCGCTGGAATCGGCCCCGGTGCTCGGACCCTGACCGGCGAACCAGCGCCGCAGCCAGCTGTCCAGGACCAGCAGCGCCCACAGCGGCCGCGCGTGATCGGCTTTCCGCTCCTGGTGCTGCCGGTTCCAGGCGGCGAACGTCGCCTGATCCAGCAAGCCCGCGTCCCAGGCCGGCGACGCCGCCAGCAGGCTCTCCAGCCGATCGCGCAGCGGCCCGCGCAGCCAGACCGCGAGCGGAATGCCGAAGCCCTTCTTCTTGCGATCGATGATCGCGTCGGGAACGTGCCCGCGCGCCGCCCGTTTGAACAAGTATTTGCTCTGGTTCGGGCGCACCTTCAGCCGCGACGGCAGCGCGAACGCCCAGTCGACCGTCTGGTTGTCCAGCAGCGGCGGCCGCACCTCCAGGCCGTGCGCCATCGAGGCGCGGTCGACCTTCGTCAGCACCGACCCCGGCATGTACGTCGTGAAGTCCAGCGCCAGCAGGCGGTTCAGCTGGTCGCCGGTTTCGGGCAAGGGCGCGCTCAGCGTCGGCGGCGCCACGCCGTCCGCGCCGCGCACGGCGCGCGCCAGGTCGGGCAGATCCACCGACGACATCCAGCGCAGGTGGCGGGTGGTCGCCTCCTCCGCCCAGCGGCCGGTGAACCGGCGCAGCTTCCACTCCAGGCTCTGGTAGCGATCGCTGACCGGCAGCCATTCCACCAGCCGCCGGACCAGGCGATCGCGCACCACCGCCGGCACGTGGCGGTACACCCCGGCGTAGATATGGGCGAAGTACGTCGGGTAGCCGCCCCACAGCTCGTCGCCGCCGTCGCCGCCCACCACGACCTTGACGTGCCGGGCCGCCAGCCGCGACAGCAGGAACGTCGGCAGAAACGACGGATCGCCGAGCGGTTGATCCAGCCGCCCCAGCGCTTCGTCGACGACGTCCAGCAGGTTGCGCTCGTGCAGCGTCTCGACGACGTGCTCGACGCCCAGCCGTTCGGCCACCAGGCGCGCGTACCGGCTCTCGTCGAAGCCCGCCTCCTCGAAGCCGATCGAGAACGCCTTCATCCGCCCCGGCGCGTGCCCGCTGGCCAGCGTCGCCACCGTCGACGAATCCAGCCCGCCGCTGAGGAAGATCCCCACCGGCACGTCGGCGATGAGCTGGCGCTGGACGGCGTCGCTCATCTGCGTCCACAACGCCGCCGCCAGCGCCGGCTCGTCCCGCGGCGCCGCCGTGCGGGGCGGCGGGACCTGCCAGAAGCGCCGCGGGGGATCGAGCCGCCCGTCCTCCCAGGTCAGCGTCTCCCCCGGCCCCAGCTGCCGCACGTCGCGCACGATGGTGTGCGGCGGGTGAAAGTAGTCGCTGAAGAAATAGGACACCAGCCCGGCGACGTCCGGCCGCCGCCGCACGGCCGGGTGGGCCAGCACCGCCGACAGCTCGGACCCGAACACGATGCCCCCGTCGGGCAGCGAGCCGTAGAACAGGGGTTTGATCCCCACGCGGTCGCGCGCCAGCAGCAGCCGGCGCGCCCGCCCGTCCCACAGCGCGAAGGCGAACATGCCGTTCAGATCGACGACGCCAGCCGGCCCGTGCTCCTCGATGTGGTGGACGATGCTCTCGGTGTCGCTGCGCGTGCGGAAGCGATGGCCGCGCGCCTCCAGCGGCGCGCGCAGCTCGCGAAAGTTGTAGATCT
>DATKEU010000437.1:0-13375 GCA_035544495.1 Polyangia bacterium | reverse complement strand
GATCTCGTCGGTGGTGCCGGTGAAATTGCCGGTGACGCGCTTCCCGAGCGCCGCCGCGCGATTGTTGAAGCCGCGGGCCTGGTTCCACACCGCCAGCTTCGACAGCTCGTCGGCGGTCGGCCTCACCTGGTTGAAGCTGGCGTTCTCCGGGATCGCTTCGGGCGCGCCCCGGCGCACGCGCGCTGCGCAGGTCGCTTCCGCGGGCAGCGGCTGGCCGGCGGCGATTCGCCTGAAATGCGCCACCGGGCCGCCGGCCGCGCCTCCGCCGCCGGGATCGGGCGATCCACCGTCGTCGTCGATCGGGGGCGCGTCGTCGCCGGGCGCATCGTCGTCGGATCCGCCGTCGTCGATCCCCGCGTCGTCGAGATCCCCGTCCAGCGTCGGCGGCATGTTGTCGACGAGGATGCCCACCCTTTGCTCGCTGGTGCAGCCCGCCCCGACGGAAATCGCCGCCAGGCAACAGAAGAGCCACACCGGGCCGCCCGTTCGTCGAATCGTGGCGCTCATGGCGCTGCACCAATCATGATACGCGCCTCGACGCCGACCAGCGCGGCCGGCCGGAAGCGGGACGGCGTGTACACCGGTTGCGACGCCCCTTCGTTGTCGACGAAGTAGCTGTTGTTTCGCAGGTTGACGTCCCCGGTCGCGGCGACGAACGCGCAGAACGGCCCCGTCAGGTCGACGTCCAAACGCAAGGCGGCGCGCGCGAACGGCGTCGTCACCCAGCGCGGCGGATCCAGCAGCACCACCGACTGGGCGTCGCCCAGCGACGGCGTGACCGACAGCAGCTCCAGGCCGACGCCCGCGCCCGCCCGCACGCCGACGCCGCGCCCGAGGCGCCAGCCGGGCAACGCCACCAGCGCCGCCGACCCGCCACGCATGGCCAGGGCGATCACGGGACCCGACGTGGTGGCGCCGTGATAGTCCAGCGTCAGCCACAGCGCCGGTTCGAATCGGTCGCCCTCGCGCGCTCCGCGCGCGCGCGCCAGCATCGCCGACAGACCGAACGCGGGGACGGCCGCTTGCTCGTCGGACCAGCGCTCGGCGGCGCCGGTCGCCCCCAGCGCCAGCCACCCCCGCGGCGCGCGGGGCGGCGCCGTCAACAGCACGTCGTCGGGCTTGGCCACGCGCAGGGGCGCGCCCGCCCGCAGCGTGTCGACCGACGAGGCGACGATCTGCGCGATCTCCTCGCGGGCCACCTCGTCGAAGCCAGCGGGCATCAGCACCGTGCGCTGCAGGATCCGCTGCTGATCGGCGCCCGACAGATAGACCAGCGCTCGATCCGGATGCGCGACGCCGATGTCGATCCAGACGTACGCCAGCGCCGCCGGCACCGGGCCGGCGGTGCCGCGCAGCTGCTCGGGATCGATGCGGCGGGTGTCGCGGTACCAGGCGATGGCCTCGATGCGGCCGAACAGCTCCAGCAGGTTGTCCCGCAAGGCGGTCGCCTGGCCGTTCTTCTGCGCGGCGATCACCACCTCGACGATGTCGGGTCCGTCGCGCCGGGTGGCGGTGGCGGCGAAGGCGCGGCCGGCGCGGATCCCGCCCGGCGGATCCGCGGTGGCGGCCAGCGCGACGGCGACGGTGACGGCGGTGGCCAGAGACGCCACGGACCTCCGCCGCACGGCCGCCGCTACCGCAGCTCGTTCAGGCGCGCCCGGGCCCGCTCGGCGTGGACGGACGCCGGGTGCTTGCGCAGCAGCTCCTGCCAGGCGGCGCGCTCGTCGGCGGCGCGGCCCAGGGCCGCCAGCGCGCTGGCGCGCCCGACGCGCGCCTCCTCGGCCAGCGTTCCGTCGGGTCGGACCGCGAGGTAGCTGTCGAATTGCTTCAGCGCCTCGGCGGCGTTGTCCCGCGCCAGCATCAGCTCGCCGACGATCATGCGGCCCGTGATCTCCTCGCGCGAGCCGGGGAACTGCTCCGACAGGCGGCGGTACTCCGTCACCGCCGCGCCATAGTCACCGGAGCGGCGCGCGCGGTTGGCGTCCGCGAACAGGTCGGCGGCCGGCACGACGGGCGCGGCCGGCGACAGCGCCGCCACGCGCCGGCGCGACGGTCGGGCTTGCTGGCGCTCGGCGTCCGGCGCGGGCGCCTCGACCGGCGCGGGCGCCACGCGCGCGTCGAGAGCCCGCTGCTCGTCGGCGGACGGAGGCGGCAGGTTGCGCGGGGCTGGCGCCGGGCGCGGGCTGGCTTTGTGACGCACCAGGGGCTCGCGCACGCTGGCGATGCTCTCGATGGTGGGCCCGCGCCGAAAGTCGAGGTGCACCGACAGCATGCCGGTGGCCACGCTGCCACCCAGGAGCACGCACAGCGCCGGCAGCACCATCCGGCGCATCGAAGTCGACGAGCGCCCAAAACCGCTGCGCAGCTGCAGGGGGCGCCCCGTCTTCTCCGCCAGCGAACGCTGCACCATCTCGGACAGCAGGCTCTCGTCGCCCCCTTGCGGCTGCCCGTCGCGCAGGATGTCGGCCGACAGGGCCAGCTCCATCCGGCACGCGACACAGCGGTCGAGGTGCGCGGCGAGGTCGCGGTGCGCGCGCGCGTCCAGCGTCCCCTGGCGGGCCGCGCTCAGCATCTCCTCGGGATGCAGCTCGCTCGTGGGCGCGTCCATGCCGCCGTCCTCTCCCGCGCTCGTGCCCCGGGGCGTTCTCACCGCTCGCCCTCCCGCAGAGTGTCGTACAAGACGGGGTCGGTCTCGATCCGGCGCCTCAGCTTCTCCTTGGCCAGACGGACGCGGCTGCGCACGGTGTTGATGGGGACGCCGGTCGCCGACGCGACCTGGGGCAGCGTGAAATCCAGGACCACGCGCATGGCGAACGTCTCGGCCTGAGCGTCGGGCAGGTCGTCCAGCAGCGCGCGGAACGCCGCCGTCCGGCGCGCCCGCACCAGCGGGTCGTCGGTGTGCTCGTTGCTCGAGCCGACCTCGGTCTCGCGCCGGAACTCTTGCAGGCGCTGTTCGCGCGAGCGCCAGCGCCGCCGCGCCGTCAGGGCGGTTCGCACCGCCACCTGCTTGGCGTACTGGGTGACGGACGATTCGCGGCGGAAGATTCGAAGCGCGTCGCGCAGCGCGATCAGCCCTTCCTGGGCGACGTCCGGCACGTCCGGGTTGTCCGGGCCCAGGATGACGCGGACGACGGTCAACACCGCGGGGGCCACCGCTTGCAGGATCCGCCCCATCATCTGGCGGTCGCCGGCGGCGGCACCCGTCACCAGCGGCCCGAGCGGATCCTCCGTCGGTGCTTCGACCGGGGCGTGATCAGCGACGGTACCGTTCGTCAGCAACTTCATCGACGATCGCAACATTCCCTCTGCTGGAATCGGCGGCGGAAACCGCGCTCCGATCGGCCAGCGCGACCCCGAACCTACACCGGATCCGGTCCCCATCGCCAGCGGGTCGGGCCAGGAGGTGATGAAAGGGATGGCTATTTTCCTAGACGCCGCGCGCCGGGCCCGAGTCGCGACCGTCTAGCGATTGTCGGCGCCGGTGGGGTGCCGCTCGCTCTCGATCAGTTTGATATTATCAGATAGTCCGGGCAGGTCCGGATAGGCCAAACGGGCGGCGGCGTAGGCCGACGCGGCGCCGTCCAGCGCGCCCAGCAGGTGCCGCGTGCGGCCGAGGCTCGCCTGCGCCTCGGCGAAGCCCGGGAAGTGCGCGGCGGCGGCTTCGTAGGCACGCCGCGCCTCCAGCAGGCGGTCCAGGCGCATCCACTGCTGACCGACGTCGTACTCGATGACTCCGCGCACCTCGTCCAGGGACAGCGAGCGCGCGGAGGCGGGGCTGCCGGCGCCGGCGACCGGCCAGCGCGCGCGGTACCAGTCGTCTTTCATCTGCTCGCCGCGGCGGAGCAGCTCGACGTTGCGCCAGCCCCCGTTCGCGCCGGGAGCCTGCTGATCGTCGACGCGCACGAAGAAGTGGCCGGGCACAACCACGCCCGTCGCTGGCACGTCCAGCAGCGCCGCCAGCGCCAGGTACAGCGCGCCCAGCCCCACGCAGCTGCCGCGGTGCAGGCGCAGCACCGACGGCAGCAGCACATAGGCGATGTCCTGGTCGTCGACCTCGCGCGAGAACGCCAGCACGTCGAACAAGGTCCGGTTGATGGCGGCCGCCGGTGCAGCGGCCGGATCGCGCTGCCGCTCGGCGCGCACGCGGGCGGCGATGCGATCCAGCTCATCGAAAGCCCAGGCCTGCGCCACCTCGTTCGCCGTGCCCGCCAGATCGGCGCCCGCGGCGAGCAGGACGCGCGCCGCCGCGGCCCCGGTCGGGGGCCCGGCGTTGGCCGGCGCGCCGGGCCCGTCGGCGGCTCGGTGGCAGGCGCCCGCCGCCAGTAGCGACGGGAAGAGGACAATCGCGAGGGCGCGCGGTTTCACTTGGCGGAGAGCGGCTCCCAGTTCTCCCAGTAATTGTACAGGTCGCGCGCCGTCATCATCCAGATGACCAGCTTCTTCGAGTCGAGCGCGCCCGCGCCCCGCCGCATCAGCTTCTGCCGAACGTTGGGTCCGCCGCCATAGCTCATGACCAGGTCGACGGGATAGGCGATCCCCTTGGCGATGTGAGCGGACACGCCGGCGTGCTCGGCGTCGGTGAGTTCGTAGACGCCCGTGAAGCTGTCGCCCAGGACCACCACCGGGCTGTCGGCGTCGTCGTCGTACGGCGCGCCGTCGGGGCCCAGCACCTGGTGCGCAGCCAAGGTCTCCGGCTTGTACTTCTTCTTCAGCGGCTCCGGCAGGCGCGAGTGGAGATCGCCGAAGCGCGTGAACGACGTCTCCTTGATGCTGTACGTGCGCGCGTGGGTGGCCAGGTCCTTGTACCAGGGATACTTCTTGACGCGCGCGCTGACGATGTCGGCGGCCAGGCGCAGCCCGCGATCGGTCCAGTGCGTGTCCTGGCGCTGGTACAGCGGCTCGGCCCGGGCGTTGTCGTGCTCGACCCGCGCGGCCAGGAACGAGGGGAGGAGATCGACGACCTCCACGCCCGCGGCGGCCAGGCTCTCGAGAAACTTGCGGCCATAGGGATTGACCACCTTGCCGACCAGCGCTTTCTGTTTCGGCTCCAGCTCGTCCGGGAAGATCTCTTCTTTGTTGGGGACGGGGACGAACAGGAAGTCGACGCCATGCGCTTCCAGCAGCTTCTTGAACTCGACGATGATCGGCAGCGGGTCCTTGCCGGCAGGCTGCTTTTCGATATCGCCGCCGGCCACGTACTCCATGGCGTTGCGGAAAAATAGAAAACCGTCGTTGCCGGCGAAGCCCTTCACTTTCGGCGCGGCGTGCAGGCGCTTGCGGATGGCCTCGTGATACGGCCTCACCTTGGCTTCCCATTTGTCGTACGAGCCGCCGCCCTGGGATTTCAGCTCTTGCTTGATCTCGCCGGCGATCGCCGCCGGTTGCGGCGTCGGCGTCGTCCTGGGCAGCGCCAGCGCGGCCGGCGCGGCGACGCCGGTGCCGCCCGGCTTGCTTTCTCCGCTCGCGGACTTGTCCTTGTCGTCCTTGCCGGCGGCGCGCACGATGAAGACGTTGTACGTCGCCTTGCCCTGTGGCTTGCCGCGCATGACGAAGGTGGGCGCCTTCCAGCTCTGATCGCCCAGCTCCTTCTTGATGTCGGCCTCCGTGTGCTCGTCGGGCCAGGCGGCGCCGGCCGGCACCAGGTCGGTGTTGTACGAGGGGTACCAGTACGACGACAGCTTGTTCGCCCAGCCCTTCACCTCGCCGGGCGAAAGCTCCTTGCTGCTGTATTCGCCGGCCAGCGCGTCGACGGCGGCGGGCGTGACCTCCGCGGCCTTGATGCGGCCATACACCTCGGGAAAGCCGTCGCCGTCCTGATCGGGCAACCGGCCGAAGGCGTCGAACCAGGGTTGAAACTCGATCTTCAGCCACAGCTCGGCCGGCCCGCCGCCGGCGCTGTGAACGAAGACCTCGGCGGTGCCCTGGCGGACGTACTGCGGGCCGCCCGGCAGGCCCCAGGTCTCGCTGCGCACCGCCGAGCCGACGTCGCCGAGGGCGTCGGCGCCGGCCACTTTCTTCGCCGCCAGCCAGTCGACCGCGGGCGCGAAGGCGATGGGGTGCGCGCGCTCGCTCTCGGTGAGCGGCGTGCGCGCGATGTCGGCGGTCAGCGTGTTCTTGTCGATGAGGCCGCCGAACGGATTGGTCGCGTCGGGCTTGCCGGCGGGCGCCGGATCGTCGGGCGGCGGGTCGGCGTTCATGAAGTTGGCGTGGTAGGCGGCGAAGTCCAGCGCCGCGCGCGTGGGGCGCGTAATCTGGCGGACCAGCACGCTGGATTTCGTGCGGTCATAGCCGTGGTTCAGCGTGATGACGTCGGCGTGCGCGGCCGGCACGCGCTTGCCCGCCGTCGCCGACCAGGGCGCGGAGCCGCCGCCCAGCATCGAGCAGGCGGAGACGGCGCTGGCGATCGCCGTCAGTGAGAGCAGCAGCGAGCGGATTTCAATTCGGGTCATAACGTCCCCTTCGGTAGTTCCACATGACGCGCAGGACGCGCAAGCCGTAGGTGATGGGAGCAAGGTGCGAGACCTCGTCGCCGTAGTGCGTGGGCACCGGCGCCTCGGCGATCGCCATGCCGCGCGCGCGCGCCGCCGCGATCACCTCCAGGTCGAAGTCGAAGCTGTCCGACAGCCGGTAAAACGGCACCGCCGCCAGGACGCGCCGCCCGTACAGCAGGTAACCGCTGTGATAGTCGGTCAGGCGCAGGCCCAGCGTGGCGTTCTCGATGCGGTTGAGCACGGCGTTGGCGACGTACTTGTACACCGGCATGCCGCCCGAGAGCGCGGTGCCCGAGGCGATGCGCGAGCCCTGCAGCAGGTCGAGCGCGCGCGCCCGCATCGCCGCCACCAGCGCGGGCAGCGCTTCCGGGCTGTACTGACCGTCGGCGTGCACGCAGGCGACGATCTCCGGGTCGCCGGCGCGCGCGCTCTCGAGGCCGTCCTTCATCGCCGCGCCGTAGCCGCCGTTGCTCGGGCGGTCGATCACCTCCACGGCGAGGGCCGGCGCCGGGCGCGTGCGGGCGGCGGCGCGCGCCACCGCCAGCGTGTCGTCCGTGCTGCCGTCGTTCACGATGACGATCCGTTGCAGCTCGGGCAGCGCCACGCCCGCCACCCGCGCGACGACGCCGGGCAGGTGTCGGCCGGCGTTGTACGCCGGGATGACCACGACGATCGACATGTCCGGGTTCGTTCGCTGTCCCGTCGATCTCGCCGTTTGCCGTTTGTGCGCCGTCCGCCTAGCCGCCGCCGGCCTGGCGGGCCGCCAGCGCGCGCGCCTCGCTCGCCTCGGCTTGGAGAAGGGGGCGGTACCGGGCCGCGTAGTCGGCGACGATCTCCGGCAGCATCGCCGCCAGCGTCGTCTGCGGGTGGAAATGCAGCAGGCGGCGCGCCTTCGTCAGGTCGGGGATGCGCTCGTCGGTGTCGTCGTATCCGTCGCCGTAGAGCGCGCGCGCCGGCACGGACTGGAAGCGCGCGGGCGCCGCCGCCGGGTCGAAGGCGGCGAAGGCGCGCGCCAGCGCCTCGCCCAGCTCGCGGATGGTGACGTCGTTGTCGGGGTTGCCGAGGTTCAGGATCTCGCCCCGGCAGACGCCCGGCCGCTCGACGACGCGCACCACGCCCTCGACGAAGTCGTGCACGGAGATGAACGTCCGCCGCTGCCGGCCCTCCTCGACCAGCGGCAGCGGTTGCCCGCGCAGCAGCGCGTTCATGAACGACGCCAGCACGCGCGGCACTCCCTCGCCGTCGATGCCGGGGAGAAAGTCCATGCGCGGTCCGATGACGTTGAACGGCCGGATGATGGTGAAGGCGAGATCGCCGTGCCGCCCGTGCGCCCAGATCACGCGCTCGAGCAGCTGCTTGGCGCAAGCGTACGTCCAGCGCTCGCGGTGAACCGGGCCCAGGAACAACCCGGTTCTGTCCTCGCTCATCTCGTCCATCGGCCAGCCGGCGGCGTCCAGCGCCCGCCGCCCGTACACCTCGCAGGTGGAGAAGTGGATGAGGCGGTTGCCGCGCGCCGCGCACGCCTTCACCAGCGGCAGAAGCTCCGTGTAGTTGGCGTCGATGACCTCCAGCGGTCGCGTGCTGTACAGCGCTGGATTGCAAAGCGCGGTCAGCGAGATCACCGTCCCGCAGCGGCCGGTGATCTCGTCGACCAGGCCGGGCTGGTCCAGGCGGGCGGTCACGCGGCGGACGCCCTCGTCGTCGGGCGCCAGCGCCAGCTTGCCGAGGTTGACGTCCACCGCGTCGATCTCGCAGCCCAGCGCCGCCCGCAGCGCCGGCACGATGTGCGAGCCGAGAAATCCCCCCGCGCCCAGGACCGCAATTCGCCCGTCGCGCGAGGGTCCGGAAATCTTCCCGGTGCTTGGTTTGGGTGACTGCGCCGCCATCACAATCAGGACTTCTTGTGCTTCCGGCTGCTGGCCTTCTTCGATTTCTTGGACTTGTGCGTGGCGGTGGCCGACTTGTCGTCGTCGGAGGAGTCGGCGGTGGCCGCCGTGGTCTCGTTCTTGGCCGAAGTTCCATCGGTCTTACCCTCGGTCTTGGCCTCCGCCTTCGCCTCGGCCTTGCCAGCGCCGGGCGCTCCCGCAGGCGCCGCCTTCCCGCCCTCGTCGCCGGCGGCCTTCTGCCCGGCGGCGCTGGCCACCGCCGCGGGGATGAAGATGTCCGGCCAGCGATCGTTGCCGGAGTGGAACGTCAGCCGCGCCGCCGACTCCGCCGGCGTGCCCACCTCCCACAGATAGATCTCGTAGTCGGCGATGTCGTGGTCGTGCCCGCGCTGGGTGATGCCCCAGACCAGGTACTTTCCGTCGCTGGAGAACTGCGGGAAGTACTCGTGCGATCGCCGCCCCGGCATGTCCATGAACTTCAGGTCGTCATCGGAGAGCTGCTTGGCCGGCTTGCCGTCCTTCATCGGCTCACGGAAGATCTCGCTGCCGCCGTTGCCGGTCGGGTTGACCCAGAAGATCGAGTTGCCGTCCGCCGTCCAGTTGATCTGGCAGCCGAGGCCCGTCTTCAGCCAGGTCTTCTTCTTGATGTCCCAGATGCCGGTCTCGCGCTTCGATCCGCGCAGCGTGATGGCGATGTACTTCCCGTCGTGCGACATCTCCGGCTGCTGCAACAGCGCGCCGTCGAGATCCGAGACGCCGGTGCTGTCCATCAGCTCGACCTCCTTGTCGGAGCCGAGCTTGGTCTTGAAGATCTTCGTGCCGCGCACGAAGACGATCTCGCTCGCGCCGATCCAGCTGCCCCAGCTGGCGTTCTCGACCACCTTCGTCGCCTCGCCGCCTTCGGGCGAGATCGTGTACAGGTCCCACTTGTCGCTGTCGTTGGCGTCGCGCTCGCTGACCCAGCCCTTCTTGCTGCGGCAGAAAAGGACCTTCGATCCGTCGGGCGAGAACCGCGGGAACCAGTCGACCTGCTCGCCGCTGGTGATGGGGTGGACGTTGGACCCGTCGGTGTCCATCACGAACAGGTCGTGGTTGCCGTTGCGCGAGCTGGACCAGACGATCTTGCCTTTGACCTTCTCGCCCATGCTGGTCATGGACTTCTGCTCGTCGCTGCTCGGCTTTTCCTTGCTGCCGGTGGGGGCGGCGCCGCCCATGCTGGCGCAGCCGCCGCCCGCCAGAAGCCCGATTGCCAAAAACGCGCGCGCCGCCCGGAGGCGGGCGGGTGCGCGCACTGCGATGTCGTTGTCTCTTGTCATCGGAGGTTCCCTTCGTTCACGTGCGCCGACATTTGAACCGCACCGTCCGGAATCGCCGGCGGGGCGGTCACCAGGGGAAAACAGCGGGCAAAACCGGCGCGCACGCCCAGCGGCCGATAGCCGAGCTCGCGCATGGCCAGGCCCGGATCGAGATCGGCGTCGTTGACGATGCCGGCGACGGCGTTCCTGGTCAGGGGCGGGCGCTTCATCACAAGGCCCATGGCCGCCGCCACCAGACGGCACAGCCACACCGGCAGATGCAGGAAGGGCCGGTCGCCGCCCCGGTGGCGCAACATCAGGTGCGCCAGCGCGCCGATGCTGATCGCTTCGCCGCCGCTGAAGTTGTACGTCTTGCCGTGGGCGAGGGGATTGCCGGCCAGGCGCAGCAGGCCCTGCACGATGTCGCTCGCCAGCACCGGCCGCTTGATCGCGCGCCCGTCGCCAATGAACGGCACGATGGGGAAGCGCCGCAGGTAATCGAGGAACATCATGAACTCCTGGCCGCCGCCCTCCTCGTACACCAGCGTCGGGCGCACGATGGTGTGCTGGATGCCGCGCGCGCCGGCCACCAGCTTCTCGGCCTGCAGCTTCGACTCGGCGTACGGCGTGCGGCGCGGGTAGACGACCGACGCCGACGAGACGTAGATGAAGTGGCGCACGTCGCCCGACGCTTCGGCCTCGGCGACCAGGTTCGCGGTGCCGTCGCGGTTCACGCGCGCGAAGATCTCGCGGTCGTGCGAGATGATCACCGCCGCCAGGTGGAAGACGGTGTCGACGCCCGCGCAGACGCCATTCAGCGACTCGCGCGCGCTGACGTCGCCTTCGCGGAGCTCGCAGCCCAGGCCATCCAGCCGCGCGCGCAGCGGGTCGCCCGGCAGCACCAGCGCGCGCACCGCCCAGCCGGCGTCGCGCAGCCCGCGCACCAGGCGCGCGCCCATCACGCCGGCGGCGCCCGTGACCAGCGCCCGGCCGCGCGTCGAGAGTCTGCCGCTCGCCGCCATCGTCAGTGCGCCCCCGATGCACCGGTGCCGGTGGTCGCCACGGTGGCCGCGCTCCAGTCGATCGGCTTCCAGTCGCCCACCGCCAGCTCGCGTGAGGCGAACTCCCAGACGACGACGCGCTTGCCGGCCAGGCGATCCTCGCCGCTGCCCAGCTCGCGCGCCAGCGCCTGGCGGGTGGCGAAGGCGCCCGAATCGTTCTGCGCGATGACGTCGACGTCGCGCGCGAGCGCCAGCGACAGGTGCGCCCCCAGCCCCGCCGACGTCCCCCAGCCCATCGAATCGAGCGAGAAAACGTTGGTGAAGCTGTCGCCCAGGAGCAGCACGTCCGCCTTCGGGTTCGGCTCCCAGGGCGCGCCGCCCGCGTCCTGCACCTGCCCGACGGTGATCGCCTGCGGCGCGAAGATGGTCTGCCCGTCGGGAAGCTTCAGCATGTCGACCACATCCCCCACGCGCGTGACCGGCAGCGGCACCGCCTTGCGCGTGGTCGCTCTAGTCTGACCCGCGGCGGGCGCCAGCGCCGCCGTGCGCGCGATCAGGCCCGCCAGCTGCCGCGCCACCGCGTCCATCCACTCGGGCGTCCAGTGGGTGTCCTGCAGCAGAAAACGCGGCGCCTCGTCCTGCCGCAGCGCCGCCGGCGCCGGGTCGAAGACCGTCACGCCGTGCCCGCGCATCTCGGCCACGAACGCGGGCCAGCTGGGGTTACGCGGCACGTCCAGCACGCTGGCGCGCGCGCCGCGCCCGTGCAGCTGCACCGGCTGCAGCATCGCCTTGTCCGGCACGGGAAACAGGATCAGCTTGATGTCGCGCTTCGCCAGCGCGTCGGCGAACGCGAAGATGGCCGGCCGGGGATCCGGATGGCCGGCCGGCTCGCCCTCGTCCAGCGCCGCCTTGATCTTCATGGCGATGATGTCCGGCTCGAGAAATCCCGGCCCGCCCACGTACGTGATGCCGGGCTTGTAGTACAGCCAGCCCTGGCGCCCGACCACCGCCTTCTTGTTGCCGACGCGCCCCAGGCCCGTCAGCAGCGCCTGCATGCGCGGCTGCACGAAGTCCTTCGCGTAAGACGCCTTGTCCAGGTCGTCCTCGAACGCCTTCAGATTTTCGCGCGTGGGGGCGCGGCTGAAGATATCCAGCAGCATCGTCTCCTCGCCCCGCGCCTTCTCCATGACCGCCTGGCCGATCGGCACGGCGGCGATCAGCACCAGGAAGAACGAAACGATGCCGATGGCCGTTCCCCGGGAAATCTCCGTGTGGATGATCCCGCGCCGCAGGTTCTCGTCGTGCGAGGGATCGGTCGGCCCCCCGTGCCCGGGCGTGTGCGCGGGCGTCGAACCCGAACCGACGGCCGTCTTCACCTTCACCTTGCTGGGCGGTTGCATGGCGTCTCTAGAACTGGAAGTAGAGGAACGGGTTGACGGTCTGGGTCCACATCATCAGGACGGCCAGGGCCAAGAGCGCCATGCCGCCGACGGACCGCCGCACCGACAGGCGGCTCGTGAACTCCCAGGTGTTGGGCATTCCCCAGACGGTGATCGCGCAGAGGATGAACATCGCGCCGTGATAGGGCGTGTACATCGCCCCCGCGACGGCGTCGGCCGCCGAGGTGGCCGCGCCCAGCCCCAGCATCGACTTGAAATAGACCACCGCCTGCCCCAGCGTCTTGGCGCGGAAGAACACCCAGGACAGGCAGACGACGACGAACGTGATGCCGACGCGGACGGGGTGCGGCAGGCGGCGATAGGGGCTGCTCTTTCCCTGCGATCGCTCGAAGGCCAGCATGCCGCCGGGAATGAGGCCCCAGATGACGAAGTTCCAGCTGGCCCCGTGCCACAGCCCCCCGAGCAGCATCACGGTCATCAAGTTCACGTACGTGCGCGCCGACCCTTTGCGGTTGCCGCCCAGCGGAATGTAGAGATAGTCGCGCAGCCACGTCGACAGGCTGATGTGCCAGCGCCGCCAGAAGTCGGTGATGCTGTCCGATTTGTACGGCGAATCGAAGTTCTGGATGAGGACGAAGCCCATCATCAGCGCCAGCCCCGCCGCCATGTCCGAGTAGCCGGAGAAATCGAAGTAGATCTGGAAGGCGTAGCCGAAGATCCCGAACCAGGCGTCGGCGACGTGCAGAGAGCCGCCGGCGAACGCGGTATCCGCGATGTGCCCCATGGGATTGGCCAGCAAGATCTTCTTGGCCATGCCGAAGGCGAAGAACGCCACCCCGCGCGCGAACTTTTCCCAGGTGTGCTGCCGTTCGCGCATCTGTTGTTCCAGCGCGGCATAACGAATGATGGGCCCGGCGACCAGGTCAGGGAAGAACGCCTCGAAGCACATGTAGTCAGTGAAGCGGCGCATGGGGCGCGCCTCGCCCCGATACACATCGATGGCGTAGCTCATTGCTTTGAACGTGTAAAACGAGATCCCGACCGGCAGCACCAGGTGCAGGACGGGGACGAGGTTATCTCCCAGGCCAAGGGCCCGTCCCAGGGCGTTGACGTTCTC
This sequence comes from Polyangia bacterium, assembly GCA_035544495.1. Classification (GTDB taxonomy): domain Bacteria; phylum Myxococcota_A; class Polyangia; order Fen-1088; family Fen-1088; genus DATKEU01. The sequence goes on along the minus strand of DATKEU010000437.1, from coordinate 185 downwards.
GGCGGCGAAGCCGGTGTATTTGAACACCGCCAGAAGGCCCATGTTGGTGACGATGGAGACCGCCAGGACGATCCTCATCTTTCGCGTGCGCGGGATCTCCGGACCGATGATGGGGGGCAAGCCGTCCTGATCGGGCAGCCCCGAATATCGAACCAGCGCCAGCCCGCAGAAGTAATCCACGCTGG
>DATKEU010000436.1:0-6361 GCA_035544495.1 Polyangia bacterium | reverse complement strand
AGAGCACGGCGCGGGCGACGTTGTCCACGTCCATGGTCGGCTCGACTGCGGTCGCGCCGCTCGCTTGCATGACGCCGTCTTTCATCCGCGCCGTCATCTCGGTGGCGGCGTTGCCGATGTCGATCTGGCTGCACGCGATGTCGTACTTGCGTCCGTCCAGGGCCGTCGCCTTGGTCAGCCCCGTCACCGCGTGCTTCGTCGCCGTGTAGGGCGCAGAGTTCGGGCGCGGCGAATACGCGGAGATCGATCCGTTGTTGATGATGCGCCCCCCGCGCGGCGCCTGCGCCTTCATGATCCGGAAGGCCTCCTGCGTGCACAGGAACATCCCGGTCAGGTTCACGTCGACGACGCTCTTCCACTGCTCGAAGGTCAGATCCTCCAGCAGCACCGGGGGCGAGCCCCGGCCGGCGTTGTTGAACAGGACGTCCAGCCGCCCGAACGTGGCCAGCGTCTGGGCGAACAGCGCGCGCACCGAGTCCGGGTTGGCGACGTCGGTGGGCACCGCCAGCGCGCGCGTCCCCGCGGCGCCGGCGTCCTTCACGGTGCGCTCCAGCGCCTCGGGGCGGCGGCCGGCCAGCAGCACGTTGTATCCATCTTCCAGCAGGGCGAGAGCGGCGGCCTTGCCGATCCCGCTGCCCGCGCCGGTGACCACGGCGACCCTTGCTTGCGTGCTCATGCTCCGCAACGTCTAGCACGCCGGCGCGCCCCGCCGAAATCGTACTCGCGTCGGGGTCTGGCTCAGGCGGCGCGCGCGCGTTCGAAGGCCGCGATGGCGTCTTCCTGCGACAGCAGGAACTGCAGCTCGTCGATGCCGTTCAGCAGGCAATAGCGGGCAAAGGGATCGATGGGGAACTTGGCCTGCTTGCCGTCGGCGAGCGTGATGGTCTGGTTCTCCAGCGACACCGTCACCGCCGTGCCGGCCGCCGCCAGCGCCGCCTTGTGGAACGCGGGATCGACGACGATGGGCAGCAGGCCGTTCTTGAGGGCGTTGTTGCGGAAGATATCGGCGATCGACGTGCTGACCACGGCGCGAAAGCCATAGTCGTACAGCGCCCAGGGCGCGTGCTCGCGCGAGGAGCCGCAGCCGAAGTTGTCGCCCGCCACCAGCACGGCGGCGCCCTTGGCCTCGGGCTGGTTCAGCACGAAGTCCGGCTTCGGCTGCCCGGCGGCGTCGTAGCGCCAGTCCGAGAACAGCTTCTCGCCGAGGCCGCTCTTGCTGGTGGTCTTGAGAAAGCGCGCCGGGATGATCTGGTCGGTGTCGACGTTCTCGATCGGCAGCGCCACCGCGCGCGAGACCAGCGTCTTGATCGGTTCCATGGTCGTCGTCTCTCCGTTTCCCTAGGTCAGCTCGCGCGCGTCGGTGATCTGGCCGGTGACGGCCGCCGCCGCCGCCGTCAGCGGGCTGGCCAAGAATGTCCGGCCGCCCGCGCCCTGGCGCCCCTCGAAGTTGCGGTTGCTGGTGCTGACCGCGTACTGGCCGGGGCGCAGCTGGTCGCCGTTCATGGCGATGCACATCGAACAGCCCGCCTCGCGCCATTCGGCGCCCGCCTCGATGAAGACCCGGTCCAGACCCTCGGCCTCCGCCTGCTGCTTGATGCGCTGGGAGCCCGGCACCACCAGCGCGCGCACGCCGCTTTTCACCTTGCGCCCGCGGAACACCGTCGCCGCCGCCCGCAGATCCGACAGGCGCGAGTTCGTGCAGCTGCCGATGAACACCACGTCGACGGCGTGCCCCAGCAAGGGCTGGTTCGCCTGCAGGCCCATGTACGCCAGCGCCTTCGCCATGGTCGCGTTCGTCGGTGCCGGCACCGCGGCGCGGATGGGGATGCCCATGCCCGGGTTGGTGCCGTAGGTGATCATCGGCTCCAGCGTGGCGGCGTCGAAGCGCTCCTCGCGATCGTACGTCGCGCCGTCGTCGCTGGGCAGCGCGCGCCAGGCGGCCACGGCCCTGTCCCAGGCGGCGCCCTCGGGCGCGCGCGGGCGGCCCTGCAGGTACGCGAAGGTCGTCTCGTCGGGGGCGATCATGCCGGCGCGGGCGCCCGCCTCGATCGACATGTTGCAGACGGTCATGCGCTCCTCCATCGAGAGGGCGCGGATCGCGGAGCCGCGATATTCAATCACGTGGCCGGTGCCGCCGCCGATCCCCAGGCGGGCGATCACCGCCAGGATCAGATCCTTCGCGGTGACGCCGGGGCGCAGCTTGCCGTCGACGGTGATGGCCAGCGTCTTCGGCTTCTGCTGCAGCAGGCACTGCGTGGCCAGCACATGCGAGACCTCGCTGGTGCCGATGCCGAAGGCCAGCGCGCCGAACGCGCCGTGCGTGCTGGTGTGGCTGTCGCCGCAGACGATGATCTCGCCCGGCTGCGTGACGCCCAGCTCGGGGCCGATGACGTGCACGATCCCCTGCCCGGCGCTGCCCAGGGCGAACAGCTCGATGCCGAAGTCGCGGCAGTTGGTCTCCAGCTGGCCGATCTGCGCCGCCGCCTGCGCGTCGAGGATCGGGATGCGCCCGTCCTTGCCGCGCGGGGTGGTGGGCGTCGAGTGATCCATGGTGGCGACCGTGCGCTCCGGGCGCCGCACCTTGATGCCGCGCTCGCGCAGCCAGCTGAACGCCTGCGGCGACGTCACCTCGTGAATCAGGTGCAGGTCGACGTACACGATGGCGGGCGTGTCGGCGGTGGCGGGCTTTACGACGTGGGCGTCCCAGATCTTCTCGAACAGCGTGCGCGGCTTCATGCTGGTTTTCTTGCTTCCTCTCGGGCCAGGGGTGAATCGCCGGCCTGGGCATGGAGCGCGCGCACCAGCGGCAGCTCCAGGGCGTCGGCCAGCGCTTCGGCGCTGGCCTCGATGATGTTCTGCGAGACGCCGATGGTGCTCCAGCGCTCTTCGCCGCGCGCGGCCTCGATCAGCACGCGCGTCTTGGCGCCGGTGGCCGCCTCGGGATCCAGGATGCGCACCTTGTAATCGACCAGGTGGACCTGCTGGAGCAGCGGGTAGAAGACGTTCAGCGCCTTGTGAAACGCGCCGTCGAGGGCGTGCACCGGGCCCGAGCCCTCGGAGACGGTGTGGACGATCTCGTCGCCCACCTTCAACTTCACGGTCGCCTCGGCGAACATCGTGTTGCCGCGGCGGCGCTCCGAGAGGACGACCACGTCCAGCACCTCGAACGGCGCCCGGTAGCCGGGCTGGCTGCGGCGCGCGAGCAGCTCGAACGATCCCTCGGCTGCCTCGAACTGGAACCCCTGGCTCTCAAGGTCCTTGATGCGTTCGAGCAGCGCGCGCTCGTTGCCCTTGGCGTCGACGCCCAGCTCGGCGGCGCGCACGCGCACGTTGCCGCGGCCGGAGAGCTCGGAGACGACGATGTGGCGGCGGTTGCCGACGCGCTCGGGCGGGATGTGCTCGTAGCTGGCGGTGACCTTCTCGACGGCGGCGACGTGGGCGCCGCCCTTGTGCGCGAAGGCCGACTGGCCGACGTAGGGGGCGTGGGCGCGCGGGCGGATGTTGGCGATCTCGCTGACGGTGCGCGACAGCTCGGTCAGGCGGGCCAGGTTCTCGTCGGGGACGCAGCGGCGTTCCATCTTCAGCTGCAGGGCCGGGATGATCGAGATCAGGTTGGCGTTCCCGCAGCGCTCGCCCCAGCCGTTGATCGTGCCTTGCACCTGCGTGCAGCCGGCCTCGACGCCGGCCAGCGCGTTGGCGACGGCCAGATCGCTGTCGTTGTGCGTGTGGATGCCGAGGCGCGTGGGGACGGCGGCCTTCACGCGCGCCACCACCTCGCTGATGAAGCTGGGCAGGCTGCCGCCGTTGGTGTCGCACATCGTGATCCAGTCGGCGCCGGCGTCAGCGGCGGCGCGGCAGGCGCGAAGCGCGGACTCGGGATCGGCGCGGAAGCCGTCGAAGAAGTGCTCGCCGTCGTAGACCACCTCCTTGCCGCTCTTCTTCAGGAAGGCGACGCTGTCGGCGATCATCGCCAGGTTCTCCTCGGGCGTCGTGCCGAGGACCTTGGTGATGTGCAAGAGCCACGACTTGCCGAAGATGCAGACCACCGGCGTCCCAGCCTCGACCAGGGCCTGCATGTTCGCGTCGTCCTCGGCGCGCGTGTTCGCCTTGCGCGTGCTGCCGAAGGCCGTCAGCTTCGCATGCTTGAGACCGAGCGACCGCGCGCGCCGGAAGAACTCGACGTCCTTGGGGTTCGACCCCGGATAGCCGCCCTCGATGTAGTGGATGCCGAAGGCATCGAGCAGGCGCGCGATCTTCAGCTTGTCCTCGACCGAGAGGGACAGCCCCTCGCTTTGCGTGCCGTCGCGGAGGGTGGTGTCGAAGAGGTGGATTTGCATGCGATCCCGAGGCCGAAGCAGCATAGCCTATGCAACTTGACCCGGTTTCTCCAGGGCGTTTTTGGACGTGGCCGAACCGGCCAGGCGACGCGGTTCAGCTCTCCGGCGATCGCTTGATCGTGATGTCGGGCGGGCGGCCGTAGAGCGGAACCGCGCCCGAAAGGTCGTCGGGCTCGGCGCGGCGGTGGCGCAGCAGGGCCAGCCGTCCGACGGAGATGGCGCCGGGACCGTCGATGGGGAGGCGCGCCCAGGTCGGCGGCAGCGCGGCGTCCAGCGCGCCGGCGTAGCGCTGGGCGCCGTTGCCGGCCAGAGCGACGCGCCGTCCGCCCGCCGCCGGGCCGAGCTGCGCGGCGATCTCGTGCGGGAGCGCCAGAATGGGCGCGCCCTCGCTGGCGACGTACGCGGCCTCGTCGCGCGCGAACAGCGCGACGTGCACGGCGCCCTTGCCACCATCGATGCACGGCGCGGCCAGCTCGGCCTCGGGTGCCGATGCGAATATGTCCAGCGCCAGCGCCGCCAGCGACGAGATCATGTAAAGCGGGACGTCCGCCGGCATGGCGAGGCCTTTCGCCACCGCCAGCCCGACGCGCAGCCCGGTGAAGCTGCCCGGCCCCGCGCCACAGGCGATCGCCGCCAGCGTCAGCGGCGACGCCCCGCCTTCTCCCATCACCTCGTGACACAGGCGGAGCAGGTTCGACGAATGCCGCGCCGCCGTCGCCGCCCGCACCGCGAGCGATCGCCCGTCGCCATCGATGATTGCCACCCGCGCCGTCGACGTCGCGCTGTCCAGACAAAGAGCCCGCATCCGCGCCTCTTTTACCTCGCTGCGCCCGCCGGGTCGACGCGCGCGAATCGACGGGCGTCTCGGTTCTTCCGACCGCGATTGCCATGGATGTGATGCGCGCGCCAGATTACTCTGTGGCGGACGCGCCACCGTCGAGGAATGACGAACCCTTCTTTTGCTTGCTGTATCGCTCTCGCGCTTGTCCTCGGCTGCGGCGTCTCGAAACCGTCGGGGGCCAGCGACGCCACCGACGCTGTCGCACCCCTCGATTCGGCACCGGACATGGCGAGCGACGAGCAGGCCGAACCCCCGGCCGAACCCCCAGCGGATGTTGAACCCGATCGCGGCGAGGTTGCCGGCAGCTGCGCACCGTTTCCATCGATCGGGTGCTTCAAGGTCTCATGCCAGTCCGGGCAGACCGCCGCGATCTGCGAGAACGGCCAGTGGGCATGCCCGTCGGGTTATGTCGCCACCGAGTTCTGCTTGCCTGACGGCGGCCCAGGCTGACGGGTCTGACCGGGACGATCATGCCCGCCACCGTGACGCTCCGGCGTTCGTTGCCTGTCGCCCCCGAGGCGCCGCCGGCCCGCCGTCACCTGCCGCTGGCCCCCGAGGTTCGCCGCATCGACGGCGTGCGCCCGATCTACGCGGTCTGGGAGATCACCCTGCGCTGCGATCTCGCCTGCGTCCACTGCGGCTCACGCGCCGGGCGCGCCCGCCCCGACGAGCTGACGACCGCCGAGTGCCTCGATCTCGTCGAGCAGATGGCCGACATGGACGTGCGCGAGGTGACGCTGATCGGCGGCGAGGCCTACCTGCGCGACGACTGGCTGCAGATCGTGCGCGCGCTCCGCCGGCGCGGCATCCAGGCCACCATGACCTCGGGTGGGCGGGGTCTGACCGCCGAACGGGCCACCGCCGCCGCCGAGGCGGGCCTGCAAAGTGTCAGCGTCTCGATCGACGGTCTGGAAGAGACCCACGATCGCCTGCGCGGCGTGCGCGGCTCCCACCACGCGGCGATGGCGGCGCTGGCAAATCTGCGCGCCGCCGGGATCATCACCAGCGTCAACACGCAGATCAATCGCCTCTCCACGCCGGAGCTGCTGCCGCAGCCGTCGGACCTGCTGGAGATATTTCCCGTGCTGGTCGAGCTCAAGCGCCGCTGTGTCGAGGCCGGCGTCGTGATGTGGCCGGGCAACAACATCGGTTACTTCGGCCCCTACGAGTCGATCCTGCGCGG
>DATKEU010000435.1:0-4251 GCA_035544495.1 Polyangia bacterium | reverse complement strand
TGATAGGCGCCGCGGCGCATGGCCTCGACGGCGGTCTCGATGGCACCAAAGGCGGTCATGATCAGCACCGGCACGCTGGGATCGGCGCGCTTGACGGCGTCCAGGACGTCCAGGCCGTCGACGCTCTTCATGCGCAGGTCGGTGATGACCACGTCCGCCGGCTCGCGCGCGAAGGCGTCCAGCGCCCCGACGCCGCTGCGGGCCACCTCGGTCTCGTAGCCGGCGGCCTGCAGATCGTGGGCGATGGTCACCGCCATGTCGACCACGTCGTCGACGATCAGCGCGCGCGGCTTAGGCACGCGCGGCCTCGCTGGCGGCGGCCGCGTCCGCCTCGCTGATGGCCGGCCAGCTGACGGAGACGGTGGTCCCCTTGCCCGGCGCGCTGGCGAGGTTGATCTCGCCGCCGTGGTTGCGAACGATGGCGGCGACGATCGACAGGCCCAGGCCCGTCCCCTCGCCGCGCTTCTTGGTGGTGAAGAAGGGATCGAAGACGGCGTTCATGTGTTCGGGGGCGATGCCACAGCCGTGGTCTATCACTTCCAGGCGCACGCCGCCGCCCCGCCGGACGGCGCCGGTCAGGCGCACGGCCATCCCCGGCTGGCAGGCGTCGCAGGCGTTGAGGAGCAGGTTCACCAGCACCTGCACCAGCTGATCGAGATCGGCCGCCACCAGGGGCAGGTCGTCCGCCAGCGCGACCTCCAGCTGAAGGTGGCGCGCCTCCAGCTTCCACTGCAACAGCGCCCGCGCCCGCTCGACCGCGGCGTCGACCGCCACCGCCCGCTGTTCGATGGGCTGGCGCCGCGAGAAGTCCAGAAGCTGGCGGATCGTCGACGAGATGTTGTCGATGTGCTTGATGATGACGCGCAGGTCGTCGGCGCGCGGGCCGCCGCCGACGTGGCGCAGCACCTGCTCGGCGCGGCCGCGGATGACCGCCAGCGGGCTGCCGATCTCGTGGGCGATGCCGGCGGAGAGGACCCCGACGGTGATCACCTTCTCGGCGCGCACCAGCTGGTTCTCCAGGCTGCGCAGCTCCGAGCGGTCCTCGAGCAGGGCGAAGGCGCGCACGCCCAGCTTCTGGTTGTGGATGGGGACGATGCGCACGTGAAACTGGTGCAGCTCGGTCGCCACCGCGCGCAGCTCGTGCTTGACGATGTCGATCTCGCGGGCGGGGGCGTCGGCCAGCAGCAGCGGCTCGAGATCGCGCAGCCAGCCCGTCCCGCCGGCGGCCAGCGCGTCGTGCAGGGGCGTCCCGACGGCGATCGGCCCCACGCGCTCGGTGAGGAAGGTGTTGGCCAGCGCCACCCGCCCATCCTGCGACACGCCCAGCACACCGAGCGGCGCATGGGCGACGATCGATTCGCTGATCTCGCGCGCGCTGGCCAGCGCCTGCGCGTACTCGAGGCGCTGCGCCAGCTCCACCGCCTTGCGCTGCTGGCGCAGGATCACGACGCCCACGCCCGCCACCGCCACCGCCACCGCCATGGCGGTGACGATGATTCGCAACAGCAGCGACTGCTCGCGCGCCAGGATTGCCTGCGACGACGCCACCCAGGTGACCACCCAGCTGCCGGTGGGGCGGGTCACGCGCTCGGAGATAAGAACCGCCGGTACGCGCCCGAGTCCCAGCGCGTGCGAGACCGGCGGAGCGAGCGCGGTGACCGACTGCGCGGTGACGTGCTGCAGCCTGGCGGTGGTGTCGGCGTCGGCGGCGCGGCAGCCCTGCGCCGTCTCGCAGCCCGACCAGACCACCGACGCCGGGTCGGTGACGAACAGGCGGGCCACCGGCAGCGGCGTCCACGCCACCGCGCCCAGGAAGATCGCGGCGTCGCTGGCGACGACGATGGCGCCGCCGTCGCCGGCCGGTGTTCCGTACAGCAGAAACGATCGGGCGCCGTAACGAACCGGCTCGCCCAGGGTCTTCGTCCTCTTGCGCGAGACCTCCGCCGCCAGGTGGCGCGTGGGCGGCATCAGCGCGTCGACGATCCGCTGGGTCTCGGTCGGATCGACGGCCAGCACCTCCATCTTGCCGTGGGCGTCGATATAGGCCAGCGTCCGGTACTGCGCGACCACGACGGCCAGGGCCTGAAAGGCGCTGGCCCAGACCCGGCGCTCGATGGCCGGGTCGGCGTCCGTGTTGGCGCGCGAGCGCTCGACGAGATCGAGCAGCATGCGCGTGTCCTGGTCCAGGGCGTCGAGCCGCGCCGACAGCTCGTCGACGGAGGCGTGCACCTGCTGGCGCGTCGTGGTGGTGAACTCGGCCAGCAGGCGTTCCTGCTCGCGCAGCGCCCCGGCCACGGAGAGGCCCAGGATGGCGGCCACCGCCGCCAGGATCACCGCGACGCTCGCGAACGTCTTCAAGCCGCCAATAGTAGCGGGCCGACCGTGGGCACGCGAGGTGCCGGGGCGCCCGAGAGGCGTCAGGCGAGCGGCGGCGGCCGGCGGGGCGCGCCGATCAGACGCACGCGATCGCCGGGGCCCGTCATCAGGAGCGGCGACACCTTCAGCAAGCGAATCACCGTCGCCCACGAGAGCCCGCCGGCGGCCGACTGGCGGCGCAGGGTGGCGCGCGACATCTCGCCCGCGGCCGATGTCAACAGCGCGACCAGCCGGCCTTCGGACCCGCCCAGTGACGCCCGCGCGGCGGCGGCGCGCGGGCTGACGGCGCGGGCGGCCAGCTCGCAGTCGGCGATCGCGGACAGATACGCGTCCAGGATCTCGGGCGGCACGCGCCGCTCGCCGCTGATCTTCTCCAGCGCCGCGCGCAGCTCGACCGGGTCGACGCGATCGTTGACGGCGAACACCTTGTCGATCGCCTGGCGCAGCGGGCTGCGATCCCCGGTCAGCGAGAACCACTCCATGCGATCGTCCAGCCAGCGCTGTCGGGGAAGCGCGATGAGCAGGCGCTTGACCATGGCGGTCGTCACGTCGGCGCGCGCGAGCACGCGCACGCGTTCGGCCACCATGTCCGCGGTCGCCACGCCCGCCAGCGCCACCAGGCGGACAGCCGCCGCCGCCACCATCGTCGCCAGCCCGCGGCTGCCGGTGGCGACGGCGATCTCGACCCCGTCACGGTGGATGATCTGGAAGGGAGCGGTCTCGCCCGCCGACGCGTAGAGCTCGGCCAGCGCCCGCAGCGTCAGGGGCGCCGTGGTCACCCGGTGCCGCACCAGCAGCGTGCCCACCTCCGCGCCCCGCAGCGGCAGGTGCGCCGCCAGCAGCGCCGTGATCTCGCCGGTGGTGGCGGCCAGCAGGCCGGAGCCGGAACGCGGCGCCAGCGAGCGCGCGCCGTCGTCTGCCTCCTCCCACTCCTGCTTGGCCGCCAGCAGATCGACCAGGCAGCGCGCCCCGAAACCGGGGATGGCGAGGTAGCGCTCGACCGTCCAGTGCGCCTGGCGACCGATCACGGGCAACAGGCGTTCGAGGACGTTGCGCGTGCGATCCTCCATCGCCAGGGAGCCGAGCGCCAGCCGCGGGTGCGGCATCTCGATCTCGAGGACGCCGCCCGTGAGCGCGCGCAACCCCTTCGTCACCGCGCGGACGACGGATCGTCCGAGACGCAGGCGCGATTCGCCCGTCGGCATGCGCTGCTGGCGCGCCGCCACCAGCTCGCCACAGAGCGCGGCGACCAGGCGGGGGACCAGCACCGTGCGCGGGAACCGCCGTTCGTCCGCGCCACCAATCTTGTACGCCAGCTCGGAACGCCCCAACCGCCCAGGCGCAACCGGCAACCTCGAGACCGGAACAAAGACCGACATACCCGCTCTGCCGCGACTAGCAGATCACATGCCACCCCCGCCGCCCCGTGTTTTCCGCTGAATCCACTGCGCCGCCTTTGCATTCCGCAGCCCCTCGCTTGCAGTCTGCGACGAAGCGCGCACCCTCCTCACCCAACCCTCTCCTCCGCTGGAGGAGAGGGCTTTCGGAGGCGCTTTCAAAAATCAGCTCTTCACTCCAATCCCAGATCAGAGCATCGACTGCGACGCCAGTCAGACCCCATCGACTGCGACGGCAGTTTTGGCCATGACGCCAGAGCGAGCGCAGCGAGCGCGTTTGATGACGGGAGGCGCGGCTCTGCCGCGCCGGCTCGCCTCAGCCCATTCCGTGGGGGGCTGGTGGGGGGCCGCACAGGCCCCCCGCCCTTACCGGAGAACCGCCACGCGCTGCCCGAAGAGTTGCTCGATGCGGGCCAGCAGATCGTCGGTGGCGGCGACTTTGTAATCGTCGCCGAGGTCCAGCACCGTCTCGCTGCGT
>DATKEU010000434.1:0-10838 GCA_035544495.1 Polyangia bacterium | reverse complement strand
ACCGGCATCAGCATCTCCAGCTGCACGAACGGATGCTTCTCGTCGACCTCGGCCATCAGCAAGCGCAGGTTGTCGTCGGCGCGCACGCCGATCTGGCGGGCGATGAGGCCCGCGTTCCTGCCGATGAAGTCCTTGTTGGGGTGCCGGCCCTCGTGAATGACCAGCTTCTCCAGCGCCGCGAGCTGCTTGCCGTCGACGAAGTGGCAGGCGCTGGCCGCCAGCTTGGCTTTCAGCTGATCGGCGATGGCGGCCACGGCGATGACCTCCTTCTCCGCCGTGCAGATGATGTTGTTGTCGATCGACGCGCCGAGGACGATGTTCCTCGCCGCGTTGTCGAGATCCGCGCTCTCGTCGACGACGGCGGGCGGGTTGCCGGGCCCGGCGGCGATCACCTTCTTGCCGGCGTTCATCGCCTCCTTGACCACGCCCGGCCCGCCCGTCACCACCAGGAGGCGAACGCCCGGGTGGCGCATCAGCGTCTGCGCGCTCTCGATGGTCGGCTTCTCCACGCAGCAGAGCAGGTTCTCCGGCCCGCCCGCGCCCGTGATCGCCTCGTTCAGCAGGTGCACGAACCACGCGCTGACCTTGGCCGCGTACGGGTGAACGTTGAACACGACGGCGTTGCCGCCGGAGATCATCCCGATCCCGTTGTTGATGACGGTCTCCGTCGGGTTCGTGGTCGGGGTGATCGATCCGATGACGCCGTAGCTGGCCCGCTCCATCACCGTCAGGCCGTCGTCGCCCGAAAACGCCGCCGGCCGCAGCAGCTCGGGCCCCGGGGTCTTGCGGATGCAGAGGCGGTTCTTCACCACCTTGTCGTCGACGCGGCCATAGCCGGTCTCCTCGACGGCATAGCGGGCCAGATCGCCGACGTGCTTGCTCGCCACGTCGCGCATGGCCGTCACCCAGCGGTGGCGCGCCTCCAGCGGCGAAGCTTCGTTCTGCTCGAAGGCGCGGCGGGCGGCGCGCACCGCGCTCTCGACGTCGGCGAAGACGCCGCGCCGGCCGCGCGGCATGTCGACGTCGCGGCGGCGCGCGGGCGGCGGCGCCGGGGCAAACGTCACGTACCCGGGCGGCGGGTTGGTGACCGCGGCCATGGGCGTCTCCGGCACCTGGCCGATGCGCGCCAGCACCCGATCGACGATCTCCTGGATCCGCGCCTCTTCCACGCGGCAAGATACTAATCCAATGCACCGGTTCGAGACAGCGGCCCGCCGGCGCGCAGAACGGCGACAGCGATGAGCGATCAAATGCACATCGGTTTCGACGTCGAGGCGGGCGTGCAATCGTTGCTGGCGCACGCCCGCGCGCTGGTCGGTGTCGAGCTCGGAGATCTGGCCGATCAGCTGGGACTGCCCGTGCCCGTCGGGGCCGTGCAGACCAAGGGCTGGTCGGGGCAGATCATCGAACGCGAGCTGGGCGTCGAGTCGGGCGGCGTGCGCGGCCCCGACTTCGCCGCCCTGGGCGTCGAGCTGAAGACCGTCCCCGTCGACGTCGAGCGCGTCCCGCAGGAGTCGACCGCCGTCTGCCACATCGACCCCATCGCCATCGCCGGCGATTCGTGGGAGACGAGCTACGTACGCGAGAAGCTCCGGCGCGTGCTGTTCGTGGCGCTGGAGGTGCCGCCCGGAAGCGTGTCGGTCGGCGAGCGCCGGGTGGTGGCCGCCGGCCTGTGGTCGCCCGGCCCCGCCGAGGAGGAGATCCTGCGCAACGACTTCATGCTGTTCGTGCGCGCCTACTTCCGGCGCGGCCGCGCCGACGAGATCACCGGCCACCTCGGCACCGCGCTGCAGGTCCGGCCCAAAGGCCGCAACGCCGCCGACATGCGCGACGGGTACGACGCCGCCGGCCGCCCCACCCGCGTCGGCAAGAGCGGCTTTTACCTGCGCCCCAGCTTCGTGGCGGCGATCCTGCGGCGGCTCTAAAAGCTATTTCTCCTTCGGCACCTCGATCACCACCGCCAGCAAGTCAGGCGCAGGCGCTTGCCCCACGGGAAACGCGTGGTCGGCGAAATGGCCGACGATCACCAGCCGCCCGGGCTTGTCGTCGATCGGCACGGACAACGGCAGCGCCTCGCCCGACGTCACCAGCGCGGCGAGCGTGGCGCCCTTCGCCGGAAAGATCGTCCGCTCGTCCGGACCGCCGCCGCGCACGCGCACCTCGAGGTAACGCGGCCGATCGGTTCGCACTTTCAACAGCACCTCGTCGCCCGGCCGCAGCGCCGCGCCGGGCGCCAGCGGCCAGGTCTCGTCGCCGCGCCGGCCGTAAGCGATCAGCCCCGCCGCCTTCGCCAGCGAGCCACCGCGCGCGCCCGCGTACGGCACGGCGGCGGGCGGCGGCACGCGCGGTCGCGCCACCAGCGCCGCCACCGCCCCCATCGCCACGATGATGCCCGCGAGAACCAGCGCCCGACGCCTCTTCATCTTCCGAAGGCGCGCGCGCCGCCTCGCGCTCTTCCTAGCCCTTGCTGTCGGTGCGGCCCAGCGGCAGCACCAGGTCGACGTTGACGTGCGGGCGCGGGATGATGTGCACGGCCACCATCTCGCCGATGCGCTCGGCGGCTCGCTGGCCGGCCTCGGTCGCCGCCTTCACCGCCGCGACGTCGCCGCGCACGATGGCGGTCACGAACCCACCACCGATTTTCTCGTACCCGACCAGCTCGACCTTGGCCGCCTTCACCATGGCGTCGGCCGCCTCGACCATCGCCACGAACCCTTTGGTCTCGATCATTCCAAGCGCGTCTGCCATGGGATCTCCTGTCTCTTCTTTGCGGCTTATTTATCCACGAACTTCTCGCCGGCGCGGCCGGCCAGCCCCTCGATGGCGGCGATGGCCGCCCGGGCCGCGGCGTCGATCTCCGCCTCCGGCCCCGACAGCCACAGGCGCCCGAACGCGCCGTACGGCTGCACCTGGATCAAGAAGATGTGCGCCGCTTTCTCCGCTTCATTGGCGGCGAAGGCGACATAGCCCGCCGGCTCGGTCTCCAGGATGAACAGCGACTGCCCAGGCAGGATCATCATCCCCTGCGAGTTGCGGTTGATGATCTGGGCCTGGTGCGCCTCGATCGACCGGATGATCTGATTGGTCACCACCTGCGGTTTCAGGCGATCGTCCTCGCGCCGTTCCAGATGCGCCAGGATGGCCGTGCCGGCGTTGCGCACGTCCCCCTGATCGTCGGCGTGCACTTCCAGAAGTCCGTACGCGCGCTCGACGATCTGCAGGGCGGGCACCACGCGCGTCGCCTTGAGGGCGATGTCGGTGATGCGATTGATGGCGATCCCGGGCGCGATCTCCACGAACAGCGACGCCTGCCCCGGCACCGGCAGAAACCCGCGCGCCGTCTTGCCCATGAAGCTGGCCAGCTGCGGCTGCAGCGAATCGAGAAACGTATAGCAGCGAAGCGTGGTGGCGCTCAAGCGTGCCGTAACGTATCAGCCGCGTTCCGGCCCATCAAGCGGCGGCGGCCGATGGGAACCGGGCCCGATGCACGACGTACGACGTACGACGTACGACGAAGCGACGTTCTGTCAACCCTGGCGCCCCTGGAGGCGAGTCAGCGTCTCTTTCCAAGAAAACCCGGGCGAACTCCCGTTGCGTCGCGCGTTTCACGACATATGGTAGCCGCTGACAGGCTGCGCCTGCGCCGCCGTTGTGAACTCGCCTAGGAGCCAAAAAATGGAATTTCGCCGACTGGTCGTGATCTTTCCTGCGGTTATCGCCCTGAGCTGCAGCAGCAGCAGCAGCAACAACAACGACGCGGCGGGCGACCGGCCGGACAGCGCCGACGTCTCCACCGACCACGCCGACGTCTCCACCGACCACGCCGACGTCTCCACCGACCACGCCGACGTCCCAGCGGATAGCCCGGCCGATGTCGCCGACGGATCATCCGCGGACGTGGCCGATGCCGCCGATGCCGCCGATGGCGGCGTTGATGGCGCGGTCGATGCCACCGACGGAGCCGCCGCCGACGTGGCACCGGGAACTCTCCCCCTGCGATTGGCCGAGACCGTCCTGGTCAGCGATCAGCTCGGCACGGATGGCGGGGCCGATGGCGGCGTCGGGGATGCCGGCGTCGTCGTCGATCCCAACCTGGTCAACGCGTGGGGCCTGGCGTTCAACCCCACGGGACCGTTATGGGTGGCGGACAACCACACCGGCTTGTCGACGGTTTACAGCGGCCAGGGTCAGGTGCAGGCGCTGGTGGTGACCGTTCCGGTCGCCGACGGCGGAACGCCGCCCTCCGCGCCCACCGGCCTGGTCTTCAATCCCACGGCGGCGAACTTCATGGGCGACCACTTCATCTTCTCCAGCGAGGACGGCACGATCGTCGGCTGGCAAACCGGCACCACGGCCACCGTGCGCGCGGACAACTCCGCTGCGAACTCCGTCTACAAGGGCCTGACGCTGGCCACGCAGGGCGGAGCCTCTCGACTGTTCGCCACCGATTTTCACAACGGCAAGGTCGACGTGTTTGATCAGACCTACGCCAAGGTCACGGCCAGCGGCGGCTTCACCGATCCGAACCTCCCGACAGGGTTCGCGCCCTTCGGCATCCAGGCGCTGGGAGCCAACGTCTACGTGACCTACGCGCAGCAGGATGACATGGCCATGGACGACAACCGTGGGCCTGGCAAGGGATATGTCGACGTCTTCAACTTCGACGGGGCGCTGCAAAAGCGCCTGATTTCTCAGGGCGCGCTGAACTCGCCGTGGGCCGTCGCGGCGGCGCCGGCGAACTTCGGGGGCTGGTCCAACGCCCTTCTCGTGGGGAACTTCGGCGATGGGCACATCAACGCCTATAACCCCGCCACGGGGAACCTGCTGGGGACAGCGCTGGACCCGACGGGCATACCCCTGGCCATCGACGGGCTGTGGGCGCTGGTGTTCGGCAATGGCACGGCCGGCGCCGCCACCAACGAGCTGTTCTTCAGCGCCGGCCCGATGATGGAAATGCATGGGATGCTCGGCCGGCTGGACGTCGTGCCCTAGCCGGCTTTAGCCGTTCAGCCGCGCTTCCTGATCGGTCGCCTTGATCGGTCGCCTCGCCTCGCCGCACTGGCACCGAAAAAAGGATGACTTGACTGGATGTGTTTTTCAGCTGCCGGAAGCTTTGGAGTGGCCGCGATCCTGGTTGGAATCGGCGCGGTCTCGTTGAAGCAGGACAAGGCACCGCTGCACCGGATGCTGGCCGTGGTGCCGCTGCTTTTCGCGGGTCAACAAATCGCGGAAGGATTCGTCTGGAAGACCATCGACAATCCAGGCCAGCACACGGCGCACGCGCTGGCCGTCGTGGTGTTCCTTTGTTTCGCGCTGCTGGTCTGGCCCACGTGGGTCCCCTTGGCGCTGCTGCGAGCCGAGACCAACCCGGCTCGCCGCAACATTCTGCGGCTGCTGGCCTGGGTTGGCGTCTGCGTCGCCACGTATGCCGGATACCTCTTGATTCACAGCCGGCCGACCGCGCACGTCGTGGGCCACAGCATCGTCTACAGCTACGTCGAGCTTGGACCGCCGCGCGTGGTGGCCCTTTACCTTCCGCTCTACGTGGTCCCGGCGGTGCTCCCGTTCTTCGTCTCGACGCTCAGCACGGCGAAGGTCATGGGAAGCGCGCTGGCGGTGGCGCTGGTGGCCACCTTGATCATCGAGCGCGCGGCGCTGACCTCGGTCTGGTGTTTCTTCGCCGCCATCCTGAGCGGGATCATCGTACTGGGAATCGCCGCGGAGCATCGCCTGAAGACCAAGGTCGCGGCGAACATTCCGTGACCTGACCCTTCAACCGACGGTGGCCGGCGGAGCCGGCGCCGGCGCCGGCGCCGCGGCGATGAATCCCATCATTTGCCCCGTGCGCCCGGCGTCGCGACGGTACGAGAAGAACCGCGTCCGATCGCAGCTGGTGCATTCGGCCCCGGCATCGACGTGCGCGGCGGGCACGCCCGCCCGTTCCAGCAGCAGGCCGTTGAGGCGCTTGAGATCGACGTGCGGCTTTCGTCCGCCGCGCAGCACGACGCCGATTGCGACAGCGTCGGAGATCACCGCCGCCACCGCATCCACCACCTCGTCGCCGACCTCGAAGCAGCACGGGCCGATGGCCGGGCCCAGCGCCACGCGCAGGTCGCCGGGCCGCGTGCCGAACTCGGCCGCCATACGCGCCACCGCCGCCGGGACCACGCCCGCGACCGACCCGCGCCAGCCGGCGTGAACGGCGGCCACGGCGCCGGTGCGCGCATCCGCCAGCAAGACGGGGATGCAGTCGGCGACATAGACGCCGACCGGGGCGCCCGGCAGATCGGTACACAACCCGTCGGCAGCCCGGCGCGCGATCGCGTCGAGATCATCTGCGGCCCGCACGCGCGTCATCGCCACGCCGTGCACCTGCGTGGCGATCGCGATGGCGCCGCCGGCGGCGCGCTGCACGCGGCGGCGGTTCTCGGCCACGGCGTCGTCGGCGTCGCCCCAGCGGCCACCCAGGTTCAGCGTGGCGAAGGCGCCCGCGCTGACGCCGCCCGCGCGCGTGGTGAACCCGTGGCGAACCCCGGCCGGGATCACCGCCGACGTCAAGAGCGGCAACACCCGATCGCCGTCGCGAAACGCCTCCTCGCGCATGACCGTTGCTATTTTACCGCCGCGCGCAGCGCGCTGAGCGCGCGCTGGAAATCGGGCGGCGGCGGCGCCTCGAAGCGCAGCGCCTCCCCGGTCGCCGGGTGCCGGAAGCCCAGCACGCGCGCGTGCAGCGCCTGGCGTCCCAGCTCGCCGGCGATGGCCCGCAGGGCCGGATCGCGCGGTGGCTTGCCGTACACGGCGTCGCCCAGGATCGGCAAGCCCAGCGCCGCCAGGTGCAGGCGCACCTGGTGCGTGCGTCCGGTCTCCAGCGTCGCCTCCACGCGCGCCGCCCCGCCCAGGCGCTCGACGACGCGCCAGCTGGTGATCGCGCGCCGCCCCGTCTTCACGCGAATGGAGAACTTCTTGCGATCGCGCGGGTCGCGTCCGTGCAACGTCTCGACGCGGCCGCCGGGGCCGGGGGGCTTGCCCACCACCAGCGCCTCGTAGACGCGGTCGATGTCGTGCGCCTTGAACGCCGCTCCCAGCGCCACCATGGTCGCGTCGTCCTTCGCCACGACCAGGAGGCCCGACGTGTCCTTGTCGATGCGGTGAACGATCCCCGGCCGCAGCTCGCCGCCGATGCCGCGCAGATCGCGCACGCGCGCCAGCAGCGCGTTCACCAGCGTCCCCGCTTCGTGCCCGGGGGCGGGGTGCACCACCAGGCCGGGCGGCTTGTCGATGACCACCAGGTGCGCATCCTCGAACACGACCGCCAGCGGGATCTCCTCCGCGCGCAGGTCGGTCTTCTCGACGGCGGGCGGCGACCAGGCCACCTCCTCGCCGGCGCGCAGCTTGCGCGAGGCCGTCACCACCACCTCGCCCCCGACGGTGACCGCGCCCTGTCCGACGTGACGGCCGAGCTGCGTGCGCGAGACCTCCGGCACCTGCGCGGCCAGGAAGACATCCAGCCGCTGGCCGGCCGACTCGCGGCCGACGACGAAGCGCCGCGTGGCTACCAGATGCGCGACTTGATGTGCGCCTTGGACTTCAGCATGACGTCCACCAGCGCGCGGTCGTAAAGGTTGAGCTGGTAGATCTCCGGCGTCACGCGGCTCTTGTACAACGTGCGGCCTTCTTCGATCTCCTCGCGCATCACATCGAACAGCGAGTCTCGCTCGATCCCCTGCTGGATCTTCTGCTCGTGGTACAGCGTCAGGTCGGAGGCGATGGCACGCGCCAGCTGGCGCGCCCGCTCCGGCTTGTCAATCAAAGCCATGCAGCGAGATTACACGATCGCCGACGGCACGCTAAAGATCGCGCTAACGGTCGAGCTAGAGGTCGATGGAGCCGCCCAGCCGATCCGGATCCACCGGCAGCGTCGAGTCGATGCGCACGGCGATCCTGCCGTTCTTCGACACGCGCACCACCTCGCCCATCACGCGGACCGGCGTCTCGCCCGCCCGGTGCGGCAGCTCGAACTCGACCAGCTCGCCCTGGCGATCGCCGCCCAGGCGATTCTCGAACTGCAGGCCGGTGCCTGAAACGTTCGTGATCTTGCGAAGGTAACGGGCGCCGTCGACCAGCTCGACGCCGTAGAAATCAGCCGGCAGCCGCTGATCGCCCCGCCGGTCCTCGATCTCGGGTCCCCAGAATCGCTTTGTCACCATGGTTCCACACCTACATCCGCCCACCAAGCGCGTCAAATTTTTCGCCGCCGCGAGGGAGGCATCGCCGCCGCGCGCACCGGCTGGCGCGGGGCCGAATTGCCCTCTAACCTCTGTCGTCGGAGGTTCGTTGATGTCTTTGCCTCGCTCGCTGCTGATTGTCTCGCTTGCCGCCTTCGTCCCGTCGGTCGCGGCCGCCCAGGGCGCGACGTACGAGCTCAAGAAGACCGAGCCCAAGGTGGCGGTCGGCGCAAAGTCCAGCGCCACGCTGACCATCGCCGCCAGGAATGGCTGGCACGTCAACGGCGAAGCGCCCATCAGCGTGTCGCTGGTGGCGCCAGCCGGGCTGACGCTGGCGAAGACCAAGCTGGTGCGCGCCGATCTGGCGGAGAGCACGCAGGAGGCCGCGCGCTTCGAGATCCCGTTCGAGGCCACGTCGCTGGGAACGCAGGTCGTGACCGCGGAGGCGCGCTTCGTGATGTGCCAGGAGAGCGCGTGCAAGCCGGTGAAGGAGACGCTGTCCTTCAACATCGAGGTTTCGCCGGCCGCGCCCGCCGCGCCGAAGGCGAAGCCCGCCGCGAAGAAGAAGCACGCCGCCTGATCGCTCAGCGGCGGAAGCCACCGCCGTCGGAACGAAACGGCACGGCCGGCAGCCCCGACGTGCTGTAGAGATTCGCCGGCGGGTTGTCGCCCCAGGCATAGCGGACGGCCATCGGCGCCGGCACGCCGGGCGCGGAGACGATCACCGTCGCGCCGTCGATGACCGCCCGGGCCTTGACCCACCTCCGATCGGCCCCGGCGACGGCGAACCCGGTCAGGGCACCCGACGGGCTTCGCCGCACCGGATCGACGCCGGTCTTGAGGCCGGCCATCAGCCGTTCCCCGGGCGCCAGGTCGCTGAAGTAGACGCGCAGCGCCCGCCGCTGCGCCGCCAGGCGCGCGAACGCGGGCGAGCGCGGCTCCGCAACGCCGTACACCGACCCCAGGATCGCCTGCGCCAGGCGATTGCCGACGTCGGCCTTGTTGCGCGGGTGCAGGGGGGAGCGCTGCGGGTCGCCGGTGGCGATCCCGGCGGTCTCGATCGTGACCGTCAGCGCGACGCGCGCGAGAGCGCGCGCGGTGGCGGCCTGCGCCTCGCGAATCAGCGGCCAGGCGCTCTCCTCGACGGGGGCCCGCCGGCGCGCGCCCGCGTTCGGAAGCTGCACGATGGCGAAGGGCAGCTCCGCGGCGAATCGCCGCCGCCAGTCGGTGATCAGCGCCGCCAGCAGCAAACCGTATCGCTCCGGGTGAGCGTCGTTCGCTTCGCCCTGGTACCAGGCCACGCCGCGCAGCGGGAGACCGAGCAGCGGGTGAATCATCCCGTTCCACAGCAACGTCGGATCGCCCTCGTCGACCGGCGCGCCCGCCCGGAGGCGCGCCAGGTCGTCGTGAAAGTCAGCGTTCGGTGCCAGCGCCTCGGCGCTGATCCAGGCCTCCGCGGCGCTGCCGCCCGACGACGCGTTCACCAGTCCCACCGGCACCTGCAGCCGCCGGTGCAGCGCGCGTCCCATGATGAAGCAGACGGCGGAGAAATCGGGGGCCGTGCCGGGTCCGCTGACCTTCCAGCCGCCGCCCATGATGACCGGCGCGCCCTCGGGCGCCAGGCTGGCGGCGTGGGCGATGGTGACCAGGCGCAGGTCGCGCTGGTCGCTGCCGGCGATCTCGGCCGCGGCGTCGGCGGCGTTGCGGAGCATGAACTCCATGTTCGACTGGCCGGAGCAGAGCCACACCTCGCCGACGACCACGTTGCCGAGAGCGATCGATCTCGCGGCGCCCGCGACCGTCAGCGTGACGGGGCCGCCCGCGCCCCGCGCTGGCAGCGTCGCCCGCCAGGCGCCGTCGGCGGCCGCGCGGGCGACGGCCGTGTCGGGCGCCAGCGTGACCCGGACCTCCTCGCCCGCGGCGGCGCGCCCCCAGACGACGATCGGCCGGTCGCGCTGCAGGACCATGTTGTCGGTGAACAGCGGGTGCAGAAACGGCAGCGGCGACGGGCCCGCGTGCCCGAGGATCGGAGGCGCGGCCCCGTCCGCCGCCCGAGCGCCGCGCACGAACGCGAAGGTGACCAGCAGCGCCAGCGCCCACGCCGGCTCGCGCCGCGCGCGCACGATGTCAGCGGAAGTCCTTCACCACCGCCGACACCTTGCGCGCCACCGCCCGCGGCAGCGCGCCCACCACCACGACGTTCAAGCGCTCCGGCGTGATCACGCGGCGGGCGACGCGGCGGATGTGCTCGGCGTGCACGCGCTCGACCTGGCGCGCGCGCTGCTCCTGGGTGCGCGGGCGATAGAACAGCTCGGTGCCGCCGAACCATCCGCACAGGCTGTCGAGATCGTCGTAGCAGGCCTCCATGTCGCTGACGAAGCGGCGCTTGGCCTTGTCCAGCTCCTCGGGCGCCACCAGCTCGGTCCGAAAGCGCTTCATGATCGCCAGCGACTCGCCGATCAGCTCGGGCAGCTTGGCGTGCGCGCAGGCGGCGTCGATCTCGATCAGCGCGGCGTCGTGGAACGAGTAGAGCCCCGCCGACGCCGAGTAGGCCAGCCCCTTCTGATCGCAGATCTGATAGTGGAGGCGCGTCGACATCCCGTCGTCCAGCAC
>DATKEU010000433.1:0-4068 GCA_035544495.1 Polyangia bacterium | reverse complement strand
GCGCGGAGATGTCAGTCTCGCGTCAGCAGCGTTTGCTCGGCGTTACGGGCGAGCGGATCAGTAAGCGAGGCGGCGTTCGAGATAGCGGCTGTAGCGCGACAGCGTGAAGCAGGCGATCCAGTAGAGGGCGGCGACGAAGAGATAGCCCTCGAGATAGAAGGGGCGCCACGTCGGATCGCCGCCCAGGGACAGGGAGAGGGCGCCGGTCAGCTCGGTGAGGCCGACGACGGTGACCAGCGACGAGTCCTTGATCGTGCCGATGACGCTGTTCATGAGGGCAGGCACGGTGGCGCGAACGGCGAGCGGGAGGACGACGTGGCGCTGGACCTGCCAGCGATCGAGGCCCTGGGCGCGCGCGGCGTCGATCTGACCCTGCGGGACCGCTTGCAGGCCGCCGCGGATCACCTCGGCCAGGTAGGCGGCGGCGAACCCCGCGAGGCCGAAGAGGACGCGCAGGAAGGCGTCGGGCTGCAGCGCGCCCGGGAGCAGCAGCGGCAGCAGGAAGGCGGAGACGAAGAGGATCGAGATGAGGGGGACGCCGCGCACGAGCTCGATGTACGTGCGGCAGAGGGCGCGCACGAGCGGCCAGTCGGACCGGCGCCCGAGCGCGAGCAGCACGCCCGACGGCAGCGCCAGCGCCAGCGCCAGCAGCGCCAGCAGCAGCGACAGCGGCAGGCCGCTCCAGAGCGACGTGCCCACGACTTCCATTTCGACGGCGCGCGCGCCGCGCATCAGAAAGAGAAAGGCGGCGACGGCGATCGCCCACGCGACGGCCAGCCACGGGCGCCAGCAGCGCGGCCAGCCGCTGATCAGGGCCAGCGCGAACAGGGCGCCGCTGCCCAGCGCGGGCCGCCATTGCAACGCGCGCGGGTAGCGGCCGAACAGGATGGCGCGCGCTTTCTCGACGACCACGCCCCAGCAGGCGCCGGCCTGATCCAGCGCGCGGCAGGCGTCGGCGTCGGGGCGAAAAACAGCGCGGGCGATGGACCAGACCAGCACGCGCTCGGCGACCAGCGCGGCCAGCGCCGCCAGGCCCAGCGTCAGCGCCGCCCGTGCCGGCGAGCCGAACAGGTCGCGGCGCCAGGCGCTGCTCGCCGGCGGCGGGCGCGTCACGTCAGCCCTCGCAGCGCGACGCGCGCGTTGCCGCGGCCCAGGGCCGCCGCCGTCAGCAGCGACAGCGCCAGGTAAAGCGCGGTGATGATGGTGACGCACTCGAAGGCGCGGCCGGTCTGGTTCAGCGTCGTGTTGCTGATGGAGACCAGCTCCGGGTACCCGACCGCCACGCCCAGCGTCGAGTTCTTGGTCAGGTTCAGGTACTGGTTCGTCAGCGACGGGATGATCACGCGCAGGGCCTGTGGCGCGACGATGTGGCGCGTGATCTGCGCCGGGCGCAGGCCCTGCGCCTGCGCGGCCTGCACCTGGGCGGCGGGGACGGCCTGCACGCCCGCTCGCACCACCTCGGCGACGAAGGCGGCGGTGTAAACGGCCAGCGCCACCAGCACGGCCAGAAACTCCGGCGTCAGCGCCGCGCCGCCGCTGACGTTGAACGGGCCCAGGGCCGGCCGCCCCGCGCCCGGCCAGGGGATGGAGAGTCCGCCCTTGCTCAGGAACGCGCCACCCGGCAGCCGCCAGGGCGCGCCGGCGTCGGGCAGCAAGCTGGTGAGGGCGAAGTACCACATCAACAGCTGCACCAGCAGCGGGACGTTGCGCAGGAGCTCGACGTAGGCCGTGCACGCGAGGCGCGCCGGCGCGTACCGGGCCAGCCGGCCGAGGCCGATCAGCGTCCCCAGGACCGTCGCCAGCACGATCGCTGGCAGCGCGACGCGCACCGTGTTGCCGAGCCCGACGGCGAACGCCCGCCCGAACGATTGCGCGGGATCGAAGGACAGCCACCCCTCGCCGATGGCGAACCCGGCCGGCTGCCAGAGGAAGCCGAAGCCGGCCTGGATGCCGCGCGCCCGCTGCGCCGACAGCGCGTGCGCGATCAGCGCCCACGCCAGCGCCGCCACCAGCGCGACGATCGCCAGCTGCAGCGCCCAGGCGCGCCGGCGCGCCGGGCCCGTCATCGCAGCGGCGGCGCGTAGATGAGGCCGCCCTTGCTCCACAGGTTGTTGAGGCCGCGCGGCAGCTTGAGGATCGATCGCGGCCCCACGTTGCGATCATAGAGCTCGCCGTAGTTGCCCACGGCCTTGATGGCGCGGCTGGCCCATTCGCGATCCAGGCCCAGCAGCTTCCCGGTGTCCTCCGACACGCCCAGCAGGCGCTGCACGGCGGGGTCGGCGCTGGTCTTGGCCTGCTCGACGGTGGCCTGTCCGACGCCGTTCTCCTCGGCCTCGATGAGCGCGAAGATCACCCACTTGACGATGGCGAACCATTCGTCGTCGCCGCGCCGGACCAGGGGGCCGAGCGGCTCCTTCGAGATGATCTCGGGCAGGATGAGGTAGTCGTCGGGGGTGGAGGCCTCCTTGTTGCGCAGCCCCGCCAGGCCCGAGACGTCGGTGGTGTACGCCTGGCAGCGGCCGGCGAAGAAGGCCTTGAAGGCCGCCTCGAAGCCCTCGAAGACGACCGTCTTGACCTTGATGTTCTGGGCGCGAAAGTAGTCGGCGACGTTCTTCTCGTTGGTGGTGCCGGACTGGACGCAGATGTCGGCGTTCTTGAGCTGCTTGGCGCTCGTCACCTTCAGCTTCTTCGGCACCAGGAACCCTTGGCCGTCGTAGTAGGTGATGGCCGCGAAGTGAAAGCCGAGCGAGGCGTCGCGGGTCAGCGTCCAGGTGGTGTTGCGCGCGAGGAGATCGACCTGGCCCGCCTGCAGCGACGAGAACCGTTGCTGCGAGCTGAGCGGGACGAAGTTCACCTTGCCCGCATCGCCCAGCACGGCGGCGGCGACGGCGCGGCAGGTGTCGGCGTCCAGGCCCGTCCAGCGCCCCTGGCTGTCGGACGCGGAGAATCCGGCCACGCCCGTCGAGACGCCGCAGTTGAGCGTGCCACGCGAGCGGATCGCGTCCAGCGTCTTGCCGGCGCGGGCCGCGCGCGGCGAGGCCCCGAGGGCGGCGGTGGACAGTAGACAGGCAGCGACGATCGATCGGGCCTTTCGCTTCACGCCGGTCACTGTGCACCGCGTGGCGGAGCGGCGCAACCGCCGCGGCAAGATCGCGGCCGCGCGCCGGAGGGCGGGCGAAAGAGACCGCGCTGCGACTACGACGCGCGATCGGCCGATTGATCGACCGGCGGTCGATCGACAGGCGGCGCCACAGGCTCGCCCGGCGCGCCCGCGCGCGGGAACACGGCCATCATGACCTGGCCGCCCGGGGCCCACTGTTTGGTCAGATCGGCGCTGGTCACGACTGTCCAGCCCTCACCGGGATCCGCCAGCAGCCAGCGCTGGCGCCGCTGGTCGTGGCCGACCAGGACCACGTAGTGGGTGAGCGCGTAGCGCCCGTGCTGTCGCACCACGCCCAGCACAACCGGCCGCGCGTGATCGATCTCGTAGCCGAGGTCGTCGAGCGTTCCCTTGAAGACGAACGCCGCCAGCCCCAGCGCGCGCGTCCGCTCGCGCAGCGTCGCCGCGCTGGCTCCCGTGCGTCCCGGATCGATCGCCAGCGCCGGTGCCGGGTCGACGCCCCAGCGTTCGAGAACCATCGCCAGCGCGCGCGGTCCGCAGTCCACCCGCGCGCGCTGGCGTTGCAGCCGGATTCCGTCCACCACCGTCCAGTCCCCCTCTGCGCGCAACGCGGCCGGCGGACCGGATCCGGGTTGCCCGCCGTGCGCGCACCCGATGGCCGCCGGCATCACCAGCGCCGCCGCGAGGACCAAGCAGGTCCGCGCGGCGCGCGCTTCTTCGCGGATGTGATCGCTCACAGCAGGATGACGAGCAACACGATCAGCAGCACGACGGCCAGCGTCGATCCGCCGATGAAGAGGCCCACCGCGCCGCCGGTGAAGTCCGCGGCCTGCGGGGTCTGGGTCTCGCGCTGCCCGTACTGAACCTCACGGGCGCTGGTTTCGTCCGCCGTCGTGCTGGCAGCGGGCACGGTCTGCGTCGCGGCCGGCGCCGGCGGTGCAGACGGA
>DATKEU010000432.1:0-3860 GCA_035544495.1 Polyangia bacterium | reverse complement strand
TGGGCCTGGCGTTCTTTCTCGGCAAGCCGCTGATCGGTCCGACGGCGCCCCACCTGCCGTCGATTCCGCTCGGCTGGTGGAGCGATTCGGTGTCGCTGCGCTCGGCGCTGCAGGTGAACGTGCTGTTCGTCGTCGGCATCGTCATGTCGGGCGCGGTGCTGTTCCTGCTCCAGCGCACGCGCTGGGGGTTGGTGATCCGCACCGTCGGAGAGAGCGCCGACGCCGCGCGCGCCATGGGCTACGACGTCATGCGCGTCCGCCTGCTGGCCACGATGGCGGGCGGGTTCCTGGCCGGCGTGGGCGGATCGTTCCTGTCGCTGTTCTATCCCGGCAGCTGGAACGAAGGGTTGTCCAGCGGCCAGGGCCTGATGGCGGTGGCGCTGGTCATCTTCGCGCGCTGGGATCCCATCCGCTGCCTGTTCGCCTCGCTGCTGTTCGGCGGCGCCAGCGCGCTGGGGCCGGCGCTGCAGTCGGTGGGGATCACGTCGGGGTACTACCTGTTCAACGCCGCGCCCTACGCGCTGACACTGGCGATCATCATCGCCACCAGCTCGCGCGATCGGGCGCTGATCGGCCAGCCGGCGGAGCTGCGCGTGGCGCGATGAAAGGCACGAACACCAGATGAAGACAGAACGTCATGTCGCCGCCGATCCCTACGCCTGGCCCTGGAACGGGGATCTGCGGCCCGAAAATACCGCCGTCATCGTCATCGACATGCAGACCGACTTCTGCGGCAAGGGCGGCTACATCGACCTTCTGGGCTATGACATCAGCCTGACCCGCGCCTGCATCGGGCCGATCCAGCGCGTCCTGGAAAAGACGCGCGCCGGCGGCTTTCACGTCATGCACACGCGCGAGGGGCACCGCCCCGATCTCGCCGATCTGCCGGCCAACAAGCGCTGGCGCTCGCGCCAGACGCCGGGGGGAAAGGGCGTGGGCATCGGCGATGCCGGTCCGCAGGGGCGCATCCTGGTGCGCGGCGAGCCGGGCTGGAACATCATCCCGGAGCTGGCGCCTCGCCCCGGCGAGACCATCATCGACAAGCCGGGCAAGGGATCGTTCTGCGCGACCGATCTCGATCTCATCCTGCGCCAGCGGCGGATCGACAACATCATCCTCACGGGGATCACCACCGACGTCTGCGTGCACACCACCATGCGCGAGGCGAACGACCGCGGGTACGAGTGTCTGCTGCTCGAGGACTGCTGCGGCGCCACCGACGCCGGCAACCACGCGGCGGCGGTGAAGATGGTGAAGATGCAGAACGGCGTCTTCGGCGCGGTCTCGCAGTCGCGGGCGCTGCTGGAGGCGCTGTCGTGACGCTGGCGGTGAGAGCGGCCAGCGGCGAGATCGCCGTCGTGCCCGCGCCCGCCCGGCTGGCGCTGGAGGCGACGTCCGTGAGCAAGCACTTCGGCCGGCTGAGCGCGCTCTCCGACGTGTCGCTGAGCTTGCGGCGCGGGACCGTGCACGCGCTCCTCGGCGAGAACGGCGCCGGCAAGAGCACGCTGGTCAAGTGCATCATGGGCTACTACCAGGCGGACGCCGGCCGCGTGCTGGTCAACGGCGTCCCCTCGACGATCCGGAACCCGCGCGACGCCGCGGCGCTGGGCATCGGCATGGTCTATCAGCACTTCACGCTGGTCGACAACATGACCGTCGCCGAGAACCTGGTGCTGGCGCGGCGCAACCTCCCCTTCGTCTTCGACTGGGCCGCCGAGCACAAGAACGTCGCCGCCTTCATGGAGACGATGCCGTTTCGGCTGGATCCGCGCCGCCCGGTGCGCACGCTGGCCGCCGGCGAGAAGCAGAAGCTGGAGATCTTGAAGCAGCTCTACCTCGGCAGCGCGATCGTCATCCTCGACGAGCCGACGTCGGTGCTGACGCCCGACGAAGCCGACGAGGTGCTGGGTCTTCTCCGAGACATGACCAGGGAGGGGAAGCTGACGGTGCTCATGATCTCGCACAAGTTCCGCGAGGTGATGAAGTTCGCCGACGAGGTGACGGTCCTGCGGCGCGGCCGCCTGGTGGGTTGCGGCCTGGTCGCGGAGCTGACGCCTGAGGCGATGGCCCGCATGATGGTGGGCGACGAGCCGCCGCGCGCGAAAGAGGAACGCGCCGACCGCGCCGCCGGCGGCGCAATCCTGGAGATCAGCTCGTTGCACGCCGACGACGATCTCGGCACGCCGGCGCTGACCGACTTCTCCCTGCGCGTGCACGCCGGCGAGATCGTCGGCATCGCCGGCGTCTCCGGCAACGGCCAGGAAGAGCTGGTCGAGGTCCTGGCCGGCCAGCGCGTCGCCCGCGCCGGCACCGTCGTCGTGGCCGGCGACCGCTACCGCGCGCGCCGCGCCGAGATGCGCGACCAGAAGGTGCGCTGCCTGCCCGACGAGCCGCTGCGCAACGCTTGCGTCGGCGCCATGACCGTCGCCGAGAACATCGGTTTTCGCCGCTTCGATCGCCAGCCCTTCGCCGTCGGGCGCACGCTGGTCAGGCACCGCGCCCTGCGCAAGACCGCGCGCAACTTGATCGCGGAGTACGGCATTCGCACGCCTGGTCCCGACGCGCCCATCGCCAGCCTCTCGGGCGGCAACGTCCAGCGCGCCGTGCTGGCGCGCGAGCTGGCCGAGGACGTCGCGGTGCTGGTGGCGTCGAATCCTTGCTTCGGTCTCGACTTCGCCGCCGTCGCCGAGATCCGATCGCGGCTGATGGAGGCGCGCAACCGCGGCGCCGCCGTCCTGCTGATCAGCGCCGATCTCGACGAGATCTTCGCTCTCGCCGATCGCATCGTCGTCATCAGCGAGGGGCGCGCCGTGCACGCCGTCCTCACCGCCGAGGCCGACCTGGGCGTCATCGGCCGGCACATGGCGGGGCACGCGTGACGCCCAGCCTCGCCATCCCCGCCGCGCCGTACGCGTTTCCCGGCGACGGGAACGTGGCGCTGGTGGTGATCGACATGCAGCGCGATTTCCTCGAGGAGGGCGGCTTCGGCGCCGCCCTGGGCAACGACGTGAGCCGCCTGCAGGTGATCGTCCCGACGGTGGCGCGCCTGCTGTCGGCGTTCCGCGCCGCCCGCCTGCCCATCATCCACACGAAGGAGGGGCACCGCGCCGATCTCACCGACTGCCCGCCCGCCAAGCGCCTGCGCGGCAAGCCGGGCCTGCGCATCGGCGACGAGGGGCCGATGGGGCGCATCCTGATCCTGGGCGAGCCCGGCAACGACTTCGTGCCCGAGCTTTCGCCCGCGCCCGGCGAGCTGGTGCTGCCCAAGCCCGGCAAGGGCGCCTTCTACGCCACCGATCTCGACGCCGCCCTGCGCGCGCGCCAGATCAAGCGCCTGGTGATCGCCGGCGTCACCACCGAGGTCTGCGTGCAGACGACCATGCGCGAGGCGAACGATCGCGGCTACAACTGCCTGCTGGTCGAGGACGCCACCGAGAGCTACTTCCCGGCGTTCAAGGCCGCCACGCTGGCGATGGTGGCCGCGCAGGGCGGGATCGTCGGCTGGACCGCGCCCGCCGCCGCGGTGATCGAGACCATCGCCGCCGGGCCGACGGCGAACTGACGTGACGGCGATGAATGGGCTCGGCCGTCTGGTCTTTCCCAACCTGCCCGAACGATTGTCGCGGGCCGACCTGCCGTGGAAACCGCTGCGCCCGGGCGTGGACATCTTCCGCCTCTACGGGGGCGCGGAAGGCGACGACGGGCCCAGCGCGGCTCTGTTACTGTACGCGCCCGGCGCGACGGTTCCCGAGCACACGCACCCCGGTCATGAGCACATCTACATCCTCAGCGGCAGCCAGTCCGACGACAACGGCACCTACGGCGCCGGCAGCCTGGTCGTCAACCGACCCGGCACGCGC
>DATKEU010000431.1:0-12225 GCA_035544495.1 Polyangia bacterium | reverse complement strand
ACCCACGGACGGTGGCACGACAGCACGCTGCTGTTCGATCAGAGCGCCACCACCCAGACCTTGCACCTCGGCCGCGACTACCAGAGCTACAACCCGACTTATGAGCTGTGGGTGGCCTTCAGGCCGCGCTACTTCTTGTACGAGACTGAGAAGAGCGCCCTCAGCCTGAACGGCTGGGCGAACGCCTACCTCGAGCTGACCAACAGCGACACCACGACGACCGAGCGAGAACCGCTGCTGGGGCCGACGTACCTGTGGGCGAGCTACGCCCGAACGTTCCAGAAGTCGAAGCAGACCAAGACGGTGCTGACCATCGGCCCGCGCGTCGTACTGCCGACGGACAAGGCGTCCCTGGGGTCGGGCATCCTGTTCGGGCTTGGCGGGCTGGCCAGCGCGTCGCAACACTTCGGCCTGCGCGGCGATGACGCGCGGATGTTCAAGAGCGCCCGCATCGGCGGCGCGGCCATCTACACCCACCCGTTCGTCACCGCGACGTCGACGACCAACGACAACATCAAGCAGGTGCGCCAGGACGTCGCCGGCCGCACCATCGTCTCCGACGAGCTGACCGGCGCCATGCAGGTCAAGCACGCGCTGAGCCTGTCGGCGTCGGGGGACCTGCGCATCCTGCCGCGCTGGGAGCTGTCGGTATCGTACGTCTGGCTGCAGGCGTGGCCCTACGCTCCGCCCAAGGAGCAGATCTTGGTGCTGCCCACCGGTCCCGTCGATCCGTCGGGGGTTCGAGATCCGACGACGTACCGCCTCAGCACCTGGGCGACGGCGTCGCTGACCTACGAACTGTCCGACGCCTTCTCGCTCAGCCTCGGCTATTACAACCTGGCCACGCAGATCGGCCCCGACGGCACGCGCCGCAGCCCCCTGTGGAGCCCCTCCGCGCGCGTCTTCCTGACCGTCACCGGCTACCTCGACGTCATCTACGCCCACTACGGCGGCAAGAGTCGATCAAAGAGCTGAGGCGGCCCGGCCCGATATCAGTGGGCGAAATACCGAGGAACGGCCATCACCAGCCACGGGAAGTGCGTGATCAGCAGCAGCGCCGCGATCATGACCGCCGCGACGGGAATGACCGCGATACCACACTTGGCGATCGATTCGCCGCTGATCGTCGACACGATGTAAATGCAGTTGCCGACCGGTGGGTGGATGGTGCCGATCGCCAGATTCACGACCATGACGACGCCGAAGTGGACCAGGTCCACGCCCAGCGTCTGCATGACGGGGATCAGCACCGGGCCCAGGATGATCAGCGCCGCCGCCACCTCGATGAAGCAGCCGACCAGCAGCAGGATGACGTTGACCATCAGCAACACCACCCACTGCTTGTCCGAGATCTTCAGCAGGCCCGCGGCGATGGCTTGCGGAACCGCCTGGTGCGCCAGCAAGAACCCCACGAAGCTGGCCGAGGCGATGAGGAACATCACCTTGGCGCTGGCCAGCCCCGTCAGATACAGAATCCGCGGCAGTCGCGACCAGCGCAGCTCTTTGTGCACGTAGATCCCCAGCAAGGCGGCATAGGCCACGGCCACCGCCGCCGATTCAGTCGCCGTGAAGATCCCGGTGAACACGCCGCCGAGGATGATGAACGGCATCATCAAAGACAGCAGCGCCCGCCAGAAGCCGAGCGCGATCTCCTTGGCGCCGACCTTGGGCTCCCGGGGATAGTTGCGCTGGCGCGCCACCACGACGACCAGCGCCATCAAGAAGATCCCGATGATGATCCCGGGGATGATCCCGCCCAGGAACAGGCTGGCCACCGAGACGTTGCCCATCGCGCCGTAGATGACCATGAGGACGCTGGGTGGGATGATCGGACCCAGCGCGCCGGCACCGGCGGTCAAGGCCGCGGCGAACGGTCCGTCATAGCCCTTGCGTTTCATGGCCGGGATCAGCACCGAGCCCAAGGCCGCGGTGTCCGCCGAAGCCGAGCCCGAGATCCCCGACAGGAACATGCCGGAGACGACCGTGACCAACCCCAGGCCGCCGCGGTACCGGCCGACGATGGCCGACGCGAAGTCGACGATTCGACGAGCGGTTCCGCCCTCCTCCATCACCGCGCCGGCCAGGATGAACAGCGGGATGGCCAACAGAACGAACGTGTCGATGCTGACGAACATGCGCTGCGCGTACACGGTCAGGGCGGTCACCATCGACATATCGGGCAGCGTCGCCGCCATGGCCAGGCCGGACAGCCCGAGGGCGAACGAGATCGGCACCCGCACGACGATCAGGAGCAGGAACGCGACGACGAAGGCGGCGATGCTCATGCTCTCAATCTTCCAGGTCGCCCTTGCGCCACGTCCAGATCAGCCAGAACAGGCCCAGGAGCGGGCAGGCGAACATGCAGGCGTAGACGCCAGCCATGGGCAGCTCGATGGACGGGGACAGCTGCGCCCACTGCAACAGCAGCAGGCGCAGGCCGCCCGCCGCGATTGCCAGGCAGGCGACGACGACGGCGAGGCGGCTGAAACCGGCGATGGCCCGCCGCGCGCCCGGCCCGACGTGATGATAGACGCTGTCAATCACCGGATGGCCGTCGGGGCGCCGCAACAATGTCGCGGCGCCCACGAAGGTCAGCCAGACGAAGCAATAGCGAGCCAGCTCCTCGCTCCATTCAAGAGGGTGATTCAGCACGTAACGAAAGACGACCTGGGCCAGCGTCAAGAGCACGGTGGCCGCCATCAGAGTGGCGATCAGCCAGCGCTCGACGCGCGCCACGACTCTGATTGCCCTTTGACCCGGCCTCGGTCGACTGGAAGCTGAGACCGGCGGGACGTTCATTTGCCCTTGTGGCCCTCTTTGATGAGACGATCCGCCAGCTCCTTGGCGCCCGGCTCGTTCACCAGCTCGACGAACTTGGGCAGGTAACCGTCGACGCGCTTGCGGAAAGCGGCGACGTCGACGTTGGTGTTGACCTTGGCCTTCTCCTTGAGCAGCGGCAGGTACTTCTTGTCCTGCTCCTTGTAGATGTTGCGTTCAAACCGAGCGGCCTCGAGCCCCGCCTCGTCGAAGGCCTTGCGATCGGCCGCCGACAAGGATTGATAGACGTTCTCCGACATCAGCAGGTTCAACATGCCGACGAGGTGATTGGTGATGGAGACGTACGGCGCGACCTCGTAGTACTTCGCCGTGTAGATGGTGGTCATCGAGTTCGCGAAGCCGTCGACGGTCCCCTGCGAGATTCCGGTATAGACCTCGGGGAAGGGCATCGGCACCGCCGACGGTCCCAGCGATTCGATCATCAGCGTCGACGACCTGGCCGGGATGGCGCGGATCTTGAGGCCCTGCAGATCCTCCGGACGGACGATGGGCTTCTTCGAGTTGTCGAGCTGATGAAACCCGGCGATGAAGAACGCCAGGCTGCGAATCCCGGCCTTGGGCCAGTTCCTGGACATCTCGCGGCCGATGTTGCCCTCCGCCACGCGCGTGATGGCGTCGTAGTCGTCGAAGAGGTACGGGATGTCCAGCAGGAAAACCTTGCGGTCGTTGGCCACGGCGCCGGCGATCGAGGAGGCGGCGATCACCAGATCGATGGTGCCGATCTTGAGACCCTCGACCATGTCCCGTTCGCCGCCCAGCTGTCCGGAGTTGAAGATCTGGATCTTGTATCGCCCGCCGGTCTTCGCCGCGACCAGCTCGGCGAATTTTTCGGCCCCCTGCTGGTACGGGTGATCGCCGCCCGGCAACGTGTGCCCCAGCTTCAGGGTCTTGGTTTCCGCGAAGGCGTTGCTCGCGAGCAAGGTGACGACCGCCAGAGACAGGACGAGCGGAGACGACTGGCGCCGGTGGACGGGGTCGGGGTGGGTCATGGTCGTATCTCCTTGGGTGGCGCGGTCTGAGTCGGAAGCAGTGGCCGCAAGCGCCAACGACGGGGCGCGAGACGGTCCCAACTGCGTGAGCGCCGAGCATATTCCAACTGCGCCTCGGAACCGAGGATGGCCGCCGGTTGCACGGAGCGACGCCGCCCCGCGCGCGAGCGGCTGGAAATTCCGGGGTGCAGTTATTGCGGCGGCGCGGGCGCCGGGCGCGCGATCGGGGCATCGCCGGCGTCGCTGGCGGCATCGAGGGCGGCGGCGAGCGCGTCGCGGCGATCCGCGGGCGCGCGATCGAGGACGTAGCGGCGGATGGCGCGCCAGTCGCCGGCGCCGGGATCGGCGCGCGTGCAGGCGATGATGTCGCGCCAGAGCGTGTCCTCTGGATCGTCGCGCCAGCGGGCGGCGCGCACCCGCAGCACGCAGGCCTCGCGCGGGCGCGCCACGCGCTCCCACACGGCGGCGGCGCGCAGGAAGCCATCGTAGCGATCCGGCGAGTAGTAGACCAGATCGCCGAGCTTGCGCTCGACGCCGCCGAACCGGCGCGCCAGGCCGTCGATCACCGCCGTGATCTCCTGGACCGCGGGCGACGTCGGATCTTCACCTTGCAGCGCCAGCGCCCAGTCGCGCGACTGATCGCCGGGCGCCAGCAACGCGGGGGTCGACGCCAGCAGCGGCAACAACCGGCGCGACAGCGTCGGGCCGCTCGACACCCAGCGTTCGAGATCGACCCCCGGCGGCGGCGCGGGCGGCGCGGCCGTCGGGGCGGGCGGCGGCGCGGGTGTCCCGGCCGTGTCGTCGATCTTCGCCAGGGCCTCGCGCAAGCGCTGCATCAGGATCGTGTCGCTGAACTGGCGGGCGGCGGCCAGCAGCCGCTCCAGCGTGGCTCGATCGTCACCTTGCTTGCGCAGGTAGAGCTCGGCATATGGCCGCAGCGCGCGCAGCGGCAGCGCCGCGATCGTCTCGCGCAGGTCGCGCAGCAGCGTGCGCGGGGACGGGACGCCGCCGGTAGCGGCCAGCACGCGGAACGACAGCGCCGGCGCGCCCAGCCCGTCGGCCTTCCGGTACGCGTCCAGCGCGCGCCGGTCGTCGCCGATGGCCAGCCAGGCGTCGCCCGCGTCCCGCAGCGCGACGGCGCGGACCGCGCGCATTGCCTCGCCCTGGGCGGGCGAAAGGCGCGCCAGGTGCTCGAGATCGTCGCTGCGCGGGATGGCCCGTCCCATCGCCTCGAAATCGAGCGCGCGCAGCGCCAGCAGCTGCACCAGGCGCACGCGCTCGCCGGAGTCCAGGCGTTCCAGCGCCTCCAGGTCGACCAATGCGGGCAGCTCCCGCGACAGAAGACCGAAGGTGCGCGCCGTCGCCGCCGCGGCCTGGCGCTGCCCCACAGTCTCGTTCAGCGCCGCCGGGGGGATCGACGGCGTGCCGTCCAGCGGACGCCCCATCAGCCACGGCGGCGCCGCGCAGCCCGCCGCGAACAGCAGCGCCGCCGCCGGCCAGCTCGGGGCGCGCAGCGCGTTCACCGCCGCCGCCTCGCCGCCAGCGACGATGCCAGCACGCCGCCCGCCGCCGCCGCTCCGGCCAGAAAGTCGACGAGCAGCGCGCCCACCGGATCGCGGGTCGCCGCTGGCAAGATCAGGGCCGCCGCGGGCAGCGCCAGCGCGAGGGGGTAAAAGAGCACGCCCCGCAAGCCTGCAACCAGCACCATGATGATGGCAAGCCCGGCGGCGCCGGCCAGAGCGCCCCAGCGCAAGCCCGGCCACCAGGCGGCCGACAGCGCGCGATCGTTCGCTGCGCCGCCGACGACGACGGCGTCCAGCAGAAACGCTCCCGCCGCTTGCCGCGCCACCGGAAGCCCCACCACCGGACCCAGCGCATCACGGGTGGCGGCGCGCACCTGATCCGCCAGGCGGCCGTCGCTGGGCAGGGACGCGCTTGCCAGCATCTCGCGCTCGTAGATGCGGGCGGCGTGGCGCAGGCGCACGGCGCCCAGCTGGCGCGCCAGCGCTGGCACCAGGGCGCCCAGCGCCGCCGGTGGGTGCCCAGACGACCATCGAACCTGGCCCGCGCGGGCCGTCCGCACCGGGGCGAACACGTTGCCCAGCGCGGCCCAGATCGCGCCGGCCGACCAGTCCGCGTCCAGCAGCGCCAGCTCGGTCGCCACGCGATCGCGCTCGACCGCGCTCAGCGCCGGGGCGTGCAGGCGCAGGAAGGCGCGCAGGTCGGCCGCCACCTCCGCATGCAGCTTGTCCGCGTCGGCGATGGGGATGAGGGCCGCGCGCCGGGCCACGCGCTCGATCGACCGGCGCTCGGCGTCGTCCAGGTTGCGACCGGCGCGAGCGCAGAGGCGCTGGACGCGCTCGGCGGCGTCGCCGGCCAGCATGCCACGCGCCAGCGCGCGCGTCGCCGCCGGGCCGGGATCGCGCAGGTCGACGCGCAGCAGGGCGGCGCGCAGATCGCCGTCCAGATAGCGCGCCAGCCGATCGAGCACCGTCGCGCCATCGACGCCGGATTCGCGGTCGAGCCGGACCACAACCAGCGCCTCGCGATGATCGGCGCCCAGCTCGAGGCGCACGGCCGGATCGGCGTGCGCCTGCGAGAGCACGCGGCGCGCGTCGTCGGCGCTGTCGGGGATGCGGCTGACGTCGTCACCCGGTCGATCGACGGCGTCGAACAGGTCGGCCACCGACCAGGCGGTGGCGACGCCGGGCAAGCCGCGCAGAAACTCCGTGAGGCGGCGGATCTCGCGCAGGACGACCGGCTGATCGATTTCGCCGCGCACGCTGACGAACAGCAACGGCGCCGCCCGCCACTGCTGGGTGTAAAGGCGCAGGCGGCCGTGGCGCGCCCCGGCGACGGCGGCCAGCCCGGCGCCCGCGACCAGCAGCGCCAGCGCGACGGCCGCCACCGGCGCGCGCGGCGCCATCGGGCCGGCGGTTGAACCAGCCCCGGCGGCCCGCCGGTGGGCGCGGCGATCGAAGAGAAGCAGCAGCGCGGTGGCTGCGAAGCCGACCACGGCGGCACGCGCTCCCAGCGCGCGCAGGGGCCGCAGCGGGGCCAGGACGTAAGGAGAGACGGCGCCCACCGCGCCGGCCAGCGCCACCGCCAGCGCCCGCGCGGTCGTCAGCGCGCCCGCGCCGCGCCAGACCGGCGCGCCCGCGATCCAGACGAAGGCGATCCACAGGACGACCGAGAGCAAAGGGGCCCAGGTGACGGCGTCGTCGCGCGGGTCGGGAAACAGGGGCGCGATCGACGCGGGCGCTGGCGGCGACGGGCGCGACGAAGAGCCTGCGCGGAACTCGACGTCGCGCAGGCCGGCCGGATCCAGTGTGTCGACGAGGAAGCGAACCGTGCCCCCGTCGCCCGAGATGAACCATCCAGCGGCGTCGGACCGGCGCTCGAGCTGCTCGCGGATCGCGTCGCTCTCCGCCCCGGGATCGGACGCGCGAGAACCGGCGCCCGCGAGCGGGCGGGTCATGACGTTGCCGGCGCTGTCGACGGCGAAACCGAGGAGCCCGACCGGTCCCAGCACGCTGCGCACGCCCGGCAGCGCCGCCAGCCGCCGCTGCCAATCGGCGATCGCGCGCCGGCTGGCGACCGAGAACACGTCGTCGATCTCGATGCTGATCTCCCAGGTCGACAGCAGATCGAATCTGTCCGCCACCTGCCGCCCGCGGGTGAGCGCCGGCGCGCCCGGCGGCATCCAGGCGAACGGATCACCGGCCCGCGCGCTGCCGCCCGCGGCGACGACGACGACGGCGACGACCACGGCGAAAACAGCCGCGCCGAGCGCGATCCGCACGCGCTTCATCCGGCCCGGCCCTCAGTGCGAGGAGAGAAAAGACGCGCGCCGGGCCACGGCGATGGTCTTGTCGACCAAGGCGTCGTTCAGGATCCCCGCGCCCATCAGGAGCTCGTACTCCTGGCGCAGGTGCGTGTTCAGCAGGTACGGCCCGTCGGTGTTGATGGTGTACCGCACACCGGCCGCCTCGAACGTGCGCAGGGCGTTGCCGAGCTCGACCAGGTTGGCCACCGCGTGCGTGCGCAGGTTCGAGCTGGGGCAGATCTCCAGCACCGTGCCGGTCTCGGCCAGCTTGCGCACCGCCTCGTCGCTGGATGCGGCCGCCACGCCGTGCCCGATGCGCGACGGCGACAGCTTGTCGATCACCGCCAGCACGCCGGGCACCGCCGTGTACGGCGTCTCGCCGGTGTGCACCGTCGTCCCCAGGCCCGCGCGCCGCGCCCGCGCGAACAGATCGCGATAGCCCTCGACGTCATCGCCCAGCTCCAGCGTGTGCACCTCCGGCCCCGCCAGATCGATCCCGACCACGCCGCGCGCCCGGTACTTGACCGCCTTCTTCACGAGGATCTCGTTCAGCTCCAGCGAGAACTCGCGCGCCAGGCAGAAGATGAGGCCCGCCTTCACGCCGTACTCCAGGCCCGCGCGATCCATCCCGCGCAGCGCCGCGTGGATGATGTGGTCCAGGTCCCGCTCGCCGCCCAGGTTGCGCTTCATCGGATTGAATCGCAGCTCGATCATCGTCACCGTGCTGGACCGGAACTCCTTGCCGATCACCTCGTACACCGAGCGTTCGATGGCGGCGGGCGACGACTGAATCTTCTCCGTCCACTGGTGCAGGATCGCCAGGTAATCGCCCAGCGAGGCCACTTTCTCCGGCCTGGCCGTCACCAGGTCGCGGAACTCCCAGTACGTCTGCACCGGCAGCTTGAATCCCTGATCGTGGGCGATCGACCACAGAATGTGGGGCGCCACCGCGGCTCCGACGTGTATATGCAGGTCGACCAACTCCATCCGCGGATCGAGCATCGTCGATCAAGTCTAACCGATCCCGACGGGCAGCCGCCCGACGCCCGACGGGCAGCCCGACGCGGCGCCTACTTGCCGTTCGACTTGCCGTTGCGGTTCAGCAGCGAGCGCAGCTCGGTCCCGGGCGAGAAGGTGATGGTCGACTGGGCGGGGATGATGATGGGCGCGCCGGTGCGCGGGTTTTTCACCGTGCGCTCGTTGCGGATGCGCTTCGAGAAAGTGCCGAATCCCGGGTAGGTCAGCTTGGTCGCCGCGCGGCGAGTCACGCGCGTGCGGATGAAGTAGTCGCCCACCTCGGTGAAGACGGCATCGACGATCTGGCCGACCATTTTCTTGGTCAGGGCCCGCGGCAGGTGCTTCTGGGCGTGGACCCGCTCGATCAGCTCCGCCTTGGTCATTTCGGCCCCCCTGCTGCGCTGAGCAGGCCCGGGAGACTAAAGAGTCGCCACTGGTGTGTCAACGGCCGCAAAGTAAACATTTGCCGGAGATTTCAGCGCCACGGCCAGCGACGGCGGGCGCGCGCGATGCGCGCGCGAAGGTGCACGGACGCGTCAATTCGTTTACTCTAAAAAGACCATGGGCGCGCCCACCAAGATCACGTACGTCAGCCTCAGCGCCGATGATCCGGAGGTGAGCGCGGCCTTCGAGGCCGCCATCACCAAGGTGACCGCCGAGCTTGGCCGCAGCCATCCGCTGCACGTCGGCGGGCAGGCCCGCATCACCGCGCAGACCACCGACAGCCTGAACCCGGCCGACACGCGCGTCGTAGTCGCGCGCGTGGCCAGCGGCACGGTCGCCGACGTCAACGACGCCGTCGCCGCCGCGCGCGCCGCCTTTCCCGGCTGGAGCCGCACGCCCTACGCCGAACGGGCGCGGCTCCTCGCCCGCGCCGCCGACATCATCCGCCAGCGCCGTTACGAGCTTTCCACGTGGATGATCCTCGAGATGGGCAAGAACCGCGTCGAGGCGCTGGGCGAGATCGAGGAGACCGCCGATCTCATCGAGTACTACAACCAGCAGATGGCGGCCAACGCCGGCTTCGTGCGCGAGATGGGGAGGCTGTCGCCCACCGATCACAACACCAGCGTGCTGCGCCCGTTCGGTGTGTGGGCGGTGATCGCCCCCTGGAATTTTCCGTATGCGCTGATGGCGGCGCCGGTCGCGGCGGCGCTGCTGACCGGCAACACCGTCGTCATGAAGCCGTCGTCGGAGACGCCGCTGTCGGGCATCAAGCTCGTCGAGATCTTCGAGGAGGCCGGGCTGCCCGCGGGAACCATCAGCTGCCTGACCGGAAGCGGCCGCGTGGTGGGCGACGGGCTGGCGATGCACCCGGGCGTCGACGGCGTCACCTTCACCGGGTCGTACGACGTCGGGTTCAAGCAGATCTACCAGCGCTTCGCCCGCGAATTTCCCAAGCCCTGCGTCGTCGAGATGGGCGGAAAGAACCCGGCCATCGTGATGGAGAGCGCCGATCTCGAACGCGCGGTGTCGGGCGTCTATCGCTCGGCGTTCGGCATGAACGGGCACAAGTGCTCGGCCTGCTCGCGCGTGTACGTGCACCAGGCGGTGGCCGACGAATTCCTGCGGCGCCTGGAACGGGCGGCGGCCGAGGCGAAGATCGGGGACCCTCTCGGCAAGGGGACCTTCGTCGGCCCGGTGGCGACCAAGGCGGGCTACGAGGACTACCAGCGCTTCGTCGATCTGGCGGGCGAGGCGGTGCGCGCTGGCGGCAAGCGCCTGACCGACGGCGCCTTCGCTCACGGATATTTCGTGCGGCCGACGATCCTGGCCGGCCTGCAGCAAGATCACCCGCTGATGCGCGAGGAGCTGTTCCTGCCGATCGTCAGCGTGCGCGCCGTGACCAGCCTCGACGAGGCGCTGGCGCTGGCCAACGACACGCCCTTCGGACTGACGGCCGGGTTCTTCAGCCGCAAGTCCGACGAGATCGACGCCTTCCTCGATCGCATCCAGGCCGGCGTCGTCTACGTCAACCGCGCCGCCGGCGCGACGACGGGCGCCTGGCCGGGCGTGCAGCCCTTCGGCGGCTGGAAAGCGAGCGGCTCGACAGGCAAGAACATCGGCGGGCATTACACGCTGCTCTGCTATCTGCGCGAGCAGAGCCGCACGGTGTGCGAATGACCGCCGCGAGCCTGGCCCAGGGGGCTGCCGCGCGCCTCGGCCTGCAGGCGCTGGCGGCGCAGCCGATCACCATCGTCACCAAGCCCCCCGGCCCGCGCGCCGTCGAGATGATCGCGCGCGAAAAACCCTTCCTGTCGCCGTCGCTGATCCACTGCTATCCGCTGATGGTCCGGCGGGCCAGCGGCAGCATGGTCGAGGACGTCGACGGCAACGTGTACCTCGACTGTCAGGCGGGGATCGCCGCCTCGTCGACGGGGCACTGTCATCCGGCGGTCAGCGCCGCCATCGCCGCGCAGGCCGAGGTGCTGATCCACATCTGCGGAACGGACTTTCACTATCCCGGCTACGGCGCGCTCTGCGAGAAGCTGTCGGATCTGGCCGGGCGCCTGGGGCCAAAGCCGCACGTCTGGCAGAGCTTCCTGACGAATTCGGGAACGGAGGCGGTCGAGGCGGCGATCAAGCTGGCGCGCAACCACACCGGGCGCGGGCAGCTGATCGCTTTTCGCGGCGCCTTTCACGGGCGGACGCTGGGCGCGCTGTCGCTGACCGCCAGCAAGGCGAAGTACCGCAAGGGCTTTGGCCCCATGCTGCCGGGCGCGCACCACGCCACGTACGGCGACGCGGGCAGCATCGAGCGCGACCTGTTCGCGCACGTGGTCGCGCCCGAGGACGTGGCGGCGATCTTCGTCGAGCCGATCCTGGGCGAGGGCGGGTACATCGTCCCGCCGCCGGGCTTCCTGCAGCGGCTGCGCACCATCTGCGACGCGCACGGCATCCTGCTGGTGTTCGACGAGGTGCAGACCGGCATGGGGCGCACCGGCCGCATGTTCGCCGCCGAGCTGGAGGGCGTCGAGCCGGACATCATCACGCTGGCCAAGGGGATCGCGTCGGGGATGCCGCTGGGCGCGATGATGGCCCGGCGCGAGGTCATGACCTGGCCGGCGGGCAGCCACGGGTCGACCATCGCCGGCAACCCGGTGGCGATCGCCGCGGGCCTGGCGACCATCGAGCTCCTCGAGGGCGGGCTGGTCGAGAACGCCGGACGCGTGGGGACGATCCTGAAGGACCTGCTGGCGCGCGGGCTGGCGGGCGAGCCCAGCGTCGAGGAGGTGCGCGGCGTCGGCCTGATGATTGGCGTCGAGATGCGCACGCCGGCGCTGATGGACGCGGTGGCGAACCTCTGCTTCGAACGGGGCCTGCTGGTGCTGGAGTGCGGGAAGAAGACCATCCGCTTCTCGCCGCCGCTGACCTTCACCGCCGAGCAGGCGGCCGTGGCCGCCGACGTCTTCGTCAAGGCGTGCCGAGACGCCAAGCCGTGAGCCTGCGCGACCAGCAGGCCGCCCGCGTCTTCTACACCTGGTCGGCGCAGAAGGCGGCCACGCCGCTGGAGATCGTCGAGGGCGAGGGGGCGCGCTTCACCACCGCCGACGG
>DATKEU010000430.1:0-11305 GCA_035544495.1 Polyangia bacterium | reverse complement strand
CAATGACCAGCTCCGAACGCACGGCCCGAGCAGTCGCGCCGCCGCTGACGCCGACGAATAGAGATTGACGGGGCAGCCCCAACCTTCTATGCAAAGGTCCCGGCGCAATGGATCTCTGTCTGCGAGGCGGCCGGGTCATTGACCCCGCGCGAAATTTCGACGCGACGGCGGACGTGCTGGTGAGGGACGGCGTCGTGGCGCGCGTGGGGGCGGGCATCGCGGGCGGCGTCGGGGGTGGCGTGCGCGTCGTCGACGTGGCGGGCTGCTGGGTGCTGCCGGGCCTCATCGATCTGCACACCCACCTGCGCGAGCCGGGGCAGGAGTACAAGGAAGACATCGCCACCGGCACGCGCGCCGCCGCGGCTGGCGGGTTCACGGCGATCTGCGCCATGCCGAACACCGTGCCGCCCAACGACACGCGCGCCGTCACCGAGCTGGTGGTCCGACGCGCCGCCGAGGTGGGCGTGGTGCGCGTCTACCCGATCGGCGCCATCACGAAAGGCCTCAAGGGCGAGTCGCTGGCCGAGATGGGCGAGCTGCGCGACGCTGGCTGCGTCGCCGTCTCCGACGACGGCCACCCGGTGATGAACGCCGAGCTCATGCGCCGGGCGCTGGAGTACGCGCGGACGTTTCGCCTGCCGCTGGTTCAACACTGCGAGGATCTGACGCTGTCGGCGGGCGGCGCCATGAACGAAGGCGCCGTCGCCACGCGCGCCGGGATCCGCGCCCAGCCGGCGGCGGCGGAGTCGTCGATGGTGGCGCGCGACATCGAGCTGTGCGCGCTGACCGGCGCCCGCTATCACGTCGCCCACGTCAGCAGCGCCGAGTCGGTGCGCCTGATCCGCGAGGCCAAGCGGCGCGGCCTGCCCGTCAGCTGCGAGGTGACGCCGCACCACCTCACCCTGACCGACGAGGCCTGCGCGCACTATGACACGTTGGCGAAGTGCAACCCGCCGCTGCGCACGACGGCCGACGTGGCGGCCCTGCGCGAGGCGCTGCGCGACGGGACCATCGACGCCGTCGCCACCGATCACGCCCCTCACTCGGTGGTCGAGAAGGACGTCGAGTTCGAGCAGGCGGCGTTCGGGATGACCGGCCTCGAGACGGCGGTGCCGCTGCTGCTGGAGCTGGTGCGCGACAAGACGCTGACGCCGGCGACCCTCGCGGCGCGGCTGTCGACCGGCCCGGCGGCGCTGTTCGGGCTGCGCGGCGGCTCGCTGGCCGAGGGCGCGCCGGCCGACGTCACGGTGATCGATCCGGAGGCGTCCTGGGTCTGCCGGCGCGAGGCCTTCGTGTCGCGCTCGGCGAACAGCCCCTTCGTCGGGCGAGCCATGCGCGGGCGCGCGGCGTTGACCCTGGTGGCGGGTAAGATAGCTTTCAGCGAGGAGAGATTTCGTGGCTGAGAAAAACGGGTCCGGCGCCGGGCCAGAGCCGGCGCTGCTGGCGATGGAGGACGGGACGGTCTACCGGGGCATGGGCTTCGGCGCCGCCGCCGATGGCGCGGGCGAGATCGTCTTCAACACCGCCATCACCGGCTATCAAGAGGTGCTGACCGACCCGTCGTACCGCGGGCAGATCGTCACCATGACCGCGCCCGAGATCGGCAACGTCGGCGTCAACCCGGTCGACTTCGAATCGCCGCGCCCCTGGTGCGCCGGCTTCGTGGTGCGCGAGCTGTCGCCCGTGGTGTCGAACTGGCGCGCGTCGGGCGGGCTGGACGCGCTCCTGCGCCAGCACGGCGTGGCCGGTATCAGCGGCATCGACACGCGCGCCGTCACCCGCCGCATCCGCATGACGGGCGCCCAGCGAGCGGTCATCACGCGCGCCGTGGACAATCCCGCCGCCGCCGTCGAGAAGGCGCGCCGCCACCCGTCGCTGGAGGGGCGCGACCTGGTGCGCGACGTGACCACGCCGAAGCCATACACCTGGGACGAGCCGATCTGGCAGGGGACCAACCCGGGCGGCCCGTTCGCCGTCGTGCCGCCCGTGCGCCACCACGTGGTCGCCTACGACTTCGGGATCAAGCGCGGCATCTTGCGCCGGCTGCGCTCGCAGGGCTGCAAGGTCACGGTCGTGCCGGCGGCGACCAGCGCCAAGGACGTCCTGGCGCTGAAGCCGGACGGGATCTTCCTGTCGAACGGCCCCGGCG
Source organism: Polyangia bacterium (assembly GCA_035544495.1). Lineage (GTDB taxonomy): Bacteria > Myxococcota_A > Polyangia > Fen-1088 > Fen-1088 > DATKEU01. Next base: position 9,156 of record DATKEU010000430.1, on the reverse strand, counting down.
ATCCGGCCGCCGTCGACTACGCCGTCGAATCGGCGCGCGCGCTGTGCAAGAGCGAGCTGCCGGTGTTCGGCATCTGCCTCGGGCACCAGATCCTGGGCCTGGCCCTGGGCGGCAAGACGTACAAGCTGAAGTTCGGCCACCACGGCGCCAACCACCCGGTGATGGAGCTGTCGACGCAGAAGGTGGAGATCACCTCGCAGAACCACGGCTTCGCCGTCGACGTCGAATCGCTGCAGGGCAAGGCTGTGCTGTCGCACGTCAGCCTCAACGACAAGACCGTCGAGGGCATGCACCACGGGACGCTGCCGGTGTTCAGCGTCCAGTATCATCCGGAGGCGTCGCCCGGGCCCAACGACGCCACGTACCTGTTCGATCGCTTCACGGCGCTGATGGCCGAGCGCCGGCGCAAGTGAGCGGGGCGCCGATCGCAACTCGCCCTGCGCCGGTGACGCGATGACGATCTACCGCGTGCTCGATCGGCTGGCCGAGCGTTACAGCGACGGCAAGCACAAGCTGGAGGCGATGCGCGCCCGGGCCGAGTACTTCGACCGCGCCGGCAAGGTGTTCGACGACGACGCCGAGCTGTTCGAGGGGCGGATGGCGTCCTTCCTCGAGTGGTACGTCATCGAGCGCTCGTTCGACGGCGGGCCGCCGCCCGCGGTGCGCGCCCTGGACGAGGACGCCTCGCTGTCGCCCGACGAGCGGCAGCAGGTCGCGCTGCTGGCCACCAGCCACCGCAGTCTCTACGAGCTGCACGGCGCCGCCGACGGCGTGCTCAGCGTCGAAGACGTCCTCGGCGGCGCGCACTTCACGGTCGGCGAGCGGCGCGGCACCGTCGGCTTTCACGCCGGCGATCTGTTCGAGGCGCGCGTCATCTGGGAAGGGGAGCGGACGATCTTCGGGCGCACGTTCCTGTTCCACCCGCCCGACGCGCGCGAGGTGGTGCTGGACTGGGTCGAGGGGGCCCAGGCGCGCGGCGTCGCCCGGGACGAGATCCTGTTTCATTTATCGCGCCAGCACATCCGCTGGCACCGATACGGCCACGTCGGCGCGGCTAAGATCTACAAGGGCGACGGTGGCTCTGGCTCTGTGGGATAGCCTGCGGCGCTTCGTGCGCAACGCGATCGTCGCCGGGATCGCGCTTCTCCTCATCGCCAACGTCGCGGTGCTGTGGGCGGGCGCCCCAATCACGTACCGGCGCGCGGCCGACGTTCCGCCGCGTCCGGCGGCGATCGTTCTCGGGACGCACGTTCTGCACGGCATGCCCTCGCAGGAGCTGGCGGAGCGCCTGCAGGCGGCGGCGGAGCTGTTCGCCGCGCACAAGGTGCAGACGATCATCGCCTCGGGCGCCGACGCGGGCCCCGACGGCGAGCCGGCGGTGATGGCGCGCTGGCTGATCGGCCGGGGTGTGCCGGCCGGCGCGGTGACGCAGGATCCATTCGGCGTGCGCACCCGCGCCAGCATGGAGCGGGCGGTGCACGTGTTCGGCGTGTCGGGCGCGGTGATCTGCACGCAGGGCTATCACCTGCCGCGCGCGCTGATGCTGGCGCGCAAGGCCGGAATCGACGCCGTCGGCCTGGTCAGCGACCCCGGCCCCAGCACCCGGCATTCGCTGCGCGAGATCATCGCGCGGCCGGCGATGCTGCTCGAGACGCTGCTCTGGCCGGTGCGCTGACGGGCGGAGCGCGACGCGGGAGGTCCGGGAACCTCGCGAGGCTGAGCGCTCTGGCGTGGTGCCGTCCGCCTTGACAAGGCCGTGCGGCGACCGGACCATCTGCGCCATCATGTTGCCGAGCGGGAGGCGTCTTTTGACGGTGGGCGTGCTGGCTGCCACCTTGATCGCCGCCGCGCCGTCGCCGGCGCGCGCCGCCAAGCCGCGCATCGCCGTCATCGGCCTGTCGATGGGTGACGTCACGGCCGAAGTGCGGATCAAGATCAACGCCGCCGTCGTCGGGGGGTTGATCGCGTCCGGCGCGGACGTCGCCGACAGCACCGCCACCGGGCGCGCGATGGCCGAGCGCGGGATGGTCGCCTGCGACACCGCCACCTGCCTGACCGAGATCGGCAAGGCGACGGGCGCCCCCTACCTCATGCGCGGGTCGATGGAGATGACCGGGCGCAGCTACATCATTCGGCTGGAGATGATCGACGCGTCGACGGCGATCGTGATCGACACCCGCGAGGATCGCTGCGAGATCTGCACGGAGAACGAAGCCTACGAAACCGCCAGCGTCAGCGCCTCGGCGCTGAAGTCGCAGGTGTTCCGGCGCCGCGTGACCGCGGGCGGCGGGTCCGGGTCGGCCGCGACGTCCACGTCGACGCCGACGGCGATGCCGACGCCGACGGCGACGGCAGCCGCGGGACCCAGGCCGGCCGCCGGGACGACGTCGGCGGTGGCGCCGCTTATCACGCAGGCCGCGGCGCAGAGCCCGAACGAGCCGCCGGTGCTGGTCGACACTCCCGGCGCGCCGGAGACACCGTCGCGCGCGCCGCGGACCGGCCCCGGAGCGCTGGCCTGGATCACCGGCGTCGGCGGCGTGGCTGCGATCGGCGCCGGCATCTCGCTGGTCGCCATCGACAACGGCGGCGTCTGCATGTCCGCCGCCAGCTGCACGCCGCACAAGACGAAGACCGGCGGCCTCATCCTGACCGGCGTCGGTTTCGCCGCCGCCGTCGCCAGCGTGCTGGCCTTCACCGGCCGCTTCTAGAGGGCGCTCGCGCACTTCCCTCCGCAAGGCCTGCCCTCTCCCGGCACCTTCGGTGCCACCCTCTCCCGCTTCGCGGGCGAGGGTCAGAAGCCACTCTCACGCCGCCGAAATGTGGCGCGGGCGAAGGTCAGAGGGGCAGCGAGAAGAAGCCACTCTCACGCCGATGAAATGTGGCGCGGGCGAAGGTCAGAGGGGCAGCGAGATAACGTCACCCTCGCCCACGCGAAGCGTGGGAGAGGGCCGGGGAGAGGGCCGGCCTTGCAAGAGCCGAGGCCGGCGGCTCGTCACGGCGTCTCGGCGCTAGCGGTGCCGGAGGCCGCCGACCGGGCGAGGTCGCGGCCGCGGCGGGCCTGGGCGTTGCCCGGGTCCAGGTTCAGCGTCGTCTGGTACTCGCGCATCGCTTCGGTGTAGCGCTCGAGGTGATAGTAGGCGTCGCCCAGCAGGAGGTGTCCGGCGGCGGCGGCGCCGGCGCCGATCGCCTCCTTGCCGCGGCGGATCGCCTCCGGATAGTCACCCCGGTTGAAGGCCACCTGGGCGCGCCCCAGGATCTCGTTCCCGGTCGGCAGCGCGCGCGCCGCCGCGATGGCCGACGGCGAAGCCGGCCGGTTCGACCCGAGGCCCATCGGCAATCCAGGGCGCGCGCGGCTGGCGGGCGCGACCCGCGCCTGCGGCGCCACCGACGGCGGCGGTGAGGGCGCTGGAGTGGGGGACGGCGGCGCGGGGGGCTGGGCGAACCCCGGGCTCGCTGTCGCCGGCCACTCCACGGCGATGCTCGTGGGCTCCGGTGCTGGCGCGGCCGCCGGCACGGGCAGCGGGCCCGGCGCGGGCGCGGGCGGCGATGCGTTCGCCGCGGTGGTCGCGGGCGCGGGCGTTGCCGGCAGCTCGGGCGAGGCCTTGCTGGCGCCGGCCACCGGGCGCGCGCGGTGCGCGGAATGTCCGTCGGGCAGCAGGCTCCAGAACCCCAGCACCGCCCCCAGCGCCAGCGCCGCCGCCACCATCATCCAGGGGCGCGGCTGCAGCACACGCGTGCGCGCGGTCGAGCCCGCCTGCGATCGCAACACCGGCTCCGGGGTCGGCACGGCGGCGTGCATCGCGGTCAGGCAGCTCACCAGCTCGTCCTTCAACACCGCCATCGACGGCTGGCGCTCGCCGGGATTCCGCGCCAGCGCGCGCATCACCACGACCTCCAGGCGCGGCGGCACCTCGGGGCGGCGCTGGCGCAGCGGCACCGGGTCCTCCGTGGCCTTGCGGCTCAGCACGGCGATGACGTCGTCACCGTCGCAGGGCGGGACGCCCGACAGCATCTCGTAGAGAAGTCCTCCGACGGCATAGATGTCGGCGCGCGCGTCGGCGCTGATCCCGGCCGCCTGCTCGGGCGACATGTAGATCGGCGTGCCGACGGCGACGTCGGGGCGGGTGATGCCGGCGCGTCGCGGGCCGGCCGCCTGCATGTCCATGTGCTTCGAGATGCCGAAGTCCAGCACCTTGACGAAGTCTTCCTCCTCGCGGTGATTGACCAGCATGACGTTGGCCGGCTTGAGATCGCGGTGGACGATGTCGGCGGCGTGAGCGGCCTGCAGGGCGCGGCAGATCTGGGCGGCGATGGCGATGGCGCGCGGCGCGGCCATCGTGCGCTCGCGCCCCATCAGCGATTCCAGGCTGATGCCGTCCAGGTACTCCATCACGAAGTAGAAGGCGCCGTCGGCGGTGGTGCCAGAGTCGGTGACGTCGACGATGTTGGGGTGGCCGATGCGCGACGCCGCCCGCGCCTCGCGCCGGAAGCGCTCGACCAGCTCGTCGCTGTGGCGGAAGCTCGAGTGCAGGATCTTGATCGCCACGCGCCGTCCGATGTCGACGTGGTGCCCCTCGTACACCCGCCCCATCGCCCCTTCGCCGCACAAGCGCCGGATCAGGTAGCGGCCGCCGATGGTGGCGCCGATGCGCGGGTCGTCGCCGCCGGGGTTCGATCCGAGGGCGGCGGCCGCGCTGCCGACGGCGCCGCTGGGCGCGGGGCTGCCGGTGGGCGCAGGCGCCGCGGGGCTCGGACCCGCCGGCCCGCGCACCACCGTCGACAGCAGGTTGTTCGCGTGCTGAACCAGCTCGTGTCGCTCTGCCTCCTCGCTGACGATCTCGTCGGCGAACAGCGGCCGCATGAACTTGGCCAGCCGATCGGCGTCGGTCTCGGGCGCGGTCTTGGCCAGGAAGGCAGCCAGATCGGCGCGCAGCTCCTCGCCGTTCTGGTAGCGGAAGGCTCGCTCGGCCGCCAGCGCGCGCATGACGATGCGATCCAGCTCGGGCGGCACGCGCGAGGTGATGCTCGACGGCGGCACGACGTTCGGGTTGCGCAGGCGCGCCAGCGCGTCGGCGGTGGCGTCGCGCCGCTCGGGCGAGCCGTTGCCGGGCGGCGCCTTCACCGGAAACAGCTGCTGCCCGGTCAGAAGCTCCCACAGCAGGATCCCGGCCGCGTAGATGTCCGTGCGCCCGTCCAGGGGCTCGCTGCGCGCTTGCTCGGGCGCGAGATAGCTCAGCTTGCCGAAGATGATCCCGGGCGCGGTGTGCTGCAGCTTCAGCGTCGACGTCGCCAGGCCGAAGTCGGTCAGCTTGACCTCGCCGGTGTAGGACAGCAGGACGTTCGCCGGCGAGACGTCGCGGTGAACCAGGTTCAGCCCGCCGAACGCATGCGCGTAACCAAGGCCGCGCGCCAGCTCCTTGACGATGTAGACCAGCACGTCGACCGGGAAGGGGACGCGCTTCTCCGCGCAGCGGTTCCAGACCGCCAGCAGATCCTTGCCGTCGATGTAGTCCATCGCCAGGTAGATCTCGTCGTCGCGGCGGCCGGCGTCGAAGACCGTCACCAGGTTCCCGTGCGACAGCCGCACCACCACCATCGCCTCGTCGCGGAAGCGCTTCACGTTGTCGGGCGCCACCAGGTGCGGCAGCACCTTCTTGATCACGCACAGCCGCTCCATGCCGCGCGCGCCGCCGATGGCCAGGTACAGATCGCCCATTCCGCCGCGCGCCAGGGGCTTGAGCAGAACGTAGGAACCGAAGCGTCTGGGAAAGGCGTCGGGATCCGCCACGGAAGCGTTTATACCCCGATCGCGTGAAGATGGGACCCTGGAGGTGGGCGAATCGCGAGGGGTTTTGAGGTAAGGTTTCGCCGCGTGTTCACGGTGACGCATGAGTGAGAACGGGGCCCAGGCCCTGGCCGGACGGCGGGTGGTGCTGGGGGTGACGGGCGGAATCGCCGCCTACAAGGCGCCGGAGATCTGCCGGCTGCTGGTCAAGGCGGGGGCCGCCGTCCAAGTGGTCATGACCGACGCCGCCGCCCAGTTCGTCACGCCGCTGACCTTGCAGACGGTGTCCGGGCGCAAGGTCGGGCGGGCGCTGTTCGACCTCGGCGACGAATCGGAGATCGGCCACATCCGCATCGCCGACGAGGCCGAGCTGCTTCTCATCGCGCCCGCCACCGCCGACGTCATCGCGCGCCTGGCGGCCGGGATGGCCAATGATCTGCTGACGACGGTGGCGCTGGCCACGCGCGCCCCGCTGCTGCTGGCGCCGGCGATGAACGTCAACATGTGGGAACATCCCGCCACGCAGGAGAACCTGGCCCGGTTGCTCAGGCGTTCGGGGCCGGCGCCCGTGACGACGGTGGGACCGGACCGCGGGCCGCTGGCGTGCGGGTGGGTCGGGACCGGGCGCATGATCGATCCGGACGTCATTGTCGCCGAGGTGGCGCGTCTGCTGTCAGGTAAAGGACCGACGGAGGGCCCGACGGACCCCGCGCGATCCCCCGGCGATCTCGCCGGCTGGCGCGTGGTGGTGACGGCCGGGCCGACGTTCGAGGCCATCGACGACGTGCGCTTTCTCGGCAATCGGTCATCGGGGAAGATGGGGTTCGCGCTGGCGGCGGCGGCGGCGGCGCGCGGGGCGGCGGTGACGCTGATCGCCGGGCCGGTGGCGCTGGCGACGCCGGCGCGCGTGGGCGTGCGCGTGGACGTCGAATCGGCGGACGAGATGGGGCAGGCGCTGCGCTCGGCGGCGGCCGGCGCCGACGCGGTGGTGATGGCGGCGGCGGTGGCGGATTTCCGCCCGGCGGCGCGCGCCCCCGGCAAGCTGTCGCGGCGGTCGCCGCCAGGGCAGGCGGTGGATGGTTCGCCGGGGAGCGCGGCCGGGAATCCGTCGCTGGCGCTGACCGCTAACCCCGATCTGCTGGCCGGGATCGCCCAGGCGCGGTCGGGGCGCGGCCGCCCGCTGCTGGTGGGCTTTGCCGCCGAGACCACGGGCGGGGACGCGATGCTGGCGCGCGCCCAGGCCAAGCTGCGCGAAAAGCAGTGCGACGTCGTGGTCGCCAACGACGTCAGCGCGCCCGGCATCGGCTTCGGCGCCGACGACAACGCCGTCACCGTGCTGTTCGCGGACGGACGGCGGGAAACGATCGAACGCGCGCCCAAGACCCTGGTCGCCGACCGGCTCTGGTCGCTGCTGTTGCCCTTGCTTCCGGCCGCGGAAGAAACGCCGCCCGGCGCGTTCGACGTTCATGCCTGATCCGCGCCTGAAGACATACGCGTCGCAGGCGATCCGGCACCTCGGCGCGGCCGGGGACAGCCTGGCCGGACGGCAGAGCAGCAAGGCGCCCACGCGCGGCAACGTGGCGCCGTGGCAGGGTGAGGAAGACGCCGATCTGCACGGCACGCTGGCCGCGATCTGGGTCTGGGCGCGGCACCAGCTGCTGTCTGCCGACCCGCGCTTCGCCGGCCAGCGCGCCGCCGCCTGGTCGTTCGTCGAGACCGCCTGGAAGCGGTTCATCCCCGACGCCATCGGCAGCGCCGCCAGCGACGAGGCGGCGTACGATTGCGCGCTGGCGCTGGTCGCCCACGTCGCGGAGCGCGCCGTCGGGCCCGTCGACGGGCGCCGCCAGGGGTTGATCGACGGGGCCGCGCGCCTGCTCTCGACCTGTCTGGCCGATCTCGAGCAGGTGGGCGGGCGCGACTTTCGCGATCCGGGTTTCCTCGCCTGGGCGCTGTTGCAGTACGGGCGCGCCGTCGAGGACCGGGGCCTCGTGGCCAGCGGCCGCCGCTTCGTCGAGCGCGCGTTCGGGATGAAGGCGCCGGCGCCGTGGGCGGAGGAGCCGTCCTCGCCGGCGGACGGGCTGTTCGACTTCGCGTCGACGACGGCGACTCGCATCCTGGCCGTGATCGCCAGCGAGGGGAACACACCCTTCGTGGGCGCCTGGCTGCGCGAGCGCGTGGCCCCGCTGGCGCCGCCAGCGTTCGTGCCGCGGCGCCTGGACGAGAACACCTGGAACGCCTGCGCGGCCTGGGCGCTGGGGCGGGCCTACGTCGTGTCGACCGACCCGGTCTTCATGGTGGCCTACTCGACGATCATGGACGAGCTCGAGCGGCGAGACGAGGACCGCGACGGGGCGCTGGGACGCGATCGCACGTTTCGGAGTCCCGACACCCTGACGACGTTTTATTACGCGCTGGCGGTGGACGCGCTGGTGACGGGCGAGCTCCCGGCCGGCGGGGCGCAGCGGACGCCCGAGGTGCGCGCGGACATGACGCCGGCGCCGCGGGCAAGGAGCGGACGATGAGCGACGACGCAGAGACGACCGAGGATCCGCGCGCGCAGGCGGCGACGCTGGCGGCGCGCTTTCGGACGCGGCTGGCGCGCGATGCGCGCATGGGCGTGCTGGGCCTGCCGCGGCGGCAGACGGCGGGCAAGGGCAAGGGCAACAGCAAGACCGCGGGCAACGAGACGGCGACGGCGTCGCCAGCGCCGGCACCCGCACCCGCGCCCGCGGCCGTCGCCGCGGCGGCGGACAGCGCGGAATCGAGCGCTGCCGCGGCCGCCGTCGTGGGGGCGCGCGGCCTGGCGGTGATCCGCGAGGAGCTCGGCGACTGCCAGCGCTGCCGCCTGGCCAGCGGGCGCAAGAACCTGGTCTTCGGCGTCGGCAACCCGAACGCCCAGCTGGTGTTCGTCGGCGAGGCGCCGGGCGCCGACGAGGACGTCCAGGGCGAGCCGTTCGTCGGCAAGGCGGGCCAGCTGCTGACGAAGATGATCGAGGCGATGGGTTACCGGCGCGAGGACGTGTACATCTGCAACGTCATCAAGTGCCGCCCGCCCGGCAACCGCAACCCGGAGCCCGACGAGGTCGCCCAGTGCGAGCCGTTCTTGAAGCGGCAGCTGGGCGCCATTCGCCCGCGCATGATCGTCGCCCTGGGCAAGTTCGCCGCTCAGTGCCTGCTGCGCGACGACACGCCCATCAGCCGCCTGCGCGGCCACTTCCGCACGTACGAGGGGATCCCGCTGATGCCGACGTTCCACCCGGCGTACCTCCTGCGCGACCCCAGCAAGAAGAAGGAGGCCTGGACCGACCTCAAGGAGGTGAACGCCGCCCTCCGCCGCCTCGGCATCGAGCCGCCGCACGCGCCGGCGGGTT
>DATKEU010000429.1:0-24921 GCA_035544495.1 Polyangia bacterium | reverse complement strand
CGAGGCGGGCGGCAACGCCTTCATCGCCGAATATGCGGGCACGGCGCGCATCCTGGATCGCGCGCTGTGGCCCGATCCGCGCGTCGACCTGACGGTGCTGCGCGCCCTGGCCGCTCCGCCGTCATACTTGCAAGCGCTGATCTTCCAAGGTCTGAACGGAAGCTCGCAGCTGCTCAGCCTGCTGCGGACGTACATTCCGGAGCCGCAGATCCTCAAGGACATGGGCATCCCGGAAGGGACGTTCTATGCGAACAACGCGCTCTACTGGTCCCAGTACCGGTCGGCCTTCGCGCCGTTCGATCCAGCGAAGCTGACCGACGAGATCGACAGAGCCATCGTGGCGCCGCTGCGCGATGGGCAAACGCTGTTCGATGCGCATCCCTACCTGACCCGGCTGGCCACGTTCATATCGCCCATCGAGATGACGAGCGATCCAATCTTCATCTTCAACAGCGATCTGCCGCCGCTGTCCAACGTGCATCGCGCGACCGCGCGCATCCAGTGCGGCGATCAGGCGTACACGTATTGCGAAGCCCCCGTTCGGTACGACCTGCCCGGCGGTCAGTCAATCTGGCAGGAGCACTATTGCTCTTACCCGTCGAAGGTCGGCGAGGTGATCGACGGCCCGTCGCTGCTGGCGGCGTACCAGCGCGCCGAAGGAGGCGATGGGACGCCGGTGGCGGACAACACGAAGCTGATCGCCGGCGGCGTCATGATGCACAACCAGGCGGTGGCGGCCGCGCTGGCGCTGCCGCCGACCGCGCTGATGCCCGACGGCTCGCCGAAGGCGCCCATCGCTCTGGCGCCGATGAATCCGGTGAATGGCGCGGGCGTGGCGGGCGGCGGTGGTTGCGGTTGCCGGCTGGGCGGTGGCGCGGGCGCGCCGATGGCGGCGAGCGCGCTGGCGCTGGCCCTGGCGGCCGCCGCCTTGGCGCGACGCCGCCGTCAGAGGTAGTCGATCTCGACGATGGTCAGCTCGCGCAGGCCGGCGTGCCATTTCACCGTGACGGTGTCGTCCAGCGCCTTGCCCAGCAGCGCGCGGCCGATGGGCGACTTCCACGAAATGTCGCCCGCCGTCCCGTCGATCTCGTCGACGCCGACGATGCGGTAGATGCTGGACGCTCCGCCGTCGTCGGCCACGGTGACGGTGGCGCCGAAGAAGACGCGGTCGCGGCGCCTCTGCTCGCGCGGGTTGACGATGACGATGTGGTCCAGGCGCTTGGACAGAAAGCGCAGGCGGCGGTCGATCTCGCGCAGCTGGCGCTTGCGGTAGATGTACTCGGCGTTCTCGGAGCGGTCGCCCTCGGCGGCGGCGTCGGCCAGCGCGCTGACCACCTCCGGGCGCTTGCGGGCGCGCAGGAAATCGAACTCCTCGGTCAGCTTCTTGTAGCCGGCCGGCGTGATGTAGTTCTTCTCTGCGGGTGGTGCCGGCTTCTGCGCCTCGGCCATCGGGCGGAGGTTAGCCCAGATCGGCGGTGCGCGCGGAAAGTGATGGACCTGCCGGCCGCGCCGTTGCAAAAGATCGGGGCACGTGAGCACTTCGCCGCCGACGCCCAGTTTCCTCGACCGCTTCAGCGAACGGCAGATGGCGCTGTTCGTCATCCTGTTCGGCCTGCTGCTGTACATGCCGCTGGCCGGGACTTACGGCCTGTGGGATCCGTGGGAGACGCACTATTCCGAGGTCGCGCGCCAGATGACCTACCGGGGCGACTTCATCAGCCTGTGGTGGCCGGGGTCGCCGCGCGATCTGGAGGTCTTCTGGTCGAAGCCGGTGCTGTCGTTCTGGCTGATGAGCATCGGGATGCACATCGCCGGCGTCGGTCTGCGCGGCGGCGATCCCGGCGAGATGGCGCTGACGAACCGTGCGGAGTGGGCGGTGCGCACGCCGTTCTGCCTGATGGGCGTGCTGGGGATCTACGCGGTCTATCTGGTGACCGCGCGCTTCGTCAGCAGGCGCGCCGGCGTGCTGGCGGCGATCGTCGTCGCGACGGCGCCGATGTACAGCCTGGTCGCGCGGCAGGCGATGACCGACATGGCCTTCGTGGGGCCGATGGCGATGGCCCTGGCCCTGGGCGCGCTGGCGCTGTTCGACGACGAGGATCGGCTGCTGCCGCGCAAGGGGCGGGGCTGGCGCAGCTGGCCGCACCACGGCCTGTTCTATGGGACGCTGGCGCTGTTCGCGCTGTGCTGCATTCCCCAGCTGATCATCGACTCGTACCAGCTGAAGGTCGAGATCCCGTGGGGCTATCGCACGCTGAAGATGTACGGCGCGGTGGCGATGATTCCCTATTACCTGGGCTTCGTGGCCTTCGTGTTCCTGGCGGCGCGCACACGTTACAAGGCGCCCTTCTATCTCTACATCGCGGCGATCCTGTGCGGCCTGGCGGTGCTGGCGAAGGGGCTGGCGGGGCTGGGGCTGCCGCTCATCATCTTCCTGGCGTACCTGGGGTTCACCTGGAACTGGCGGCGGTTGCGGCGCGCGCAGCTGATCTACGGCGTGGTGGTGTCGATCATCGCGCTGGCGGTGGTGGCGGTGCCCTGGCACCACGCCATGCTGATCCGTCACGGCCTGCCGTTCTGGAACGAGCTGTTCGGCGACAACCACTGGCGGCGCATGGTGCTGGGCCGGCACGGCGATCGCGGATCGTTCGACTACTTCCTGCGCGAGCTCGGCTACGCGCTTTTGCCCTGGCTGGCGCTGGCCCCGGCGGCGCTGACCTGGTCGGTGATGCGCGTGGGCGGCACCATCGGAGGCGGCGGCGCAGGCGGCACAGGCGCCGCGGCCACGCCGGCCTCGCCCGAGGAGGTGCGCAAGCAAGGGATCATCTGGCTCGGCGCCATCTGGTTCGTGTCGGCGTACACGGTGGTGTCGATGTCGATGACCAAGTTCCACCATTACGTGCTGCCGGCGATCCCGGGGCTGGCCATCGTCATCGGCTGCTTTCTGGACGACCTGCTCAAACGCGGGGCGCGGCGGACGGCGGCGGCGGCCATCGCCGTGGGATTGCCGCTGCTGATCCTGGTGACGGTCGATCTGGTCGAGACCAAGAACGCCTCCCAGCGGTTCCTCTGGCTGTTCTCGTACGACTACATCCACAGCCCGCGCGGGCGGCCGTGGCCGGACAAGCTGGATTTCTCGACGCCGCTGCTTGTCTTCTCGACGCTGTTCGGGGTGACGACGGTGGGGTTGATCGTCGCGCGCGTCCGGCGCTGGGCGGCGCTGGGGCTGTGCGTGTCGGCGGTGGCGTTCACCTTCTTCCTGCTGGATGGGTACATGCGGGAGGTGGCGCCGTACTGGTCGCAGAAGGTGCCGATCGCTGTCTATTACAAGACCCGGCGCTCGCCGGAAGAACGGCTGGTCGCGTACCAGATGTACTGGCGAGGCGAGACCTTCTACACGAAGAACGAGATCTACGAGGGCCCCATGGAGGACCGCACGGTCTTCGATCAGGAGGGGGCCGACGATCGCCTGAAGGACTGGATCGGCCGCCACCGCGGGACGCGGCAGTTCTTCCTCTACGAGCGCGGCCAGCAGGGGCACCTGCAGGGAATGCTGCCGGCCGAATCGCGCGCCAGCTTCAAGGTGCTGGACAGCCAGAACAACAAGTTCTCGATCGCCCAAGCCGATCTCTGATGCGCCCCGAGGTGCAGGCGCGTCTCGACCGCTTCGTCGAACGCGCCGGCGCCTTGCCGACGGAGGAGACGGCGCGCCGCCTGGTGCAGGCGATCGTCGAGAGCGGCGAGTTCCTCACCGATCTTCTGTGCGCCGAGCCGGCGCCCGGCGAGGCGCTGTCGCGCCTGGCGGAGGGCGACTGGCTGTGGCAGCCCAAGCCGGCGGCGCTGATCCGCGGCGCCGTCGACGGCGAGACGGCGGGGGCGACCGACTTCGCGGATTTCAAGCGGCGGCTGCGCGTCGTGCGGCGGCGCGAGGTGCTGCGCATGGGGGCGCGGGAGCTGGGCTGGGGCACGACGCTGGAGGTAGCCCGCGAGCTGTCCGACTTCGCCGAGGCCTGCCTGCAGGCGGCGTGGCGCTTCTGCGACGGCGAGCTGCGCCGCGAGTACGGTCCGCCGGTGGCCGAGGAGGGCCCGGCGGCGTTCGTCGTCATCGCCATGGGCAAGCTCGGCGGCGAGGAGCTGAACTTCTCGTCGGACGTCGACGTCTGTTACTTCTATTCGTCGGACGCGGGCGCGGCGGGGCACGTCAGCTTGCACCAGTACTTCAGCGAGCTCGGGCGCCGGATCACCAGCGCGATCGAGGACCGCACGGCCGACGGGACGATCTTCCGCGTCGATCTGCGGCTGCGCCCGGAGGGGCAGAACGGGCCGCTGTGCAACTCGCTGCCGGCGGCCGAGCGGTACTACGAGACGTTCGGCCGCACGTGGGAGCGGCAGGCGCTGCTGCGCGCGCGGCCGTGCGCCGGCGATCTCGACTTCGGGCGCGAGCTGCTGGACGCCCTGGACGGGTTCATCTACCCGCGCCACATCGAGGTCGCCATGGTCGACGAGATCCGCGCGCTGCGCGGGATGTTCCGCGCGCAGGGCGACGCCGCGGCGCTGGGGGCGGACGGCGGCTTCGACGTCAAGCTGGGCTCGGGCGGCATCCGTGACGTCGAGCTGGTGGTGCAGACGCTGCAGCTCCTGCACGCGGGCAAGCGCCGCGACCTGCGCGATCGCACGACGCTGACCGGGCTGCGGCGGCTGCTGGTCGCAGGCTTCATCTCCGACCGCGAGGCCAAGGCGCTGGCGGCGGCCTACGCGTTCTGGCGGCGCCTGGAGCACCGGGTGCAGATCGAGGACGGCGCCCAGACGCACCGCCTGCCGGGCGACGATGATCGCCGCGCCTGGCTGGCCGAGCGGCTGGGCTACACCAGCCTGGCGGCGTTCGACGGCGCGGTGTCGGGCCATCGCGCGGCGGTGCAGGCCATCGCTGCGACCTTCAACGATCCGCCGCCCGAGCCGGGCGACAGCGTGCGCCGGCTGCTGGATCCGATGCTGGCGCGCGACGAGCTGGAGGCGCGGCTGGGCGCGCTGGGGTTCTCCGACGTGGAGGGATCGGCGGCCAGCCTGGAGCTGGTGCGCGGCCGCATCCCGCCCGCGTTCCTGGCGGAGGCGACAGCCTCGCCCGATCCGTCGCGCGCGCTGGCGCACTTTCGCGATCTGACCGTGCGTGGGTCGACGGGGCTGATGGCGTTGTTGCGCGATCACCCGCAGCTGTTGCGCATGCTGGCCACGCTGTTCGGCACCAGCGAGCGGCTGTCGACGCTGCTGTTCGCGCGGCCCGAGCTGTGGCAGGCGCTGGTCGACAACCTGGGCGCGCGCGTGCGCACGGGCCCGGCGCTGGCGCGCGAGCTGGGCGCGCGGCTGGCGGCAGCGGCGGAAGCCGAGCCGGCGGCGGATCCGGACGCCGCGCAGGAGGCGCGCCTGCGGGCGCTGCGGCGCTGGCAGGTCGAGGAGCTGTTGCGAATCGGCCTGCACGACGTGGCGGGCAACCTGGAGCCGGGCGAGGTCTCCGAGCAGCTGACCGCGCTGGCGGAGGCGTGCCTGGCGGAGGTGGTGGCGACCGTCCTGCCGGCGCTGGCCGCGCGACACGGCCAGCCGCGGGCGGCGCTGACGGTGCTGGGCCTGGGCAGCATGGGCGCGCGGGAGATGCGCTACGGATCGGATCTGGACCTCATCTTTCTTTACGGCAGCGAAGGCGAGAGCACGAGCGGCGTCGACCACCGCGAGTGGTACGCGCGCGCCGGCCAGCGCGTGATCGGCGCGCTGGAGGCGCTGACCGAGGATGGCCGCCTGTACCACGTCGACACGCGCCTGCGCCCGTCGGGCGAGCAGGGGATGCTGGTGACGTCGTACGCGGCATTTGCCCGCTATCACGAGCGCGAGGCGGCCGGCTGGGAGCGCATGGCGCTGTTGCGGGCGCGGGTCGTCTACAGCAACGAGGCGCCGGCCGAGGCGGCGCGGGTCGCGAGTGCGGTGGCGGCCATCGCCCACGAGCGGCCGTTCGACGAGACCAAGTTTCGCGCGGACCTGCGCGCCGTGCGCGAGCGCGTCGAGAAGGAGCGCGGGCGCGTGCAGCAGGGGTCGCGCCACCTGCGCTTTGATCCGGGCGGCATCATGGACGTCGAGTTCCTGGTGGCGCTGGGCCAGCTGCAGAGCCGCGGCGCCGATCCGGCCCTGCGCACCACCAACACGGCGGCGGCGCTCGGTCGCCTCGTCGCGCTGGGGTGGCCAGCGGCGCTGGCGGAGGACCACGCGCTGCTCTGGCGGCTGGCGATGCGCCTGCGTCTTTTACGCGAACGCCCGGGCGACGTGCTGACGCCGGCCGACACCACCGCGCTGGCCCGCACGTTCGAGCGCGAGCCCGCCGCGCTGCTGGACGAGCTGGACCGACGGATGGCCCGCGTGCGCGAGATCTTCCGCGAGCGGTTCTAGCGGTTCGTTCTGTCCAGGGCCAGTCGCGATCGCGCGGGACTGACCGCGGCGGAAGCGATCCCCGCGCGCTAGATCCCGGCCGCGACCCTGGCGGCGCCGAGAAGGCCGAGTTGCGGGTGGGTCACGATGAAGATCGGGATGCGCGCCACCAGCGGCGACAGGCGACCCTTGCGTTCGAAGGCCTCTCGGAAGCCGCCCTGCTGCAGGAATTTCAGGATGCGCGGGGCGATGCCGCCGGCGACGAAGACGCCGCCGCTGGCCAGGATGGTGAGGCCCAGGTTGCCCGCCACGGCGCCCAGGACCTGGCAGAACATCGCCAGCGCCAGCTCGCAGATCGGATCTTCGCCGGCCAGCGCGCGCTGCGAGATCACGGCGGCGGGATCGTGCCCGGTCCCGCCGTCCGCCAGCGCCGCCGTCGTCGCGGGGCGGATCAGCGATTGGCAGGCCGGCTCCTCCGACAGGAAGCCGAAGATGTCGACCAGCCCGTGGCCCGACAGCACGCGCTCGCAGGAGACGCGCCCGTGCTTGGCGGTCAGGTATTGCAGCAGCGCCATCTCCAGGGACGTGCGCGGCGCGAAGTCGGCGTGGCCTCCCTCCGACGACACGACCTGGTAGCGATCGTCGGCCGCCGACCAGATCAGGAACGCCTCGCCGAGCCCGGTGCCGGCGCCCAGGACGGCGATCGGCCCGCGCTCGGCCGGTGGGCCGCCGCCGATCGGGACCAGCGAATCGGCCGCCACCGCGGTCACGCCCAGCGCGGCGGCGTGGAAATCGTTGACCAGCGTGACGCGCGGGATCCCCAGCTTCCGCGAGATCGCACCCCCGTCGATCACCCACGGCAGGTTGGTCGCGCGGCAGATGTTGTTTTCCACCGGACCGGCGACACCGAAGCAGGCCCGGTCGACGCTCTTGCCCTTCCCGTAGCTGCCCAGGAACAGCTCGGCGATGGCGTCCAGCGACGGGTGCGCCGTCGACGGGTAGGTGTGCTCGACCACGACGGTGAAGACCGCCTTGCGCTCCCCCTCGCCGTGCGTCGTGGCGATGAGAGCCAGGCGCGTGTTGGTGCCGCCGATGTCGCCCGCGAGTACGATCATGGTGTCCCTCTCGTCGTCGCGCCGAGGGCGCCGGCCGCCGCTCGATCGCACAGGATGGTGACGGAGCCGCCGCCGCGCACGATCACCTGACTCGGCAGCTCGCGCGGGCGGTCGGGACCCTCGACGACGGCGCGCAGGGTCTCGGCCTTGTCGGCGCCGGCGATCAAGAAAACCACGGCGCGAGCGCGCAAGAAGACCGGATAGGTCAGCGTCAGGCGGCGCGTCTTCAACCGCGGGACCTCGACGGCGACGCACAGGCGCTCGCGCTCGTCGAGGGCGGTGGTGCCGGGAAACAGCGAGGCGGTGTGCCCGTCCGGGCCCATGCCGAGCAGCGCGAGCTCGAGGATGGGATCCGGATCGCCCGGCGCGCGCAGGCGAAGGGTGCGCTCGTACCTGCGAGCGGCGGCGTCCAGATCCGCTGATTCACCCTCCATGCGATTGACGTGCGTGGGTGGGTTGACGGCGGGCTCGAGGAGCGCTTCGCGCACCATCCGGAAGTTCGAGTCCGCGTGATCGGGCGGCACCGTGCGCTCGTCGCCGAAGAACAGCTCGGCGTTCTCCCAGTCGACGGCTTCGGCGGGCGTCTCGGGAGTGGCCAGCGCGCGGTAGAGCCCGCGCGGCGTCGAGCCGCCGGCCAGCGACACGCAGAAGCGCCGCCCGGCGGCGCCTGCTGCCCGGGCGGCGTCGCGAAACAGCGCGGCCGCCCGGCGGGTCAGCTCCGTGGCGTCGCCGCAGACGACGATCCGCGGCGCGCCCGGCCCGGGCGTGCTCACGCCGCCCCCGCTGTTTCAAGCAGCTCGCCCAGGCGCGCCGCCTGAGTCAGGCAGCGGCGCAACAGCGGATCGCGCCCGCGCGGGCCCAGCGCGGCCACGCACAGCTCGGACGTGGTGCGCGAGTCCAGCTTCACCGAGCGCGGCGGCGCGATCGGGATCTCCAGGCGCGCGTGGTTGTCCGCGGTGCGCGTGACCGCGTAGCGCTGGCCCGCCGCCGACAGAAGCTCGATGGCGACGATGCCGCTGGTCCCGCATTCCCCCTCCGAGGGCGAAAGCTCGACGGTGACGGGCGGCGCGGCGTCGCCGGCCTCGGCGCGCCGGAAGCGCAGCAGCCGCTGGCCCTGCGGGCGCGTCGTCGCGTCCAGCGCTTGCCAGCCGAGCTGGCCCGCCAGCCACGCCGCCAGCAGCAGCGCGCTGGCCAGGCTGTGCGGCCGGTGGCGGATCGTCACGCGCGCCGCCGCCTGCAGCGGCCCACCGCCCACGGGCGGATCGAACAGGCCCGCGAACAGCAGCCGGAAGCTGTCCAGGCGTGCCCAGCCGAGGTCGCTCACCTCCGTGCCGCAGTGGTCGAGGATGCGCTCCAGCGAGCGCAGATCGGCGCCGCTGCGGCAGCGCCCGGTGTCCAGGATCAGCCGCTCCGACACCGGCAGCAGCTCGCCTGACAGCAGCGTCTCGCCGAGCGTGCTGTCGATCCAGAAGACGGCTGTCGGCAGCCCGGGGATCTGCAGCGCCCGCACCAGCGCGCCGAAGTGGTCCTCGGCGGCGCGCCGCCCGGTGAGGATGATCTCCTCGGCGAACACCGTGCGCGCGCCGCTGGGGCGCGAGACGACGTTGCTGCCGATGGTGGCCCGCGGTGTGTCGCCGCCGCCGTCGCCCTCCGGGTTCTCGTCGTCGGCGTCACGGCAGAGGACAATGACCCGCGCCGGCACCGACGGCGCCATCTCGTCGACGAGCTCCCGCGTCCAGCGCAGCGACTCGGCGCCGTGGGCCGGGATGACGATGTTCCACAGCGCGGCGCGCGCCAGGGCCGAGTGCTCGCGCAGGGCGTGCGCCTCCGGGTCGCTGGCGGCCGGCTCGGCGCGGCTCGCCTCCTGCCACAGCGCCGCCAGCTCGCGCTCGATGCGCCCCACCTCGACGTTGATGCTCTCCCCGCGCGAAAATCGTTCGGTGTTCGACGCCGTCACGGCCGCCTCCAGCGCCGCCCGTCGGCGGCGATCAACTGCTCGGCCGCCTCCGGTCCCCACGTCCCCGCCGGGTACCCTGGCAGCGGCGGCGCGCCCGGCGCCGACGACTGCTCGGCCCAGTGCTGGTGGATGCGCGAGATCCAGGTCCAGCTCGCCTCCACCTCGTCGGCGCGCGTGAACAGCGTCTCGTCGCCCAGCATGCAGTCCAGGATCAAGCGTTCATACGCCTCGGGCGGCTCGACGCCGAAGGACGCGCCGTAACGGAACTCCATGGTCACGGGCGCCACCTCCATCGCCGGTCCGGGCAGCTTGGACCCGAAGTTCAGCGAGATCCCCTCGTCGGGCTGGATGCGGATGGCCAGGATGTTCGGGCGAATGGCGTTGCGCCGCCGCCCGCCGAAAAGCAAATTGGGCGCCTCCTTGAAGTGGATGGCGATCTCGGTGACCCGCTTGGGCATGCGCTTGGCCGAGCGCAGATAGAACGGCACGCCGGCCCAGCGCCACGAGTCGATGAAGAACTTCATCGCCACGTAGGTCTCGATCTGCGAGGTGGGGCTGACCGCCGGCTCCTCCCGGTACCCCGGCACCTTGCGCCCGGCGACCGAGCCCGCGGCGTACTGCGCGCGCACCACGTGGGCGTCCATCTCGGCGGGCGGGATGGGCCGCAGCGCCTTCAAGACCTTCAGCTTCTCGTCGCGAACGGCGTCGGGCGCCAGCTCCACCGGCGGCTCCATGGCCGCCAGGCTGACCACCTGGAAAAGATGGTTCTGCACCATGTCGCGCAGGATCCCGGCCTGTTCGAAGTACCCGCCGCGCCCCTCGACGCCCACCGTCTCCGCCCCGGTGATCTGCACGTGGTCGACGTAGCGGTTGTTCCAGACCGGCTCGAAGATGCCGTTGGCGAACCGGAAGACCAGGAGGTTCTGGACCGTCTCTTTTCCGAGGTAGTGGTCGATGCGGTAGATCTGCTTCTCGGACAGCGTCTCGTGGATGTCGGCGTTGAGGCGCCGCGCGGTGCCGAGATCGACGCCGAAGGGCTTCTCGATGATCACGCGCGCGAAGCGCGACGGCTTGGCCTCGGGCGCCTCCCGCTCGACCAGCCCCGACACGCCCAGATTCTTCACCACGGTGGCGAACGACGACGGCGGCGTCGACAGATAGTAGACGCGGTTGCCGGGCAGGCCCTGCGCGCGCTCGATCTCCTCGAGGCGCTTCTTCAACGCGCCGAACGACGCCGCGTCGTCGTAGCTGCCCTCCTGGTAGAAGATGTTGCGCGCGAAGGCGGCCCACAGCTCGGGATCGACCGGGCGGCGGCGGGCGAACTCGTCGCAGGCCTTGCGCATCTCGTCGCGGAACGCTTCGTCGGTCATCGGCTTGCGCGCGTAACCGACGACGGCGAAGCGCGCGGGCAGCAGGCGCTCGCGCGTCAGGCTGTACAGCGCGGGCAAGAGCTTGCGCTTGGTCAGATCGCCCGAGGCGCCGAAGATCACCATGGTGGTGGGCTCCGGGATGCGCTCTTGCTCCAGGCCCTCGCGCAAGGGATTTGGCAGCGGTGCTTCTGCGGTCACGGCGTCACGATCCTTTGCTGGTGGGTTGGGCCGGCGCGGGCGCGGGCGCGGGCGCGGGCGGCGCCTGCGTCGCAGCCTCGACGGCGATCACTTCTTCCGGGCGCTCATAGCTGCGCAGCTTGCGGAAGCGGCGCGACGTCCCCGGAACGTTCAGGTTCAACGCCTCCGCCCGATCGAGATACTCCTGCACCACGCTGACCACCGTGGCGTGCGACCAGGTCAGCGGCGCCACCGAGAGCGCCTGGCCGCTGTAGGGATTGACCTGCTCGGCCAGCACGCCCGACGGCAGGCTGTGCTTCTCCACCCAGGTCAGGAACTCGAGGGCCCGCGCCAGATCGGCGGCGGTCCGAGCGCGCGCGATCTCGTACTGCGCCAGCCACAGCGTGCAGATGAACCAGGGGTTGCCCGGGACGCGCGCGGTGTCGCGCGACACCTGATGGTAGTAGTCGTTCTCGTAGCGGGCCACGCCGCCCACGTCGGTCTTGCACCACAGGCGATCGCGCACCGCCTTCATCGTCGCCTCGACGCGCGGATCGTCCGGCGGATAGGCGCCGAACGCGAACGCCCCGTACAGCGAGGCGTCCAGCGTGACGTCGACGGTCACGTTGCCGTCGGGGGCGAACTGGACCATGCGGGCGAATCGGCCCAGCTCGGGGCGCCATAGATACTGGTCCATGCCTTGGCGAATCTCCTGCGCGGCCTGTTCATACTGCGAAGCAAGCGCGGTTTCCCCAAAAATGTAGGCGAACTCGGCCGCCGCGTGCAGGCCGCCGATCACCGACGCGCAGGTGAAGGTCATCACCCCGCGGCGCTCCTCCCACAGGTCGTAGCTGGGCAGTGGCAGCTTGGTGCGCGGATCGCGGTAGCGGACCATGAACGCCGCCGCCTTCTTCACCAGCCGCCCGTACAGGCTCTGGATGTCCTCGACGTCGCGGAAGCGCTGAAAGTGCCGCCACAGCGCCCAGATCACCAGCGCGGTCTCGTCCTCCTGGATGGGGAGCTGCGGGCGCGCGACGCCGTCGGGGCCGGTCGCGACCCACGGGTGCCAGGACGAGCCGAGCGTGCCGTCGGGCAGGTACTTGTGCAGGAGATAACCCTCCGGCGTGAGGGCGTCGGCGCAGAACTCGAAGAACCGCCGCGGCGGTTCCTGGTGCCCGGCCAGATCCAGCGCGTGCGACACCAGCGCGCCGTCGCGCGGCCACAGGTACGAATAGGTGTCGCGCGCGAACGCCGTGATGTCGGTGTCGTTGGCGGCGATGACCGCCCCGTTCCGGTCGATCTGCGTGCGCAGGACCAGCAGCGACCGGCGGTAGAGATCGACGACCTCCGGCGGCAGGTCGAAGAAGTCCAGCGGCTCCTTGCCGACCCACAGCTTCCAGTAGTTGCGCGTGCGCTCCAGAAAGGCGCCGGGGCCGCGCTCGCACACCTTCTGGTTCAGCTCGGCGACGCACTCCCAGTCGCCCTTCCAGCGCGGGCCGACGGCGATCCAGTAATAGATCTCCGCCTTCTGCCGGCCGGCGAGCGAGGCGCGGGTGGCGATCACGGAGTCGACGGCGCCCTGAGCGATGGCGCTGCCGGACAGGTTGCCGTCGTCCTCGGCGTCGCGCCAGGTGCCTTCCTTGCCGGGCTGGCCTTTCTGGCCGACGGCCCAGTAGCGGACGCCCGGCGTGCCGTTGAGCGAGAGATTGCAAAGCAGGTAGCGGTTGCTCTTGTAGTGGATCACCGACTGCGACTCGGGATCGTAGGCCGCGGTGTCGCCGACGTCGCTCTCGGCGATGCGAAAATCCTGGTGGAAGAAGATCCGGATCTCGCGGGCGCTGTCGCGCAGGTTTTGCACCTCCACGCGGCGGACGAACAGCGAGGCGTGAAAGTCGACGCAGTCCGAACAGACCAGGGCGATGCCCAGCCCGTCGTGCCGGCAGGTCACCTGCGTGACCAGCGTGTCCGTCTCGTAGAGCAGCTCGATCGTCCAGCCGTGGTTCTTCTCCACCCAGGAGAACTGACCGTCGGCGAAGACGCCGAAGCGGCAGACGTGGCCGCCCACGTGGTTCTCCTTGCCGACGTGTGGATAAAAGAGATCGCGGATCCGATAGTCGTCGTCGAAGTTGATCAGCAGCTGGCCGTTGCCGATGGGGAGGTCGCGGGGCATGGGGAGCGTCGAGGTGCGGGCAGGATGTCAGGGATCGACCGAAGGTGTAAAGCGCCGCCGGCCGCCGGGCGTCGGGCCTCGTATCGCGGGACGCGCGTGCTAGGGTGAGCGCCCCATCAATGGTGGAGATCTTGAAACCGCTGGGCGGGCACGCCCTGTTCTTGCTCCTGGTCCAGCTGGCTCTCCTCATCGCGGTGGCGCGGCTCGGCGCCGAGACGGCCAAGCGGCTGGGATTTCCGGCCGTGGTCGGCGAGCTGGCGGCCGGCATCACGCTGGGTCCGACGGTGTTCGGGCACTACGCGCCCGCGGCCTTCGCGGTGGTCTTCCCGCGCGACGCCGCCCAGTTTCACTTGCTCGACGTGTTCGGCAACTTCGGGATGACGCTGTTGCTGTTCCTCACCGGCCTCGAGACCGACGTGCGCCTGCTGCGCAACCTGGGGCGGGCGGCGCTGATCGCGTCGGCCACCGGCATGGTGCTGCCGTTCGCGCTGGGCTTCGGCCTGGGCTGGGTGATGCCGGGCGAGTTCCTGGTGCACCCGGAGCACCGGATGCTGTTCAGCCTCTTCCTCGCCACGGCGATGTCGATCTCGGCCATGCCGGTGATCGCCAAGATCCTGATCGATCTCGACCTCACCAAGCGAAACATCGGTCTGGTCGTGCTGTCGGCGGGCGTCGTCGACGACACCGTCGGCTGGCTGATCCTGTCGCTGATCGCCGGGGCCGCTGCCAAGGGCGTCGTGCACATTCGCGAGCTGGGATTGACGGTGGTCATGCTGGTGGCGTTCATCGCCTTCGCGGCGTTGATCCTGCACCCGCTGTTGCGCGTCGCCGTTCGCGTGACGGCGGATCGCTTCCGTACCGTCGACTCCGATCTGGTCCTGATGATCGTGGTGACGCTGCTGTGCGCGGCGCTGACCGAGCGGATCGGCGTGCACGCCGTGTTCGGCGCCTTCGTGGCCGGGGTGGTCCTTCACCCCGTGCCGCGCGTGCGCAAGGAGACGGTGGCCCGGCTGGAGTCGTTCGTCTTCGGCATCCTGGCGCCGGTCTTCTTCGGCATCGTCGGCCTCAAGGTGAACCTGTGGGCGCTGGGCAGCCCGGGCATGCTGGTCGTCGTCATCGGGGTGGCGTGCCTGGGCAAGCTGGTCGGCTGCTCGCTGGGCGCGCTGTGGGGCGGCCTGCGCTTCTGGGAGGCGGCGTCGATCGCCATGGCCATGAACGCGCGCGGCGCCATGGAGATCGTCGTGGCCACCATCGGCCTGTCGCTGGAGATCCTCAGCCCGCAGATGTTCTCGATCATCGTCATGGTGGCGATCGTGACCTCGTTCATGGCGCCCGTCGGCCTGCGCCTGACCATGCCGCGCGTGCGCATGACCGACGACGAGGCGCGCCGGATCCTGGTGTCGGAGTCGACGGGGATGTTCAACCCCGCGTCGCTGCGCGTGCTGCTGGCCACCGGGGGCGGCCACAACGCCGCGGCGCTGGCGTCGCTGGCGTTCGGCCTGGGCCAGCGCAGCACCTCGCCCGTGACCATCGTCCACGCCGAGGTGCAGACGTCGTTCTGGCGGCGCCTGATGCGCCCGTTCGCCGATCCGCCGCCCGTCAACGGCGCGCAGAAGATCGCCGCGCTGAAGGCGCAGTCGACGGCGCGCCTGCCGCCCGAGACGCGCGACATCGGAGGCGCCACCGTGGCTGGCGCCATCTGCGCCGAGGCGGCGCGCGGCTACGATCTGATCGTGATGGGGTCGGGCCCCGGCCTGGCGATCGGGGGCGGCATCGTCGAGGACGTCGTGGCCAGCGCTCCCTGCCACGTCGCCATCGTCAAGGCCGCTGGTCCGCCGGCGGGACCCGCCGTCGCCGCGCCCTTCAAGAACATCCTGGTGCCCGTCGACGGCAGCGTTGCCTCGCGCACCGCCGCCGAGCTGGCCCTGCGCTATGCGGAGGCCACCGGCGCCGAGCTGTCGCTGGCGCTGCTGACCGAACGCCGGCCGCAGGCGGCGGCCTACTCGGACGTCTCGGGAACGCACCCGCCCGAGGTGCAGATCACCAGCGCCGCCGAGCTGGAGCGCATCTCCGTGGTGTTCCGCGCGACGCGCCTTCGGCCGCGCCTGCTTCACCTGGCGTACGACCCCCGTTCCAGCGCGGTCACGCAGGCGCTGGAGCGCGGCGGTTACGACCTGGTGGTGCTGGGCGCCGAGAACCGCGCCATCCAGCACCGGTTGTTCTTCGGCTACGAGAACGAGCGGCTGATCCGCGCCACGCGCGTGCCCGTCCTGGTGGTGGTGCCGAACCTGGCCAAGCTGGGGCGAGCGTGAGCGGCGCATGAGCAAGCGCTTCGTCCTGGTGGGCGGGGGCGCCCGCAGCGGCAAGAGCCGGTTCGCGCAGGCCCTGGCGGAGAGCCTGGGCCGCCGCCGCGTCTTCGTCGCCACCGCGCAGGCGTTCGACGACGAGATGCGCGAGCGCATCGATCGCCACCGGCGCGAGCGCGGCAACGCCTTCACCACCGTCGAGGAGCCGCTGGCGCTGCCCGAGACCATCGCCGCGCTGGACGAGGGGGCCGCCGACGTCGTCCTCGTCGACTGCCTGACGCTGTGGCTGTCGAATCTACTGATGCGCGATCCGGCCGCCGAGCCGGCCTTGCGCCGCATCGACGATCTCGCGCGCGCCGTCGCCGCGCGCCGCTGTCACGTCGTCCTGGTCAGCAACGAGGTGGGCCTTGGCATCGTGCCGGACGTGCCGCTGGCGCGCGCCTTCCGCGATCTGTGCGGCCACGCGCACCAGCGCCTGGGCGCGGAGGCCGACGAGATCTATGCCGCGCTGCTGGGGCAGATCCTGCGCCTGCGTCCCGACCCGGTGACCTGCGTGGCTCGCCCGCCCGCGGGCGATGGACTAACGTAGCCGCCGGGCAGGTTCCCGCGGACGGTCTTGCCAGCGATGGTCCAGTCGAGCTCTCAATCGAGGCTGCAGGCGATCTTCCAGGCCACCTTGG
Source organism: Polyangia bacterium (assembly GCA_035544495.1). GTDB lineage: Bacteria > Myxococcota_A > Polyangia > Fen-1088 > Fen-1088 > DATKEU01. The sequence continues at coordinate 8,735 of DATKEU010000429.1, read as the reverse complement.
CGGCGTTTGCCTTCCTGACCCGGCTGCCGACCGCCGGCGCCGGCGCCAGCGTGCGCGACGCTGATCTCGGGCGATCGGTGGCGGCGTTTCCCGTCGTGGGCCTGGTGCTGGGGCTGGCGCTGGCCGCGCTGGGATACGGGCTGCATTCTCGTTTGCCGCCGCTGCTGCTGGCGGTGTTCGTGGTGGCGCTGCTCGGCGCGCTGACCGGCGGCCTGCACCTGGACGGCTTCGCGGACGTGTTCGACGCCGTCGGCGGCGGGCGCGGCGATCGGGCGCGCATGCTGGCGATCATGCGCGACAGTCGCATCGGCGCGCACGGCGCGGCGGCGCTGGTATTGCTGATCCTGGCGAAGGTCTTCGCCGCCGCCCACGCCATCGAACGCGCCGACTACGTGGCGCTGCTGGCCTTCCCCGCCATCGGGCGCTGGACGGCGGTGCCGCTCATCGTGCTGTTCCCGTACGCTCGCCGCGAAGGGATGGGACGCGCGTTCCAGGGCGGGGCGGGGCGGACCCAGCTCGCCATCGCCGCCGCCGTCATGACGATCATCCTCGTCGCGCTGGGCGGGCGGCTGGTCCTGCCGACGCTGGCCGCGACGGCAGGCGCGCTCGCGTTCGGCTTGTGGATGCGCCGGCGCCTCGGTGGGCTGACCGGCGACGTTTACGGCGCTGCCATCGAATCAGCTGAGGTGATCGTGCTGACGGTGATGGCAATTTTTCCGTCGGGGCGTTAGGTTCAGCCGCTCATGACGGCACGGCCGCCGATCGTTCACATCGAGTTTCGCAGCTCTGATTTCCCGCGTTCATCGGCGTTTTACGCCAAGGTGCTGGGCTGGCAGACGCAGCAGAACGCCGCCGCGACGTACATGAAGCTGGACGGCACCGACGGAGGGTTGTCGACCGGCTGGGTGCGTTCCGACCTCAACCAGGCGCCGGGCCCGCTGGCCTACGTGGAGGTGGACGATCTCGCCGCCACGCTGGTCGAGGTGGAGAAGGCCGGTGGCCGCACCATCGTCGCCCGTCGCCCGTTCGCCGGCGGCGGCGAGGTCGCCTTGTTCGCCGATCCGGACGGCAATGTGATCGGGCTGTGGACCCGGAAAAAAGCCGGCTCGGCCGCCGTCGAACCGGCGGCGACCGCCGCCAAGAGCCCGAAACCCGCCAAGCCGCCCGCGGCCGCCAAGCCGCCCAAGCCCGCCGCCAAACCGAGCAAACCGAACAAGGTCAAGCGCTAGCTGCGCGATCTTCCGACTCCCTCTCCGCGAAGCGGGGAGGGCCGGGGAGGGGCCTGCTGCCCGCCCTCAGAGCCAGTGGCGCAAGCTGTACGCCAGCCGCTCAATCACGCGCGCCAGCCAGGGCCGATTGGCGAAGGCCTCCCGTTTCAGCTCGACGCCGAGGCCGATCTCGCCGTCCAGCATCGCCACGACGTCGCGGTTGCAGGGCTCGTCCAGCGTGTTGACCACGACCTCGAGGTTGTACGCCAGCGACCGGTGGTCGAAGTTGTAGCTGCCGATCGACGCGAACACGCCGTCGACGGCCAGCGCCTTGGTGTGAATCAGCGCGAAGCTCTCCCAGATGCGCACCCCTGCCGCCAGCAGGCGGCCGAAGGTGGCGCGGGCGGCGAGGTCCAGCAGGCGGGCGTCGCTGCGCGCGGGGACGATGATCCGCACCGCCACGCCGCGCGCCGCCGCCCGCACCAGCGCGCTCAGGATGCCCCGGTCGGGAACGAAGTATGGATTCGCGACGTAGACGCGCTGGCGGCTGGCGTTGATCGCGTGCAGCGCCGCGCGCCGGATGATGAAGCGGTCGCGCAGCTCGCGGTTCCAGATCACCGCCAGTCGCGTGTCCCCGGACGGCGCCGGCCGGGTCAGCTTCGTGACATCGACGCGCGCGCGCTTGCGGGCCCGCCGGTTCCACGTGCGCAGGAAGATCGCTTCCAGCGTCGCCACCGCCGGACCCTCGACCTGGATCGCCGCGTCCGACCAGCCGCCGCCGCCGTCGGCCTTGGCCATCCACTCGTCGGAGATGTTGATGCCGCCCGTGAAGGCGATGCGCCCGTCGACGACCAGCGTCTTGCGGTGGTTGCGGCGCACGAGCTGCCAGAAGCGCGGCCGCCAGAAGCGATAGCGGTGGTACGCGATGGTGTGCACGCCGCCGGCGCGCAGCCCCTGAAAGAACGCCGCGGGCGTGTCGCGGCAGCCGACGAAGTCGTAGATCAGGTTCACGCGCACGCCGCGCCGGACCGCCGCCAGCAGGGCCACGGCGAATCGCCGGCCGATCAAATCGTCGCTGAAGATGTACATCTCCAGGCTGATGCGCTCGCTCGCCGATTCGATGGCGGCCAGCCAGGCAGGAAAAACCTCGGCGCCGCCGTTCAGGATCTTCACTGAGTTGCCGGAGATCAGCCAGCGCGGCTCGGAGACGTACGCGGCCCGATCGCTCACCACGTCCGCGACGGCCGGCTGTTCGAAGGGGGAGGCGCTCATGTGTCGTGGTGATTGACCGAGCATCGGCGAGCGCGTAAGGTCTGCCCGCCAATGGGTCGAGAAGAGCATATCGAATTTCAAGGCCGGGTCATCGAGGTCCTGCCCGCTGGCAATTTTCGCATCGAGCTCGAAAATGGCCACCAGGTGCTGGCTCACCTTGGCGGCAAGCTGCGCAAGCACCGCATCCGCGTCGTGCTGGGTGACAAGGTCACCGTGGCGCTGACGCCGTACGATCCCACGCGTGGGATCGTCGTCTATCGTGGCTGAACGCCACCGCCCGCTGGCGCCGGCCGGCGGGTGGATCCGGTTTCTTCCGTCGCTGTCACTGTCGCTGTCGCTGTTGCTGCTGGATCCCGGCGCCGCCAGCGCCGCGCCGCCGCCGGGCGCGGCCGCGTCCGCGCCCGCGCCCGCGGGCGAATACGGAACGGTGGCGCCGCTGGTCGACCGGGTGAAGGCGTCGGTGGTGACGATCCAGAGCACGAAGATCATCCGCCGCCCCGCGATGGAGGATCCCTGGAGCCGCCTTCTGCGCGAGCAGTTTGGCCTCGGTCCCGCGCCGCGCGCGACGCGCGAGCGCGAGGAGGCGCTGGGCTCGGGATTCATCGTCGATCGCTCCGGTCTGGTCCTCACGAACAACCACGTCGTGGCGGGCGCCGACGAGGTGCTGGTCAAGCTGGGCGACAACCGCCAGCTCGGCGCCAAGGTGCTGGGCAGCGATCCCGCCACCGACGTCGCCGTGGTCAAGCTGGACAAGCCGCCGCACGATCTGCAGGCCGTCACCCTGGGCGATTCCGACCGCGTGCGCGTCGGCGATTACGTGCTGGCCATCGGCAATCCGCTGGGCCTGGGCCAGACGGTCACCATGGGGATCGTCAGCGCCAAGAACCGCATCATCGGCGAGAAGCTGGGCGACGTCGATCCGCGCTACGAGGACTTCATCCAGACCGACGCCGCCATCAATCAGGGGAACTCGGGCGGACCGCTGTTCAATTTTCGCGGCGAGGTCATCGGCATCAACTCGGCGATCATCAACCCCAGCGTGGCGATGAACGTCGGCTTCGCCATCCCCATCAACCTCGCCCGCCAGATCGCCGATCAGATCCGGGCCAGCGGGCGCGTGGCGCGCGGCTACCTGGGCGTGGGCGGCGAGGACTTCACCGCTGACCGCGCCGCCGAGCTGGGCATCGCCTTCGTCCCGGGCGCGCTGGTCAACGTCGTCGGGCGTGGCTCGCCGGCGGAGGCGGCCGGCCTGCGCCCCAACGACGTCATCGTCGAGCTGGGCGGCAAGTCGATCGACGTCTATCGCCGGCTGACGGCCGTCGTGGCCATGCTGCGGCCCGGGGAGAAGGTGAAGGTCACCTATCTGCGCCAGGGTCGCCGCCTGGAGACGGTGGCGACGCTGGGCGCGCAGGGGGGCGGGGGCGCCCAGGGCGGCAGCACGTTCCTGGGCGTCACCTTGCGCCAGATCGACGCGCGCGACGCCGCCGCGCTGGGCCTGCCGGGCGGCGACGGGCTGCAGGTGACGTCCGTCGATCCACGCGGGCCCGCCAGCGGCGTGCTGGAGGAGGGCGATGTGCTGGTGCTGCTGGACGGCCGCCCGGTGAACCTGAAGCGCCTCAAAGCGACCGAGGAGCGACTGTCGCAGGGCCACCATGCCTCGCTGGTGATCCAGCGCGGCACCTCGCGCTTCGCGCTGCGACTTTGACCTAGACCAGCAGCTGGCTGATCACCTTCGTCGCCAGGCCCGCGCCCTGGCCCCAGGTGGTGATGCCCGCGCCCACGGCCTGCATCAGCGTCAGGGGGACGCAGCTGACGTTGCGGCCCCTGGTCTCGCTGGCGGCGTCGCCCATCAGCGGCGACTTGTAGTGGATGCCGGGGTAGATCAGGCGGCCGCCGGCGCGGCCCGCGATGATGATCGGGATGCCGGGCTGGTTCTGGGCGTTGTGCGAGCGGCCCTCGGTGCATTCGGTGAATCCCATGATGGCGCAGTTGTCCAGTAGATTGCCCGCTCCCTCCGGCGTCGCCTGCAGGCGCTCGAGGAAAGCGGCGAACTTGGTCATCGCGTACGTCACGCACTTCTGCACGCTGGGCTGATCGCCGCCCTCCTGGTGCGTGAAGGCGTGCATGCTGGTGCCGGTGTTCGTGCTGGTGGGATCCAGCTTGAACGTCGGGAAACCCGGGTAGACCGTGAAGTCGTTGCACGGCGAGAACCGGTACGTGAAGACGCGCGTCTGATCGCAGGCCAGCGCGAGCACCATCAGCTCGGTCTGCGCGGCCGTGAGCGGCTCCCACTGGATCTGCTCCGTGTCGATGGCGGGGTACGAGCTCGCGGGACGCGCCGGCGCCATGCAGGCGCCGCCGGCCGTCGCCGGAATGCCCGTGCCCATCAGCTGCTTCTCGAGATCCAGCACGCCCTGCAGGTGCTGGTCCAGGCGCTGGCGGTCGCGCGTGCCCAGGCGCATCTCCAGCGCGCGCGCGTCGGCCGCCACCAGATCGAGGACGCTCTTGCGCCTGGCCAGCGTCACGTCGGCGACGCCGGGCGTGCCCGCCGCCGGCGGACCGGCGGAGAACCCCGCACCGAACACGCGATCGTAGAAGGCGATGGGGTCGTACTCGGGAAGGTTGGGGCTGTTGGGGCCGTTGTGCGAGATGGACTTGGCGTTGGCGCCGAAGTCCGCGTCGCTGGTGTCCGTCGACGCCACGCCCACGTGCAGCGACTTGAAGCGCGTGGCGCCGCCGATCTGATCGGCCACGGCCACGTCCATGCTCTTGCCCGCGTAGGCATAGTTGAGGCCGCCCTGCGCCGTTCCCAGCACGCCCGAGCAGATCGACTGCATCGCGCCCATGTGTCCCGTCACCGCGTACTGGATGTAGACCACGGTGCCCGAGACGATCGAGAGATAGCTCTTCACGTTCGCCAGCGGTTGCAAGAGGGGGCTCAGCGCCCAGGTCGCGCCCTCCTGCGCCGGATACCACTGGTCGGCCACGACGCCGTTGCCCCAGAACCATTCGCCGAAGCGCCTGGGCAGCGGCCCGCCCGCCGCCAGCGCGTCGCCGTTGCTGTTCAGCATGACGTCGAGGACCGGCAATCCCACCGCCGCGCCGACGCCGTATGCGGCGCCGCGGAGCAGTTTTCGGCGGGACAATACGTGGTTTCTCATGGCGCGGGCACCGGGAGGGTGCGGAAGCCGTCGCTGGTCGCGACCGCGGCCAGCAACCCGCGGATGCGGGCGCCGCCCGCGGCGAAGGACTGGACCATGGCCCCGAAGGTGGGTTTGTCGAACGCGGTGGCCAGGTGGCCGACGCTGACGCCATAGAGCGCCTGGACCAGGCACGGCCCCAGCGCCGGATGGTCACGCAGGATCGCGCCCAGGCCAATCTCGCCCTGGTAGCTCTTGCCGTCCAGCGCACCGCTGTCGTCGATCGCCATGCCGCGATCCGTGTCGCGGTAGACGCCCATGGCGTCGAAGTGCTCCAGCGACAGGCCGATCGGATCCATCTGCGTGTGGCACGCGGCGCAGACCGCGTTCGACGCGTGCGGCTCCAGGCGCTGGCGCGCCGTCAGCATCCCCGTCGGCAAGGGCGGGATCGTCAGGTTGGCGGGCGGCGCCAGCGGGAGGTCCTGGCACAGAAGGCGGGTCATGACGAACAGCCCGCGCCGCGTGGGCGAGGTCCCGTCGCTGTGGTCGCGCGCCGCCAGCACGCCGGCCTGACCCAGCAGCCCCGCCCGGTGCGACGACGCGGGCAACGTCGTGCGGGCGAACCCAGCGCCGGCGGGCGCTGGCAGGCCGTACAGCGCCGCCAGCTCGGCGTTGACGAACGTCTCCGTCTGATCGAACAGGCGCCGGTAGTCACCGTCGCGGCCGAAGACGAGATCATCGAAGACCAGCGCCGTCTCCTGCTTCATGGCGGCGCCCAGCGTGGAGGTGAACTGCGGGAACAGCTGCGTCGGCCGCGTGAGCGTGTCCAGGTTGTCCAGCGACAGCATGGTGGCGAAGAAGCCGCGCAGCGAATCATGCGCGGCCGGCAGGTCCAGCAGGCGCGCGACCTGCGCCTGCACGCCCGCGCTGGTCAGCAGCGAGCCCGAGGCGGCCGCCGCCATCAGCGCGTCGTCGGGCATGTTGCCGGTCAGGAAATACGAGAGGCGCGACGCCATCTCGTCGCTCGTGTAGCGATAGCGCGCGGGGTTCGCGGGATCGGGCTCCCCGACCTCTGTCAGGTACAGGAAGTGAGGCGACTGCAGGAAGGCGCTGGTGATCGCCTCCAGCGCCTGCCAGGCGTCGCCCGTGGACATCGCGAGCTGCGCGGTGGCCGCTGTATAGCGCGTGACCTCGTCGCTGGTCAGCGGCCGGCGGAACGCGCGCTGGCCGAAGCCGCGCACGAACGAGGCGAAACAGGCCATGTCCGCGACGCCCGCCGGCGTGCAGCCCACCAGGTTCGCGCGCGTCGCCGGCGCCGCGAACGCCGCCTGGGCCAGGAATCTTCCCGCCGCCTCGAACTGGCCCACGCCCGCGCCGGAGACGGCGGTCGTCGAGGCGCCAATCGCCGAGAAACCGGCGGCCGGCGACACGCGCTCGATGGCCGGCATGCCGGCCGTGCTCACGCCCAGCAGCGTCTGCACGGTGGCGGCGTACTGCTCGCTGGTCAGGCGGCGCAGGCCAAATGTCTCCGTCGCGCCGAACACCGGCCAACCGTCGCCCGCGGGCGAGCCGGCCGGGGGATTGCCCGCCATCCCCGCGCCGCCGCCGGCGGTGCCACCCCCGCTTCCGCCCGGATCGCCGACGTTGGCCGTGCAGGCCGCGATCCCGCTCGCCGCAGCCAGCGTTGCCACCAGCGCGGCACCGCAGTGAATCTGTTCCCGGGCTCGCTTCATCGAAGGTGGCGTCCCCCAGGCCCCGCACAGACGATCGCGGGCCGACCGATTGATGGTGCGGCCGCGCGCGCGCCGCCGTCAACCGGCGAATGCGAAATTCCCCGCGAAGACAACGCATGGCGGCTGTTGCGCAACCGCGCGATCACCGAGCGCAACACGACAGCGGGACAACGCCGATAGCTCCAGGCAGGCTTCGAGCGTTCGTCCTCGAGGCGCGCCCGCGCGCTTTCGAGCGGCGCCGCCGGATATGCTATGACGCCGGCATGTCTTTTATCATGGACAGGTGCCCCTGGCCGCTGGCGGGGCTGATCGTCGGGGGCATCGCGATCGGCCTGCAGTGGGCGGACAACCTGCCGCTCGGGGCGACGGGCGCCGCCGGCGGCATCGTCGAGCTGGTGCGCCGGCCGGGGCGCGGGCCCAGCTGGCGTGCGCTGTTTTTTCTCGGCACGCTCCTGGGCGGGCTCCTTTACGCGGCGGTGACGGGCCGGCTGTCGCTGACCTGGGCTTACCCGGGATTCGACGCGCGCTTCGGCGCGGCGCTGGCCACGAAGGGACCCCTGCTCCTGGCCGCCGGCGGCCTCATCGGCTTCGGTGCGCGCTGGGCGGGCGGGTGCACCTCCGGCCACGGCATCTGCGGGGTGGGGCGGCTGCAGTGGGGCAGCCTGCTCGCCACGGCCACGTTCGTCGTCACCGCCATCGTCGTCGCTCAGCTGGTCGGCATGATCGGCGGAGGATCGTGATCGTGTCTCGTCGCTGGGTGGGGCTTGTCTTCGGCGTGGCGTTCGGCTTCTGGCTGGCGTGGGCGCGCTTGACCGATTACCGGGCCATCGTGGGTGCGCTGCGCTTCCAGAGTTTCTATCTGTGGCTGCTCTTCGCCACCGGGGTTGCCACGACGGCGCTGGGTCTGCAGATCCTCTCCCGGACCGGCGCGCGCACCTGGCTGACGCGCGCGCCGCTCGCCTGGCCGCCCGTGTCGCCGCAGCGCCGGCACGTCGTTGGCAGCGCACTGTTCGGCGTCGGAGGGGCGCTGGCCGGCGCGTGCCCGGGGCCCATCGCCGCGCAGATAGGCGAAGGCCGCCTGTCGGCGCTGTTCACGCTGGCGGGCCTGCTGGCCGGGATCGCGGTCGCGGATACGCTGGGCAAGCGCCAGCCGCTGTTCGTGGGCGCGCCCTGCGCGGGCGAGGCGCAGGAAGCGCGCGGCTAGAAGAAACGGCCAGAAGCGCTGGCTAGCGCCGGAGCTCCTCGCGCACATGCCGCGCTTGCTCCTCCATCACCAGCGTCGTCAGCCGCGCCTGCAGCGCGACGAACTCGGCCGAGGTCGGATCGCGCGGGCGCGCCAGCGGCACTGGAACGATGCGCTTCACGCTGCCGGGGCGGCTGGT
>DATKEU010000428.1:0-5050 GCA_035544495.1 Polyangia bacterium | reverse complement strand
GCGGATGCTGAACATCGGCTAGCGCCGCCGGCTTCAGATGCTCTCGATCTTCTCCAGGCGGCGCAGCTCGGGGACGCGCCAGCCGATCAGGAGGACGACGGCGATGGTGACCGCGCCGCCAAAGACCACCGACGGAACCGTGCCCAGCAAGCGCGCCGCCACACCGGATTCGAAGGCGCCGATCTCGTTCGACGACCCGACGAAGATCTGATTCACCGACGAGATCCGCCCCAGCATCGACGGCGGCACCATCACCTGCATCATCGTGCTGCGGACGAAGACGCTCAGCATGTCGGCGCCGCCGCTGACCGCCAGGATCAGCAGCGACAGCCAGAACGAACGCGACAGCGCGAAGACGATCATGCACACGCCGAAGATCGCCACCGCGCGCAGGAACGCCGGCCCGGCTCGCCGCGGCGGCGGCCGCAGCGCCAGCACGATCGAAGTCGCCACCGCACCGACCGCCGGCGCCGCCCGCAGCATCCCCAGGCCCTGGGGCCCGACGCGCAGGATCTCGTCGGCGAACACCGGCAGGATCGCCACCGCGCCGCCAAACAGCACCGCCAGCAGATCCAGCGTCATCGCCCCCAGAAAAAGCCGGCGCTGCAGCAGGAACGCCAGCCCCTCGCGCAGGCTGGCGAGCAACGGCGCCGTCTGGCTGGAGATCTGGCGGCCGGCGGTCTCGATGCGCAAGACGGCCGCGAACGCGGCCAGCATCAGCGCCGTCGCCACCAGGTAGGCGCCGCGCGCGCCGATCCAGGCGTACAGCAGCCCGCCCAGCGCCGGGCCGGTGACGGCCGCGACCTGCCAGCTGCCGCCCCGCCAGGCCACCGCCTGCGCCAGGAGATCGCGCGGCACCACCTCGGCCGACAGGGCATTGCGCGCCGGCAAGAGAAAGCTGCGCGCCACGCCGCACAGAACGATGACGCCGTAGATCCCCCAGCGCAGCCACCGATCGTGGCCGGCCTCGGCGGCGACGGCGCCGCTCAGAGCTGCCAGCACGGCGGCGCAGGCGGCCAGCATGGCCAGGGCCGCCAGCGCCACGCGCCGCCGATCGACGACGTCGGCGACGTGCCCGGCGAACAGCGCCAGCCCGATGAACGGCGCCGCCTCGGCCAGGCCCACCATCCCCAGCGACAGCGGATCGTGCGTGATGGCGTACATCTGCCAGGCGACGACCACGCCCTGGATCTGCGCCCCCATCGCCATGGTGACGACGCTGGCGATGAACCAGCGAAACGTCTTCACGCGAAGGGGAGCGAACGGATCGTGACGGGGCGGCGCCGGCGAGACGACGGGCGAGGACATCCGGCCATAGAGTACGGTATGAATGGTGCCCCCCACCAACCGACAGCCGAGGTACTCGTGACGCTGGGAAAGAACTTCCGCCTGCCCCTCGACGCCAAGCCGACCGACTATCGCGCCACGATGCGGATCGATCTCGGCGAGGGACGCTTCGCCGGTAGCCTGGAGATGGCGGTCGATCTGCGCGCTCCGCGCGACGTCCTTCACCTGCACGCGGTCGAGCTCGACATCACCGACGCGGTGGCCGTCGTGGCCGCGCCGGCGGGCGAGCGGACCATCGCCGCGCGCGATCGGCGCGCCGACGCCGAGAGCGAGACGGTGACGCTGGCGTTCGCCGAGACGCTGCCGGCCGGCGCGGCGGTGCTGAAGCTGTCGTGGGCCGGCAAGTTCAGCCCCGGGCTGCGCGGGCTTTACCGCGCGGGCGGCCTGGCGGTCACGCAGTTCGAGGCGGCCGATGCCCGCCGGGTCTTCCCCTGCTTCGACGAGCCGGCGTTCAAGGCGCGCTGGTCGATCACGCTCGACGACGTGCCGGCGGGAATGGTGGCGCTGTCGAACGGCGCCGCGGTCAGCGACACCCCGCTTCCCAGCGGCAAGCGGCGCGTGGTGTTCGCGCCGACGCCGCCGATGTCGTCGTACCTGGTCGCGCTGATCATGGGCGACCTTTCGCCCAGCCCCACGGCCACCGCCCGCGGCGTCGCCATCCGCACGCTGGCCGTCCCCAGCAAGCGCCACCTGACCGCCTTCGCGCAGGAAGCGGCGGCGGCGGTGCTGCCCAGGCTGGAAGATTACTTCGGCCTGCCGTACGCCTTCGGCAAGCTGGATCAGATCGGCGTCCCCGACTTCGAGGCGGGCGCCATGGAGAACGCCGGCGCCATCACCTTCCGCGAGGTGGCGCTGCTGCTGGACGTGGCCACCGCCCCGCTCGGCGTGCAGAAGCGGGTCGCCGAGGTGATCACGCACGAGCTGGCGCACCAGTGGTTCGGCAACCTCGTGACGATGGTCTGGTGGGACGATCTGTGGCTGAACGAAGCCTTCGCGACCTGGATGGCCTACAAGATCGTCGCCGATTGGCGGCCCGACTGGCGCATCTGGATGGACTTCGAGGTGGGCAAGGGCTCGGCGCTGCTGCTGGACGCGCTGCAGTCCGCGCACCCCATCCGCGCCGACGTCCACAACGCCGAGGAGGCGGGCGAATCGTTCGACGCCATCACGTACGAGAAGGGCGGCGCCGTCCTGCGCATGATCGAGGGATTCCTGGGCGAGGACGCGTTCCGGGCGGGCATCCGTCTTTACATGAGCCGCCACCGGGAAGCGAACGCCACGGCCGACGATCTGTGGGGCGCGCTGGCCGAAGCGTCGGGGCAACCGATCGTGGCGCTGGCCAACGGCTGGATCCGGCAGGTCGGCTATCCGCTGGTGACGATCTCCGCGGGCGCGCCCGCCCCGGACGGCGTCCCCACCGTCACCCTCGCCCAGCGGCGGTTCTTCGCCGACCCGGACGCGCGCGAGAGCGGCCCGCCCACGCGCTGGCTGGTGCCGGTGGTGCTGCGCTTTCGCGACGGGCGCGGCATCCAGGAGCAGCCGGTGCTGCTCCGCGAAGGAGAGCAGAGCGTGCGCCTGGACGCCGACGGTCCCGTCGCTTGGTGTGTGGGCAACGCCCAGGCGCGCGGGTTCTATCGCACCGCTTACGATGCCGGCTTCCGGCGGCAGCTCGGCGCCGCCTTCTCCGAGCTCGAGCCAGCCGAGCGCATGGGCCTGGTCTCCGATCAATGGGCGCTGGTGCGCGCCCGGACGTCCTCCATCGAGGAGTTTCTGGACCTGGTGGAGGCGATCCGCGACGAATCGGATCACTTCGTTCTCGACGAGGTCGTCAACCGGCTGTCGGTGATCGAGCACCGGCACCTCGCCGACCAGGACCGCGCGCGCTTCCATGCCTTCGTGGCCGAGCTCTTCGCGGCGGCGGCCGATCGCCTGGGCTGGCCTGCCTCCGGCGAAAACGGAGCGCGTGCCCGCGAGGACGACGAGACGCGCCTGCGGCGAGCGGCGCTGCTGCGCGCGACGGTGCTGCTGGGGCGCATCCCCGCCGCCATCTCGGAAGCCGAGCGACGCTTCGCCAAGCCGGCGGACGTCGATCCCAACCTGCTCGACGTGGTGGTGACGGCGGCGGCCCGCCGCGCCGACGGCGCGCGCTTCGAGGAGCTGCGCCGGCGCGCCCAGACCGAGACCGACCCGGCGGCCAAGCGCAGGTACCTGCACGCGCTCGGACGCGTCGAGGATCCGGCGCTCATCGAGCGGGCGGTCGACCTGGCGTTGCTGCCCGACGTGCCGATGCAGGACTTCACGTCGTACTTGAATGTGTTGCTCGGCAATCCGGTGACCCGCGATCGGGCGCTGGCGCTGGTGGTCGATCGCTGGGAAGCCGTGCGCGCCAAGGCCGACTCGCCCATGTTGCTCCGCCGCCTGGTGGAGGCGCTGGGTGTGCTACCCACACGCCAGCACCTTGCCACCGTCGAGGCCTTCCTGGCGCAGCACCCGATCGAAAGCGCCAAGCAAGCGACGGCCCAGACGCTGGAGCGCATGCGCATGGACGTCACTCTGCGCGAGCAGCTGATGCCCCAGGTCGCGGCCTGGCTGAGCCGGCGGCGGCCGCCGCCAGCGGCTTGATCAGGCGCCGCGGGATCCCAAATTAAGTACAGCCGAACTTCGCGTTGATGTACGCTTTCGCCGGTTCGAACGGCGTCTCGAGCGACTAGATGGCAGCGCACAAGACACAAACTGGCTCTCAAGCCGCGCATGCGCACGCAACGCCCTCGAGCAGGAACAACCGCCAGCTGATCGGGATGGTGGTTATCTTCGCCACCGCCGCCGTCGTCTTCGGTGTCGGCCAGATGTTCTTGCCGCCGCCAGAATGGACGCGCGCGGTGCCGCAACCGCCATCGACGATCGCTCCTTTCCCGGCGCCCAGCCGGGCACCCGCCGCGAACGCAACGCCCGAGCCCGCGCCCGAGCCCGAGAAAGCGCCGGCGCCCACGCCCGAGCCCGCGCCGGTGCCGGCGCCCACCACCAGCGCGCCGGCGCCGTCATCCGCGCCGGCAGCCGAGGCTTCGCGCCGGTCCGTCGAGAAATCAAAGCCGACCGACAAGGAGATCGCCCGCGCGGCCTGGCGCAAGAATCTCCCCGACGTGACGGCCGACGCCAGCAAGGCGTCGATCCTGATCCCCATCCGCGGCTCGACCGAGGGCGCGTCCTGGCGGCCGCTCGACAACCCGAAGGGCGTCCTGGTCATCCTGCCCAAGGCGGAATCGATGATCTCCATGGAGCTCTACAAGATCCGCCGCGACGGCTTTTCCAATCTGTGGATCAAACACGACGCCCAGCAGGGCACGTCGCTGCGGGTGATGCTGGGCGATGCCGCCAACCCGGCGGTCGAGATTCAGGACGACTTCGTCCGCGTCACCGTCCAGAAGACCGGCCCCGCCCCGGCCAACTGATCGAGCGGCCTCCGCCGGCGCGGTGCCGTCGACGAGACGACGGCTAGGAGCCTGTCCCGGTATTCACCGGCACGCTCCATACGCGGACGGACAACCCACCTCCCCACCCTCGCGCCTTCGGCGCGACCGCTAGACGCCGTTACCGTGGCTGGCGATCCAGCGGTCGACCTCGGCGGCCTTGTCGGCCAGCCGCGCCTCGCCGAATTCGGCTTTGGCCGTCGCCGCCAGCGCCCCCGAGCGCCGGCGGTCGCGCC
>DATKEU010000427.1:0-4878 GCA_035544495.1 Polyangia bacterium | reverse complement strand
GCTTCGTGTTCCACCAGTCGCACAACGTCGCGCTCTGCGTGTCGTCCAGCGCGTTGATCATCGTGTCGCGCGGCAACCCGGTGCTGTTTCCGGTCGGCATGCCGCCGCCGGCGTCGGGTCCGGCGCCGCCCGAACCGCCGTTGTCGCCGCCCGTCCCTCCGGCGTCGGGTCCGCCGCCGTTGTCGCCTCCGGTTCCCGCGGCGTCGACGACGCCGCCATTGTCACCGCCGCTGCCGCCGTTGTCGCCCCCGGTTCCGAGACCGCCGCTGCTGCCACCGCTGGCGTTGTTCCCGCCGCTGCTGCCGCCGGTCGAGTTGTTTCCGCCGCCGCTGTTGCCACCCGTGCCCAGACTGCTGCCGGGGTTGTTCGAATCCGCGCCACATCCGGCGGCCAGCCAGCCCGCCGCGAAAACCAAGCAGAAAATTTGTCGCGTGTTGCCCATGCCCGACGTTTAGCACGCGCAACCGCTTCAATATGCCCACCGCCTACGGTCGATAAGTTCTGGGCACGTTTTATAGCAAGGACTTCCACGCCGTCCCCCTCGCGCGGCGCGGTGATCAGGTTTCGTCTTGCCGGCGGGCGATCGCTGCCCGCTCGGCCGATCGCTGTCGATCCAGGAGCCGTTCCAGCGCCTCTCGTTCGCGCCGCACGCCCAGATACGCCTGACGCGCCTCCTCCTCGGAACGCAGCGCGCCGGCGAGCGCCAGGGCCCGGTGCCGCGCCGCCCGCTCGGTCCGGTTCCGCGCCGTCTCTGCCAGCTTGCCGGCGAACCGGTGGCGCGCCACGGTTTCGGCGCCGGCTTCCGGCTCGCCGGCCCCCCCCGCGCCCGCCGCCACCCGCGCCCGCTCCCACGCGGCGCGGGCTTCCGCCGCCTCGGACTCCAGCCGCGCCTGGGCCTGCCGGGCCCCGGCCGCCTCTGTCCGGGCCCGTTCCAGGGCGCGCGCCGCCGCTTCCTCGGTTTTTTGCCGCAGCGCAAGCAGGGCGGTCAACGCGTAAGTCGACATTGAATCTTGGAAAGGGCGATCCTACCCTCGTCGAGAATGAGCGCTACCCGCGAGATCGCGGCGCGTCGATACCGCATCGAGCGCTACCTGACCGAAGGCGGGATGGGCGCCATCTACATCGGCAAGAAGCTGGGTCCGGGCGGTTTCGAGAAAGAGGTCGTCCTCAAGCAGCTGCTGCCCGAGTACACCTCGCGCCCCGAGTTTCGCGATCTCTTCTTTCGCGAGGCGAAGATCTCCGCGACCCTGGATCACGTCAACATCGTCCACACCTTCGACCTGGTCGAATCGGACGAATCCCTGTTCATCGTCATGGAGTACGTGCGCGGCGCCGACCTGCGCACGATCATCCGCCGAGCCAAGTACCGCCGCTGCGAGCTCTCCGTCGCGGCCGCCATCCACGTCGCGCTGGAGATCCTGGCCGGCCTCTCGTACGCCCACCGCCGCCGCAACCCCAGCGGGGCGTCGCTGGGGATCATCCACCGCGACGTCTCGCCTTCGAACATCCTCTGCTCCGCCCACGGCGAGGTGAAGCTGTCCGATTTCGGCATCGCCAAGGCCGCCACGCACGCGTCGGTCTTCTATCGCGTGCGCGGCAAGGTCGGCTACATGTCGCCCGAGCAGGCGCGCAACGAGGCCATCGACCCCCGCACCGATCTCTACTCGCTGGCGGTCTGCCTTTACGAGGCGCTGACGGTGGAGCGGCTGTTCGTCGGCGATCTCAGCACGCCCCCCGACGTCATCTATGGGCAGCCGCTGCTGCCGCCGTCGCAGAAGCGGCGCGGCCTGCCGGCCGACATGGATCGCGTGCTGCTGAAGGCGCTGTCCATCAACGCGAACGAGCGCTATCAAGACGCGGGCGCCTTCGCCGAAGCCCTGCGCCAGGTCGCTCACCGGCACAACCTGCTCTTCTCCGCCCCGCAGCTGGCCGAGCACCTGCGCGAGGTGCTGGGGTCCGATCCCGGGCGGTGGCTTCAGGATGACAAGGGCGACCCCTCCGACAGCGAGACGCACAAGCTGCCGACCCAGACGATGGAGGGCAAGGAGGCGGCGTCGCTGGGCATCGTCGAGGGCGCAAACTTGTACGTCGTCAGCGGCGGCGACGTGGTAAGCCCAAACACCGTGGCGCCTCCCCCCAAAGCCGCTTCTGATGGTGGCGCGATGCCCAGGACGGCATCGGAAACCACGCGCAAGGTGGCGGATCCGCTGCGCGCCGCCGATCTGGGCAGCGATCCTTTCATCTCGGTCGCGGACGACGACGAGGAGCCGACGCGCCTGCGCGACTCCCAGGCGGCGGCGGCCCGGCACCGCCTGCCCGCGCCGGGCGGCCCCCGCGGCTCGGTGGTACCGGCGGCGCGGTCCGCGCCGGCGGCGAGGCCGGTGCCCGCCGGCTCGGCCCGACCTCGCCCGGTTCCGGTGGGGGCGCATCCAGCCTCGGCCAGCCCGCCCGCGCGCCTGCGCATCCCGCCGCCCCCGCCCCGTGGTGCGGCGCCGGCGCCGCGACCTCCGACCCCCGACTCTCCTTTCGAGGCCGCCGATGAGCGTGATCAGTTCCCGGCCACGCCCCCGCCCTTGCCCATGGCTGGCGCCGCGCCGGCGCGCGCTCTCGCGCCGTCGTTCGTGAGCGGACCGCCGCGATCCGCGCCACCCTCCGATCCGCCCGGGTTCGGCCCGGTCAACCTGCAGCACCCGGCGGACAGCATCACCTTCCGCACCGAACCCCCGGTGCCGCTGGCGCGACGGGCTGGCCCTCCCGGGTTGCTGGTGCTCCTGGTGATGCTGGCGGCGGTGGCGGGCGGCGCCAAGCTGGCGGCCTATGTCACGCGGGCTGACCTCGGAACTGGAACCCTCCTCGATTCACGATGAGCGTCGATCGGTCGGCGACCCGAATCATTGACCAGCCGGCCCCTTTCGTGCGGCAGTCAGGCCGTGGCCGCTTCCTGGTCATCAAAGGGCCGGATCGCGGCGAGTCGATCAGCCTGGCGGCCGGCCCGCTGACGCTCGGCTCGGGATCGGGCAGCGACGTGCTGCTCAGCGATCCGACGGTGTCACGCCGCCACCTCCAGACCGAGCCGCACGGCCAGGGCCTGGTGGTGCGCGACCTCGGGTCGACCAACGGGTCGTTCGTGCAGGGGGCGCGTTTTCAGGAGCTGACGCTGGGCTTCGGCGCCGAGGTGACGATCGGCCAGACGGTCCTGAAATACGTTCCCGACGAGGAGACCGTCGACGTCCCGCCGTCTGACGAGGAGGCGTTCGGCTCCCTGGTCGGCCGCGATCCGAAGCTGCGCAAGCTGTTCCGGCTGCTGGGCGACGTGGCGGCCACCGACGCCACGGTCCTGCTGGAAGGCGAGACCGGCACCGGCAAGGAGCTCTTCGCCGAGGAGATCCATCGCCACAGCGCGCGCAAGACCGGGCCGTTCATCGTCTTCGACTGCGGCGCCGTCCCCACGGAGCTGATCGAGTCGGCGCTGTTCGGCCACGTGCGCGGCGCCTTCACCGGCGCCATCTCCGACCGGCGCGGCGCCTTCGAGGAGGCCGACGGCGGCACCCTGTTCCTCGACGAGATAGGCGAGCTGGCGCCCGAGATGCAGCCGTCGTTGCTGCGCGCGCTGGACAAGCACACCATCCGGCCCGTCGGCGGCACCACGTACCAGCAGGTGTCGGTGCGCGTGGTGGCGGCGACCAACCGCGACCTGCGCGCCGAGATCGCCGCCAAACGCTTTCGCGAGGATCTCTATTACCGGCTGGCCGTCGTGCGCATCGTCGTCCCGGCGCTGCGGGATCGCCAGGACGACATTCCGCTCCTGGTCTCGCTGTTCGCGCGCCAGTTCGCGGGCGACCGCTTGCTGGAGATCCTCGACGACGAGGTCCAGCGCCTGCGCCGGCACCGCTGGCCCGGCAACGTGCGCGAGCTGCGCAACGTCATCGAACGCGCCTGCGCCCTGTCGCGCGGGAGCCGCCTCGAGATCGACGAGGCGCTCGACGACCGGCCCGCCACCCGGACGCCGGGCCCGCATTCGCTGCTGGCGGGCGACGTCGACCTGCCGTTCAAGGAGGCGAAGGCGCGCGTCGTCGACGAGTTCGAGCGCCGGTACATCGAGGGCCTCCTGGCCCGGCACCACGGCAACCTGTCGGCCGCCGCCCGCAACGCCGAGATCGACCGCAAGCACCTGCGCGAGCTGCTCCGCAAGCACGGCCTGCGCGAGCCCTCGGAGTGAGGGAGCCGACGGTGCCCGCGCCGCGCGACCCACATGTGGGCCGCGCCTCGGGGACTGATGGTAGACTAGATGACGTCCATGGGGCTTCTGCATCAGCTCCGTGCCCGGGCGGCCAGCTTGACCCGGGCGGTGACCGGCGATGTCGCCGACTCGGGTCACACGGCGGTTTACCTGCGCCAGCTCCTGCGCGGCAACCGGGCCACGCGCGCCCAGGCGGCGCCGCCCGAGCCAGCGGCCGCCGCCGACGACCGCCGCACCGACCAGCCGCTGTCTCCGGCCGGTCCGCCGGTGCTGCTCATCCACGGCTACCTCGCGACCCGTGGGTCGCTTCATTTGCTGGAAAGCGCGCTGGTCCGCCGCGGCCACGTCGTGATCAGCTATCCGCTGGGGCCCATTCACCTGCGTGACATCCGCGATTCGGCTGGACTCATCGCGCGCAAGGTGGAATCGGTGGTGGCGCAGACCGGCGTCGAGCGTATCGACGTCGTCGGCCATTCCATGGGGGGATTAGTCGGGCTTTATTACCTGAAACGACTGGGAGGCCGCCAGCGCGTGCGGCGCCTCATCCTGCTCGGGACGCCCGCCCAGGGGACGTGGTCGGCGCTCCTTGGTCTGTTCACGGCGCCGCTGGGTGCGGCCAGCTTGCAGCTGCTGCCCGG
>DATKEU010000426.1:0-7786 GCA_035544495.1 Polyangia bacterium | reverse complement strand
GAGACTGTCATCTCCGCGCCGCATCCGTAACGAATTTTTTGCCGAGCCATTGGTTTACGCTGTCGTTGGATCGTTGATTATTCCCAGCATGCGAACAAACACCCGATCAAACACGACTGTGGATTTTTTCCGAAAATTGCGCGGCCGCGGCTCCCTCCTCGGCCTCGCCTTCGTTGGAGCGCTCCTCCCAGGGCAAGCGGCTCTGGCCAAACACGACGACGGGAACGCCGTCGGGACCGTGTTCGTCATCGCGATGGAGAATCATAACTTCACGCAACCGGTCACCGTCACCAACCCCCAGCAGATCCGCGGCAATCCGGCCGCGCCCTACATCAACAGCCTCATCACCCCGGCGGACCCCAACGCGGCCCAGGTCTCATACGCCACGGCCTATACCAATGCGGGAATCGGCGTACACCCGTCGGAGCCGAACTATGTCTGGGCCGAGGCGGGGACCGACTTCGGCGTGCACACCGACGCTGACCCCGCTGATGCGAACCACAACATCTTCGACGCCAACCACCTCACCCGCCAGCTGGACGCCGCCGGGGTGTCCTGGAAAAACTACCAGGAAGACGTCCAGCTCAGCACCAGCCCGCTCAAGAGCGCTTCGGGAAACACTGGGCCCGTGAATCAATTTTACCACACCAATCAGTTCAATTACGCAGTGAAGCACAATCCAATGGCGTTCTTCCCGGACACGGGGACGGAGAACGTCTTTCCACTGTCGCAATTCTTCACCGACCTCGCCCACGGGAAACTGGGCGCGTACAACTGGATCACGCCCAATCAGTTCAACGACGCCCACAGCGCGCTCTCCGGCGGCTTCACCTATCACGGCACCACCTTTACCGGAGACCAGGCGGCCATCGCCACGGGCGACAACTTTCTCTCCCAGATCGTGCCCCAGATCATGGCCACCCCGGCCTACAAGAATAACGGCGTCATCATCATCTGGTGGGACGAGAGCGAGAAGGGCGACAGCCCCAGCTTCACGATCCCCGAGATCGTGATTTCGCCCCTGGCCAAGGGCAACGCCTACGCGAGCAGCGTCCCGCTCAGCCACTCCTCGGACCTCAAGACCATCGAGGAGCTCTATGGCTTGTCGTTCGTCAACAACCTCATCCCTGCCTCCGAGACCAACGCGGCCGGCACGGGCTATAACAACGTGGCGACCGTCAACGACCTCTCCGATCTGTTTAAGCCCGGCGTGATCCCCGCGCCCAGCTATAACGTCACGCGCGAGCCCGCCGAGGTCGACGCCGAGACCGGGTTGGTCAAGCAGATCGTGCACATCGCCAACGAGGGCAACGGCGCCGCGCCCGCGCCGCTGTTCCTGGTGGTGCAGAATCTCAGCGCCAACGCCACTCTTACCAACGCCGACGGCACCACCAGCGCGCTGCCGCCCCTGGGCAGCCCCTTCGTCGAGATCAAGGTGGGCGGCGACGGGATCCTTCGCCCGCACGAGACCAAGACCGTCCAGCTGCTGTTCTCCGACCCGAGCGGCTCGGCGATCAGCTACGACACCCTGGTGGCCCCGGTCTCTCCCGCGCCCTGAGGAGAGCGGCGCGCCGGCTCGAGCGGCAGGCAGTCGACCCCGGGACGACAGATCCCGGGGTCGAGCCTGTCGAAGCTGTCGAGACTACTGAAAGCGGCTCAGGACGAGGCAGGCGTTCGTCCCACCGAACCCGAAGCTGTTGGTGATGACGTGGTCGACCTTCGCCTCGCGCGCGGTGTTCGGCACATAGTCGAGGTCGCACTCTGGATCCGGCGTCGTGTAGTTGATCGTCGGCGGGATCACCGACCGGGCCAGCGCCAGCGCGCAGAACGCCGTCTCCACGCCGCCCGCCGCGCCCAGCATGTGCCCGGTCATCGACTTGGTCGAGCTGACCATCACCTTGCGGGCGCCGTCGCCGAACACTTTCTTGATCGCCAGCGTCTCGTTGGCGTCGTTCATCTTGGTCGACGTGCCGTGCGCGTTGATGTACCCGATCTGCTCCGGCGCGAGGCGCGCGTCCTTCAGCGCCAGCTTCATGCAGCGCTGCGCCCCCTCGCCCTCAGGCGCCGGCGCCGTGATGTGGTGCGCGTCGGCGTTCGCGGCGTATCCGGTCAGCTCGGCGTAGATCTTCGCCCCGCGCTTCCGGGCGTGCTCCAGCTCCTCGATGATGACGATCCCGGATCCCTCCGCGATGACGAACCCGTCGCGATCCCGATCGAACGGCCGCGAGGCCTGCTGGGGCGCCTCGTTGTTCGTCGACAGCGCGCGCATGCTGTTGAATCCGCCGACTCCCAGCGGCGTCACCGTCGCCTCCGTGCCGCCGCAGATCATGGCGTCCGCGTCACCACGCTGGATGACTCGCAAGGCGTCCCCGATGGCGTGCGCCCCCGTCGAGCAGGCCGATACCTGACTGATGTTCGGCCCCTTGGCTCCGAACCGGATCGAGATCTGCCCCGGCGCCAGGTTGACGATGATCATCGGGACGAAGAACGGCGAGATTCCGTACCGCGGCCCTTTCGCCTCCAGCGTCTTGCAGGTGGCCTCGATGGTGGTGACGCCGCCCAGGCCCGCGCCCACGAAGCACCCCACCCGCTCGGCGAATGCCCCCTCGATCTTCAGGCCCGAATCCTCCATGGCCAGCGTGGCCGCCCCCACCGCGTACTGGATGAAGGGATCGATCGACCGGGCGTCGCGCGCGCTGACCCAGCGGGTGGGATCGAACCCCTTGACCTCGCCCGCGAAGTGCGTGGCGAAGGTGCTGTGGTCGAAGTGCGTGATGGGCCCGATGCCGGACTTTCCCGCGAGCACCCCCTGCCAGGTCTCCTCCGTTCCGATGGCGATTGGCGTGACGAGCCCGATGCCAGTGATAACGACCCTTCTTGCCATCGGCGGTGTCTCCCTCGCTTTCTTTTCGTTCGATCTGCCGGCGGTGGGCCGCGACGACGGCGGCCGCGCCCCGGTTACTTGGCGTGCGCCTTGATGTAGTTGATGGCGTCGCCGACGGTCTTGATTTTCTCCGTGTCCTCGTCGGGGATCTCGAGCTTGAACGCCTCTTCCAGGGCCAAGACCAGCTCCACGACCGCCAGCGAGTCGGCCTTGAGATCGTCTGCAAAAGACGCCTCGGGCTTGACCTTGTCGGGGGCCACTTCCAGTTGCTCGGTGATGATTTTGCGAACGCGTTCTTCGACGTTGTCGGCCATTTCCTTTGGTCCTCTCAGCAGCTCGACGCTGCGAATCCAGCGGCCCGGAGGCCGCCGGCGGCGTAACTTACATGAAAAGTCCCCCGTTGACGCGCAAGACTTGCCCCGTGACGTAGCTGGCGCCCGGGCTGGCGAGAAAACTGACCGCCGCCGCCACCTCCTCGGGCCGGCCCACGCGTCCAAGGGGAATGTCCGCGATCAGCTCGGCGCGGCGCGCCTCCGGCAGGTCCTTCGCCGTCATGTCGGTGTCGATGTATCCGGGCGACACCGCATTCACGGTGATGCCGCGCGACGCGTACTCGCGCGCCAGCGTCTTGGTCAACCCGATGACGCCCGCCTTGGCCGCCACGTAGGGCGCTTGCCCGGCCGACCCGACCTCCCCGGTGATCGACGTGATGTTGATGATGCGGCCGCTCTCCCTGGCCTTCATCAACGCGCGCAGCGCCGCCCGCGTGCAGTGAAACGTGCCGTTCAGGTTGACGTCGATGGCGCGCTTCCAGTCGGCGTCCTTGGCCCCCAGCACCAGCGTGTTGACGGCGACGCCGGCGTTGTTGATCAGGATGTGCAGGCCACCCTCGGCGGCGATGATCTCCTTGATCGCGGCGTCCACCGCCGCCGGGTCGGCGACGTCGAAGCGCTTGGTGGTGGCGGCGCCGCCCGCGGCCGCCACCGCCGCCGCCGCCTCACCGGCCGCCGCCTCGTTGGCGGTGTAATTGATCACCACGCGCGCCCCCTGCCGGGCCAGCGCCACCGCGATGGCGCGCCCGATCCCGCGCGAGCCGCCCGTGACGAGCGCGATCTTTCCGTCCAGCTCACCCATGTCGATGCTGCGCCTCCTGCGAGCCGCCGGCGGCTGCCGACTGAATGGCGACGGCCGGTTGCCGCAAAGTCTGGATCGCCTCTGGCTCGCCCGCCGCCCGCACCACGAACGCCGGCGCGATGCGTTTGACCAGCCCGCCGAGGACATTGCCGGCGCCCACCTCGACGGCGCTGGTGAACCCCCGCGACGCCAGGTACAGGATCGACTCCTCCCAGCGCACGGGCGCGGTCACCTGCTTGACCAGCAGCGCGCGCACGCGCCCGGCGTCCTGGTAGGGCGCCGCCTCGACGTTGCCGATCACGGGCGCGGAGAGCGCGCCGATCTCGATCCGCGCAAGCTCTGCCTGCAGGCGCTCCGCCGCCGGCTGCATCAGCGCGCAATGGAAGGGAGCGCTCACCGCCAGCAGCTTCGCCATCCTGGCGCCGCGCGCCTTCGCCGCCGCGCAGGCGCGCTCGACGGCGCCCCGGTGCCCGGCGATCACCACCTGGCCGCCGCCGTTGAAGTTCGCCGGGCTGCAGAGCTCGCCGGACGACGCGGCCGCCGCCTCGGCGCACACCGCCTCGATCTCCGCCGGCCCGATCCCGACGATGGCGCCCATGGCGCCCACGCCGGCCGGCACCGCTTCCTGCATGAAGCGCCCGCGCAGGTTGACGACGCGCACCGCGTCCGCCAGCCGCAACGCCCCCGCCGCCACCAGCGCCGAGTACTCGCCCAGCGAGTGCCCCGCCAGCGCCGCCGGCCGCAGATCCGTCTCCTTCGCCAGCACGCGCAGCGCCGCGATGCTGGTGGTCAAGATGGCCGGCTGCGCGTTCGCGGTCAACGTCAGCTCGGCCTCCGGCCCCTCGAAGCAGAGCTTCGACAGCGCGAATCCCAGCGCCTCGTCGGCCTCTTCGAAGACCGCGCGCGCCTCCGGCCAGCGTTCGGCCAGCGCCCGGCCCATGCCGACCTTCTGCGAGCCCTGCCCGGGAAATAGAAAGACCATGCCCGGCGTCGTCATCGTTTTTGTTTTCGTTTTCGCAATGGTCGCCATCGTCGTCACCAGCGCACCGCCGCCGACGCCCAGGCCAGACCCCCGCCCAGCGCCGCGAACAACAGCGTGTCGCCGGACTTGATCTTCCCCTGCTCCAGCGCCTCGTCCAGCGCCGTCGGCACCGACGCGGACGACGTGTTCCCGTAACGATCGACGTTGATGTAGAAGCGCTCCATCGGAATCGCCACCCGCTCCGAGACGCCTTCGATGATGCGAACGTTGGCCTGGTGCGCGATCACCCAGTCGACGTCCGCCGGGCGCAATCCGTTCGCCTCCATCGCCGTCTTGGCCGCCGACGCCATGTTTCGCACGGCGTGCTTGTAGACCTCGCGCCCGTTCATCTTCACGAACTGGCGCTTCTCGGCGATCCCCGCCGCCGTCAGCGGCTCGCGGCTGCCGCCCGCCGGCTGGTACAGGATGTCGGTCAGGTGCCCGTCGGCGAACAGGTGCGTCGACAGCACGCCCCGGCGCGGGTCATCGTCGGCCGCCAGCAGCACGGCGCCGGCGCCATCGCCGAACAGGACGCAGGTCGAACGATCGCTCCAGTCGACGATGCGGGTCAGGACCTCGACGCCAATCACCAGCACGCGCTTGAACTGCCGGCAGCGGATGAAGGCGTCGCCCACCGACAGGCCATAGATGAATCCGGCGCAGGCCGCCGACAGATCGAACGCACAGCCGCCCGCCATCGCCCCCAGCTTGCGCTGCACGAACGTCGCCGTGGCCGGGAACGGACAGTCGCCCGTCACCGTGCCCAGGATGATGCAGTCGACGGTGACCGGATCCACCCCGGCCGCTCGGCAAGCGTTGCGCGCCGCCTCGGTGGCCAGATCGCTGGCCGCCAGGTTTGAATCCAGGACGTGGCGCTCGCGGATGCCGGTGCGCTCGACGATCCACTCGTCCGATGTGTCGACCATCGTCGACAGCTCGCTGTTCGACAACACGCGCGGAGGAACGCCGCGGCCGGTCCCGATGATGCGGCTGCGGATCACCGCGCCACCTCGACCGTGGGGGGCGTCTCCCAGATGAACCGGTGGCGCGTCACCGCGCCCGCCAGCTCTTGCTGAAGGCCGTTCTTGGCGAAGCGCTCGGCCAGGAACACCGCGTTCTTGATCGCCGTGGCATTCGATCCCCCGTGACAGATCAGCGCCACGCCGTCGACACCGAGGAGCGGCGCCCCTCCGTGCTCGGCGTAATCCAGGCGCTTGCGCAGCCGCCGCAGCACCGACGTCATCAGCGCGGCGCCGATGCGGGCCAGCGGGCCGGCGCGCAGCACCTCCTCGCGCACCATGCCCAAGATCGCCTCCGCCGCCCCCTCCACGCTCTTGAGCACGACGTTCCCCGTGAACCCGTCGGTGACGACCACGTCGACGTCACCGCGAAAGATGTCGCGCCCCTCGACGTAGCCGACGTAGTGAAAGTCGGCCCGCGCGCCCGCCGCCAGCGTCCGCGCCAGAAGGTGGTGCGTCTCGCGCGTCAAGGCGGTCCCCTTGTGCTCCTCGGAGCCGTTCGACAGCAAACCCACGCGCGGCTTCTCCTGATCCTTGCCGTGCAGAAGACGCGCGTACTGCGTCCCCAGCACCGCGAACTGGGCCAGCACCGCCGGCTTGGGATCGACGTTGGCGCCCATGTCGAGCAGCGCGCACTCGCCGGTTTTGGTCGGGAACGTCGTCACGATCGCCGGCCGCTCGACGCCGGTCAGGCGTCCGAACACGAACAGCCCGCAGGCCATCATGGCGCCGGAGTTCCCGGCCGACACCACGGCGTCCGCCTCGCCCGCCTTGACCAGATCGAAGCAGACGCGCATCGACGACTTCTTCTTGTGCTTGACCGCCATCGACGGCGCGTCGTCCATGGTGATGACGTCGGGCGCGTGGCGCACGATGACCCCGCGGTTGGGCGCTCCCAGCGCCCGCAGCTCGCCGCGCAGGCGTTCCTCGTCGCCGACCAGGATCACCTCCACGTCGCGCGCGCGCACGGCCGCCAGGACGCCCTCGACCTCGACCCGAGGCGCCCCATCCGCTCCCATCGCGTCGACGGCTATGCGGGACACGTCCTAAGGCTGCTCCTCTTCCTTCGGCTCGATCACCAGGCGATCGCGGTAGTAGCCGCAGGCCGCGCACATGCGGTGGGGAAGCTTCGGTTCGTTGCAGCGCGGACAGGGGACGAAGTGCGGAACCGGTTGCTTCATCACCTGCGCGCGACGAATCGCCGAACGCGACTTGGACTGTCTTCTCTTGGGAACGGCCATGGGATCCTCGGTTGATGGGTGTGGGGTCGGGGTGGCTAGACCTTCAGCTTGGCGAAGGCGCTCTGTTTGAAGACGCTGGCGCTCTTTCGCGCTTCGCAGTCACACGGCGTGAGGTTGCGGTTGCCGCCGCAGACGGAGCAGAGGCCCTGACAGTCCTCGCGGCAAAGAGGCGAGAGCGGAACGCCGAGCAGGATCTCGTCGCGTACCTCGGGCCCGAGATCGATCTCGTCGCCGCTGTAATAGACCACGTCGGGATCCTCCGCCTCCTCGGGATCGCCGGGGCTGCGCGGCACGAAGGTCATCGTCAGCGGCGCGGCCAGCGTCACGCGCGCCGGCTCGAGACAGCGCGAGCACGGCGTCTCGATCGCGCCGCGAACCTCCGCGCGCAGCAGGATATCCGCGTCCTTCCCCGACCCGCTGCGCTGCAGGACGCCCCGCAGGCAGGGTGCCGGATCCACGGGCGAGATCGCGCTGTCGGGGCACGCGG
>DATKEU010000425.1:0-16443 GCA_035544495.1 Polyangia bacterium | reverse complement strand
CCACCGGCTGCAGCGTCCCGAGCTCGTTGTTGGCCAGCATCAGGGCGACGACGGCGGTCTCGGGCCGGACGGCGGCGATGATCGCGGCCGCCGGGACGACGCCGCTCGGATCGGGCGGCACGGCGGTCACCTCCCAGCCCTGCGCGCCCAGCGACTCGACCGTGCGCAGGACGGCGGGGTGCTCGATGGCCCCGACGACGACGTGCCGCCCGCGCGCGCGCCCGGCCGCGCCCAGGACGCCCAGGGCGTCGGCCTCGGTCCCGCCGCTGGTGAAGACGATCTCGCCGGGCGCGCCCGCTCCCAGGGCGGCCGCCACCGCGGCGCGCGCCTCCTCCATGGCCCGGGCCGCCGCCGCCCCCAGGCCGTGCGCCGAAGAGGGGTTGCCGAAGCACGTCCGCGCGGCGGCGTCCATGGCGGCCAGGACCTCGCCGGCGGGCGCCGTGGAAGCGGCGTTGTCCAGGTAAATCATTGGACAATCATAGCCGGACCGCCGCCGCCGTCGGGGGGGCCCTTGGCCGTCGCCGGTTTTTTGATGTACATCGTTGGGGTGGACATTGGCGGCCGTGCCAAGAAGATCCTGCACGCGGTCGTGTCGGAGTACCTGGCCACCGGCGAGGCGGTGGGTTCGCAGACTGTCACCCGCCGCTATGGGCTGGATGTTTCGGCGGCCACCGTCCGCAACATCATGGGCGACCTGGAGGAGGTCGGCCTGCTTCGCCACGCGCACACCTCGGGCGGCCGCATCCCCACCGACCGCGGCCTGCGCTATTACGTCGACACCCTGCTGCGCGTGCGCAGCCTGAGCACGGGCGAGAAGGAGGAGATCCGCGAGCGGTTCTCCGGCGGTGCGCCCGACGTCCCGGACATGATGCAGCGGACGTCGCGCCTTTTGCGCGAGCTGTCGCACCTGACGGTCGTGGTGCAGGCGCCGCGCCCCGATTCGGACACCATCCAGCACGTCGAGTTCGTGCGCCTGCGCGACGAGCAGCTCCTGGCCGTGATCGCGAGCTCGAGCGGCCAGATCCAGAACAAGCTGGTGCCGCTGGATTTTCCGCTGTCGTCGGGCGACCTGGAACGGATCAACAACTATCTCAACACGCTGATCGCCGGGCTGACGCTGGACCAGCTGCGCGCGCGCGTCGCCGCCGAGGCCGAGAGCGCGCGCACCGCCCACGATCAGCTGATGGCGCGGGCGCTGCAACTGGCGGCGGCGGCCGTGCCGGCCGAGGGATCGCCGGCGGTCTTCGTCGACGGGCAGTCGAATCTGCTGTCCGGGAGCATCGACGTCGAGCGGGCCAAGGTCCTGCTGCGCACGCTGGAGGAGAAGGATCTCCTGGTGCGCCTGCTCGATCGCACGCTGAGCGCGCCCGGCATCTGCGTCTTCATCGGCGCCGAGGCCAACCTGGCCGACCTGACCGACGTCTCGGTGGTGGCGGCGCGCTATGGTGGCGACGGGAGGGCGCTGGGCACCATCGGCGTCATCGGGCCATCGCGCATGAACTATTCGCGCGTGATTCCGCTGGTCGACTTCACCGCCGAGATGATATCCGACGCGCTTACCAACAAGTCCTGAAACCAATTCTTGCCCACTCGATCCAAATTCCAACCATGACAGACAACGCATCGACCTCCGAGAACCCGACCGAGAAGCAACCTCCCGCCAACGGCGCGGAGCCGATCGCCGGCGCCCTGCCGGCCCCGTCGACGCCCGACGAGAAGATCGCCGCGCTGGCCGCCGAGCGCGACGAGGTCAAGGACCGCATGCTGCGCATCGCGGCCGAGTTCGAGAACTGGAAGAAGCGCGCGCGCAAGGACCAGTCCGATGGCGAGGCCCGGGTGCGCGAGGGCGTGCTGAAGGATCTGCTGGACGTGGCCGACAACCTGGAACGCGCCGTCAGCGCCCAGCAGGGCGGCAACGGCCAGGTGGACGCGTCGGTGCTGTTCAAGGGCGTCAACCTGGTGCTGCGGCTGTTCCAGCAGAAGCTGGAGCGGTACGACGCCAAGCCGTTCGATTCCAAGGGGCAGCCGTTCGATCCCAAGCTGCACGAGGCGGTCTCGCGCGTGCCCTCCGCCGACGTGCCCGCGGGTTCGGTGGCCAGCGAGTTCCAGAAGGGCTATCGCATCGGCGATCGGCTGCTGCGCCCGGCGATGGTGGCGGTGTCGACGGGGCCGGCCGACGGGAAGGGTCCAGGCGAGGAGAAGGGTCAGGCTTGAGCCGGGTTCTGGGGCGGGTCCTGGGGATAGACCTCGGGACCACGCAGTCGCGCGTCGCCGTGATCGACGGCGGCGCGCCGGTGACGATCGCGAACGCGGAGGGCGGGCCCGCCACGCCGGCGGTGGTGGCGTTTCGCGGCCAGTCCGCCGACGAGATCTGGGTGGGCAGCAGCGCCGCCGAGCAGGTGCGCGCCAACCCGCGCAGCACCATCCGCGCCATCAAGCGGCTGATGGGCCGCAAGATAGACGACCCCGAGGTGCGCCGCCATCGCCAGGATGTGTCGTACGAGATCATCGCCGCCCGCGAGGGCGAAGCCTGCGTGCGGGTGCGCGGGCGTCGGTACACGCCGGCGGAGATCGTCGCGCTGATCCTGCGCGACCTGAAGGCCCAGGCCGAGCGCGCGCTGGGCGAGCCGGCGACGCACGCGGTGATCTCGGTGCCGTCGTACTTCGACGAGGTCCAGCGCCAGGCGACCCGGCAGGCGGCGGCGCTGGCGGGGCTGGATCTGCTGCGGTTGGTGAACGACCCCACGGCGGTCGCGCTGGCGTACGGGCAGCAGGGCGAGGGCGGAGGTGAGGGCGGCGACGGCGAGCGCGAGCGCGGCGAGCAGCGCATCGCCATCTACAATCTAGGCGGCGGCTGCTTCGATCTCACGCTTCTGACCCTGCGCGGGGACAGCGTCGAGACGAACGCGATCTGGGGCGACGGCTTTCTGGGCGGCGAGGACTTCGATCAGCGCATCGCCGCCCACCTGGCCGACGCCTTCCAGTCGAAGCACGGGCTGGATCTGCGTCCGGACGATGCGGCCATGCAGCAGTTGAAGCGCCTGGCAGTCGCCGCCAAGCACGCGCTGTCGGACGTCGACAGCACGGAGATCAACCTGCCGGTGTCGGTGGGGGCCACGCCGCCGCCTCCGCCGCCGCCCGCAGGCGCCACGCGCCGGCCGCCGCGGCGGCGGCAGGGGACGCCGCACGCGCTGTCGGTGACGCTGACGCGCGCCGAGCTGGAGTCGCTGACCAAGGATCTCGTCGACCGCACGCTGTTCCCGTGCGAGGCGGCGCTGGAGGACGCCGGCTGGACGGCGGCCGACGTCGGCGTCGTGCTGATCGCGGGCGCACAGGGGCGCATGCCGCGCGCGCGTGCCATGCTGGGCGAGGTGTTCGGCAAGCGACCGATCGTTGTTGGCGACGACGCCGCGGCCGTGGGCGCCGCCATCGTCGGCGATCGGCTGCGCGCGGGCAGCGCGGGCGCCGGCATCGTCGAGCGGGTGGCGATCTCGCTGGGGGTGGAGACGGCGGGGGGCGTGTTCACGCGCCTCCTGCCCAAGAACACGCCGCTGCCGGCGGCGCGCACGCAGCTGTTTTCCACGGTGGCGGACGCGCAAAAGCAGATCGTCATCCACGTCGTCCAGGGCGAGCGCGAGATGGCCGCCGACAACAAGAGCCTGGGCCGCTATCGCATCGCGCCCCTGCCGCCCGCCCGCCGGGGCGAGCCGCAGATCGAGGTGCAGGTGTCGATGGACGCCAGCGGCCTGGTGGCGGTGGCGGCCAGCGACCTGCAGACGGGCGAGCGCCAGGACATCACCCTGGCGCCGGCGCCGGCGGTGCCGATCGGGACGGGGGGGTGATGCCCCTGCCACGCGATTATTACGACACGCTGGGCGTCGACCGGCAGTCGACGGAGCTGGAGATCAAGGCCGCCTACCGCAAGCTGGCGCTGAAGTTCCACCCCGACCGCAACCCGGGCGACCGCGAGGCGGAGGAGCGCTTCAAGGAGGTGTCGTCGGCCTACGCCGTGCTCTCCGACGGCGATCAGCGCGCACGCTACGATCGCTTCGGACCCGTGGAGGGGGCGGCGGCGCCGTTCGGGGCGGCGGCCGACATCGCCAGCGCGACCGAGTTCTTCGACGCCATCTTCGGCGACCTGTTCGGCCTGGGCCGGCGGCGTGGCACCGCCGGGCGCGATCTGCGGTACTCGCTGGAGCTGGATTTCGAGGAGGCGGCGCTTGGCTGCGAGAAGACGATCAACTTCGAGCGCGCCGAGGACTGCCCGGACTGCCGCGGCAGCGGCGCCGAGGGGGGCGCGGCGGGGCTTTCGCGCTGCGACCGCTGCGGTGGCGAGGGCGTCATCCGCAAGAAGGTCGGGTTCCTGAGCAGCCGGCGCGAGTGCCTGGCCTGCGGCGGCACGGGCGAGGTGCCGCGCGTGCGCTGCAAGACGTGCGAGGGCGCGGGCCTGGTCGATCGCCAGCGGCAGTACCGCATCCGCATCCCGCCGGCGTCGACAGGCGGGACCAACCAGCGCGTGCCGAAGGAGGGATCGCCCGGGCGGCGCGGGGGGCCGGCGGGCGATCTGCACATCATCACGCGGGTGCGGCCGCATTCGATCTACAGCCGCGAAGGGGACGTGCTGGCCATCGAGGTGCCGGTGTCGTTCGTCGAGGCGTCGCTGGGCGCCGAGGTCGACGTGCCGGTGCTGGACGGCGCCGTGCGCATGCGCATCCCGGCCGGGACGCAGTCGGGGTCGGTGTTCCGGCTGCGCGGCAAGGGCTTTCCGCTGGCGACCGGCGCGCCGCGCGGGGACGCCCACGTGCGCGTCGTCGTCGAGACGCCGGTGACCGTGCCGGCCGAGGCGGCGCGGCTGCTGGAGACGGTGGGGGCGCTGCTGCCGGACGAGACCCTGCCGCGCCGGCGCGCCTTTCAGGAGGCCTGCGCGCGGGCCACCGGCCGGCGCGACGAGGACGACGCGGGCGAGGGCGGCGGCGGAGCAGGCGACGGCGAGGACGTGCGCGCGCGGTCGGGCGGGCCGGGGCGCGGGCGGCGGGAAGCGGGATGAGCGGACCGGCGGCGGCGCGACCGGTGGCGGCTCGCCCGCGGCAGCGTTCGTATCTGCTGCACGTGGGGCTGTTTCTGGCGACCTTCTTGACGACGACGGCGGCCGGCGCGCTGTACGTGCACGGCCAGAACATCCGCCCCATCGCGGACGGACTGCCGTACTCCGTCCCGCTGCTGATGATCCTGGTCTGCCACGAGTTCGGGCATTACTTCGCGGCGCGGGCGCACGGCGTGGACGCGTCGCTGCCGTTCTTCATCCCGCTGCCGCCCGGGCTGGGGCTCGGGACCATGGGCGCCGTGATCGGCATGCGCAACGTGACGCGCGACCGGCGCAAGCTGATCGACATCGGCGCCGCCGGGCCGCTGGCGGGGCTGGGGATGGCGATCCCGATAATTCTATATGGACTGTCACTGTCGAAAGTGGCGCCGGCGGTTCCGCACAGCATTCAGGAAGGCAACTCGCTTCTGTATGCGCTGTTGAAGTTCATGGCGAAGGGCGCGTGGTTGCCAGGCCACAACCAGGACGTCTTCATGCACCCGACGGCATGGGCCGGGTGGGCCGGGCTGCTGGTCACGATGATCAACCTGATGCCGATCGGCCAGCTGGACGGCGGACACATCGCCACCGCGTACTTCGGCAACGGG
The DNA here is from genome assembly GCA_035544495.1 of Polyangia bacterium. Lineage (GTDB taxonomy): Bacteria > Myxococcota_A > Polyangia > Fen-1088 > Fen-1088 > DATKEU01. The sequence continues at coordinate 10,752 of DATKEU010000425.1, read as the reverse complement.
TACCGGGTCGTGGCGCGCCGGCTGCACCGGCTGTTGCCGCTGGCGGCGCTGGCGGTCTTCGTGTGGGTCTATTTGAACGTGCGGCGGGAGGCAGGCACGCGCTGGGACTGGGTCGAGGGCGCGATCATCGCCTTCGGGGGCGCGCTGCCGTGGGTGGTGTGGTACGTGATCGTCGCGGCCGTGGGCCGGCTGGGCGGCGGCCCCGACCACCCGCCGGTCGACGAGCAGCCGCTGCCGCGCAGCCGGCGCTTTCTGTTCTGGGTGGTGGTGGTGGCGTTCATCGGAATCTTCATGCCGGTGCCCTACCGCGAGACCCTGGCCGGCAGCGACGCCGCGGCGGCGCCGGGCGCGACGGCGGCCGGTGCCGACGCGACGGTCAATCCGCCCGCGCCATGAAGGTGGCGTCTTTCGACCTGCCGCTGGAGGAGATCCGGCGAAGCCTGGACGGCCTGCGCCGCCCGCTGCGCATCGCCGTCCAGCGCGCGCGCAACGGTTTCAACGTCGGCGCCATCATCCGCGTCGCCCATTCGTTCCTGGTGCGCGAGATCGTCTTGATCGGGAACGAGCCGTACTACCAGCGCGCCTCGATGGGCATGGAGCGCTTCGAGCACGTCGTCACCGTGGCGACGGACGTCGAGTTCGTGGCCCGGGCGCGCGCCCAGGGCGGCAAGATCGTCGCCTTCGAGAAGGAGGCGGCAAAGTCCAGTCTGTGGCAGACGCCCCTCCCCGACGACTGCACGATGGTCTTCGGCAGCGAGGTGGAGGGCGTGTCAGAGACGATCCTGCGCGCGGCTGACCTGGTGGTGGCGATCCCGATGTACGGCATCAATCACTCGTTCCCCGTCACGGCCGCCGCCAGCATCGCCATGGCCGAGTGGACGCGGCAACACTACGAGCGCGGGTAGGGGGCGGGCTCATGTCGGGAGTCGCCTGACGACAGGCGCACGCCCGTTGGGGCAACAGGCAGGATGCGGGTCTCGCGCATATCAAATCTCCCCCGAGATTGACCCATGATCGCCGACCCTACGATTATTATTGAGGACGGATGGGTTCAAAATCTTGAGGAAGCGGAATATTAGCCTGCGGATTTCGGATCACTTCGAAGCGACCGGGCGCTATACGTGAGTCTGCACGGAATATTATTGCCGCACTGATTGTACGGGATGCTGGCAGGTGATCCTTTAGGAGATCGACGGCTGCGTCGAGTAAGCTGTGTCGTCAGACTTTATTCGGCCGCAGATATGCGCGGTCCACTCTGGTTCATCCGCGAATTGCTTTACAAGATTGAGAAAAGATATGACAGGTGTGAGAGAGTCTTCGCGGAGTAATGAAGCGGTTTCGGGTTTCGAGTCCATCACGATCCGGAGTTCTCTGACCCAAGTGGCTACGATATGTTCGCGTAGCCCTGACGGACCTTGCTTTGGCTCGTGGTGCCGCCTTACGTGGGCAGTAGAGATCCGCTCCTCAATCCACGATTGGCCGAAAACCCGGAACAATTCCGAGATCAACGTCGCTGCTTCCAGTGGTGTCATGGGACTCTCGGCGACGCTGAACACGTTAGGGCGCTAGTGAGCGACCAGGAAGGTCCTTTATAGGTGTTCGGGGCCTTCGGTGTCTTGGATGGGCTCACGGCGCGTCTGCCAGGCGCGGGCCGCGACGACGGCGCGCGCCCCAGATAGCGCGCACGATCACTGCTTCCCCGTCAAAGGTGAAGTAGAGGTGGACGCCGACACGCTCCAGAAAGATCCGGCGCATTCCCGGGACTGGCGCGTAGCTTGAGCCAACTCCCGGCAGCTTGGCGATCATCTCGATCGCGCGATCGAGGTCCGAGGTGAAGATGTCCCCGTGTTCGCGGTTTGTGGTCCACCAGTCGCGCTCTCGTAGGACGTGCCGGCGCGCGGTGGCGGTGAAATAAACGCGCCGGCGTTTCACGGCGAGCGAAGTTGGCGTAACAAATCTTCCGCAGTCATGAGACGGCCCGCTTCGACGTCACTCTCTGACTGGCGGAGCGCATCGTGCAAGGCCGCGCGATCAGCGTCGTCGAGCCAGTCACCAGGATCCAGGGGAAGGAGTTCGAGCTCTGTGCCTTCGGGCAGATCCGTGGGCTCATCGATCACCAACCGACCAGCTCGGACACGTGCCTTGAGGGTCATGTCGAGAGTCTACTCGGCGGTGCGACACCTTCCAACAAGGGCGCGTTGCCGTCCAACGTCCGGGCCGTTGACCCGTCGGGCGGAAGGGAATTCGAGGTTATCCCGGGCATGACCTCGGTGGAGGCCGCTGCCGCTTCGGTCCTCTACTATGAAGTTGCCCCGCAAAACCGTCTAGACTGCGCGCATGCCCTCGATGAGAGCCGATCTGCAACGCATCGCGCGCCAGGCGATGCTGGATGCCGGCCTGCTGCCGGAGTTCTCGGCCGCCGAGATGGCGGAGACCCGCAACCTGCCGGCCGCGGAGGCCCCTCGCGACGCGGTTCGAGACCTGCGCGGGCTGCTCTGGGCGTCGATCGACAACGACGACTCGCGCGACCTGGATCAGCTGTCGGTGGCAGAAGCGGGGGCCGGCGGTGCGACGAAGGTGCTGGTGGCGATTGCCGATGTCGATGCTCGGGTCCAGCGCGGCTCGGCGCTGGATCGCCACGCCGCCACCAACACCACGTCGGTGTACACGGACGCGCGCATCTTCCCGATGCTGCCGGAGGTGCTGTCGACGGACCTGACGTCGCTGAACGAAGCGAAGGAGCGGCTGGCGGTGGTGATCGAGATGTCGGTCGACGGGAGCGGGCAGATCGCCGACGGCCGGCTTTACCGCGCGCTGGTCGTGAACCGCGCCAAGCTCGCCTACAACGGCGTCGCGGCCTGGCTGGAGGGGCGGGCGGAGGCGCCGGCCAAGCTGGCGGCGGTCCCCGGCCTCGCGGACAACCTGCGCTTGCAGGACCGCGTGGCGCAGCAGCTGCGCCAGCGGCGGCACGAAGGCGGCGCGCTGGATCTCCAGACGCTGGAGCCGCGCGCAGTGTTCGATGGCGAGACCGTGTCGGATCTGCGGCTCGAGCCGCACAACCGCGCCAAGGAGCTGATCGAGGACCTGATGGTGGCCGGCAACCTGACCACGGCGCGTTTTCTGCGCGAGGCCGGCTTCCCCTCGGTGCGGCGCGTGCTGCGCTCGCCGGAGCGCTGGGCGCGCATCGCCGAGCTGGCCGCCACCTACGGCACCAAGCTGCCCGGCGAGCCGGACGCGCGGGCGCTGGCGGCGTTTCTCGACGAGCGCCGCCGGAAGGATCCGCAGCGCTTCCCCGACGTATCGCTGGCGGTGGTGAAGCTGCTCGGTCGCGGGGAGTACGCCGTCGAGGCGCCGGGCCAGGGGCCCACGGAGCACTTCGGCCTGGCGGTGAAGGACTACACGCACTCGACGGCGCCCAACCGGCGTTTCCCCGACGTCCTCACGCAGCGGCTGGTCAAGGCCGCGCTGGCCGGCGAGCGTCCACCGTACGAAGCCGGGGACCTGGCGGCGCTGGCCCAGCACTGCACGGCGGCCGAGGACGCCGCGTCCAAGGTGGAGCGGCGCGTGCGCAAGTCGGCGGCCGCGCTGCTCCTCGCGCCGCGGATCGGCGAGACGTTCGACGCGCTGGTGACGGGCGCCTCGGCCAAGGGGACGTGGGTGCGCGTGTTGCAGCCGCCCGTCGAGGGACGAATCGTGCGCGGCTTCGACGGGCTCGACGTCGGGGATCGCGTCGTCGTCAAGCTGGAGCGCACCGACGTGCAGCGCGGGTTCATCGACTTCTCGTGTCCAGGACGGCGCCCATGAGCACGAAAGGCGAACCGGATCCCGACGCCACGCTCGCCTACCGCGACCAGCGTTTCCTGGACACCGCCGACGCGCGGCCGCTGCGCATCCTGGCCGAGTACCTGGCGCCGCTGCGCGCGTTTCGGGAGCAGCGCGTGCAGGACACCGTCGTCTTCTTCGGCTCCGCGCGCATCGCGGAGACCGGGCCGTTCGCAGGCTATTACGCCGAGGCGCGCGAGCTGGCGCGGCTCATCACCGCCTGGACGATTTCCGTCGAGCGGCCCGAGCACTGTCACATCGTCTGCTCGGGCGGCGGGCCCGGAATCATGGAGGCCGCCAATCGCGGGGCGCACGACGCCGGCGGCCGCACCATCGGCCTCAACATCGGCCTGCCCACAGAGCAACGCCCGAACCCGTACATCACGCCCGAGCTGTCGTTCGAGTTCCACTACTTCTTCATGCGAAAGCTGTGGTTCGCCCACCTGGCGCGCGCGCTGATCGTGTTCCCCGGCGGCTTCGGCACACTGGACGAGCTGATGGAGATCTTGACCCTGCAGCAGACGAGCAAGCTGGATCGACGGATCGTGACGCTGCTGTACGGTTCAGCGTACTGGAAAGAGATCGTGAACTTCGAGGCGCTGGTCCGGCACGGCATGATCAGCCCTGAGGACCTGTCGCTGTTCACGTTCGTCGACGATCCGGCGCAAGCGTTGGGCTTGATCAAGGCAGCCCTCGGGCGCGCGCCGCACGAGGGCGCGCCCGCGTTCGCGCCCTCGCGGCGCTCGTGCGACGACGAGTGAGCTCGCGGGCGACCGTGTACACTCCCGAATCGTTCCGAGAATTGGATCGTGCGGTCGCTTTTGACCTGATCGACTCATTCGGATTCGCGACGCTGGTGTCTGGCTCTGCTCGTGAGCCTGTCGTCAGCCACGTTCCCATGATTCTGGACCAGTCGGCTCCAGGTCAGCCTCGTCTTTTGAGCCACGTTGCCCGAGCCAACCAGCACTGGAGGCGCTTCGACGGAACGGAGGCGGCCCTGGCCATCTTTCATGGACCTCACGCCTATGTATCGCCGTCGTGGTACGCGAACCATCCGTCGGTGCCGACGTGGAACTATGCCGTCGTTCATGTTCATGGCCCACCCAGCGTGGTGAGCCCAGAGGACACCTGGGGAATCCTGCGCCGATTGATCGACAAGCACGAGTCCCGCCGGCGCGCGCCGTGGAGCGCCGACCTGCCCAAGGAGTATGCAGAGAAACTGTTGGCAGCCATCGTCGGGTTTCAAATGGCGATCGACCGTTTCGAAGCCAAGGTCAAGCTCAGCCAAAACAAGGACGAAGCCGATCGATCGGGAGCGCTCGCGGGGCTGGAAGGCGAAGATGACCCGGAGGCGAGAATGCTGGCCGCGTTTGCCCGCAAGTATTTTGAACGAAAAGCCGCCGAATCTGGATAGATGGAAGCCGAGATCATCGGGATCGATCACATCTATCTCTCCGTGCGTTCTCTCGGGCGTTCGGAGACGTTCTACGATCTGATTCTTTCCGAAATCCTGGGCTTTCGAAAGAATCGCTTTGCGATCGCGGGAGACCCCCACGTGCAGTACTTCAACCGTCTCTTTGGGATCGTGCTCCGGCCGGCCAGCCCGGGCAGCGGCGCGCACGACCCCTACGCACCCGGGTTGCACCACCTATGCCTGCGCGTCGAAGGTGCCGCGGACGTCGACCGTGTTGCCGGCGCCCTTGCCGCCGCGGGCGTGCCGGTCAGCGAACCAAAGATATTCGCGGAATATGCACCTGACTACTATGCCGTCTTTGTCACAGATCCAGACGGCCTGCGATTGGAGATTACGAATTTTCGAGCGGAGAGAAGAGAGCGCATGGAACACTGGACGTTGCGGTGAGCGGCTTCAGGCTCGGCGCCGAGGCGCTATGCTGAACGGCGATGCTCCTCGGCGCGCATGAATCGGTGGCGGGCGGGCCGCACACGGCCATCGCCCGCGGCATGGACGACGGCTGCGAGGCGATCCAGATATTCGCCCGGCCGTCGGCGCAGTGGCGGGCCAAGCCGTTTTCGCCCGAGGAGGTGTCGCTGTTCCGCAGCGAGCACGCGCGCGTCGGCTGGCCGGTGCTGTCGCACGCGTCGTACCTCATCAACCTCTCGGCGGGCGATCCCACCATCCTCGCCCGTTCGCGCGATGCCCTGGAGGACGAGCTGGTCCGCGCCGAGGAGCTGGGCCTGGATCATGTCGTCCTGCACCCGGGCGCGCATCTCGGCGCCGGCGCCGACGATGGCGTGGCCTGCGCGGCCGCGTCGCTGACCGAGGTTTTGGGCCGCACGCGCGGCTTTCAGGTGCGCCTGCTGCTGGAGGTGACGGCCGGTCAGGGCAGCTGCCTCGGCTGCCGGTTCGAAGAGATGGCGGCGATCATGGAGCAGACACGCGGCGGCGAGAACCTGGGCATCTGCTTCGATACCTGCCACGCGCATTGTGCCGGTTACGACATCAGCACGGACGCCGGCTATGACCGGACGTTCGACGCGTTCGATCACCACGTCGGGCTTTCGAACCTGCGCGCGTTTCACCTGAACGATTCGAAGACGCCGGCCGGCAGCCGCGTCGATCGCCACCAGGAGATCGGCGATGGCTTCCTGGGCCTGCTGCCCTTCTGGCGGCTGGTCAACGACCGGCGGTTCGCCGACGTCCCGGCGGTGCTGGAGACGCCGTCTGGCCCCGACAAGCTGCCGTCGTTCAAGCGCAACCTGCAGCGGCTGCGCGCGCTGATCGGCGCGCCCCGCCCGGACGGCCCGCCGCCGGCGCAGGTCGCTCTCGACGGAAAGACCGACCCGCGCCAGACGTCGCTGTTCTGACCACCGCATCGATCTGGTTTCTTCCGCGGCGGTCCAAACGCGGAATTGACGCACCCAGGTTCGGGCGAGGTGTCGTTCCGCTGGCGGAACACGACGTCCATGACCAGCCACCTAATCGCCCACCGGCGCGGCGGGCATCATGCGGTTTCGCTCGGCACCGAAGGACCTGACGACCGCAAAAACCAGGAGGACCCAGTGAAGCGCCCGTCTTTCAATTCCCTCGCGTTCCCCGCCATCGCATTCGCGTTCCTTGCCGTCTCTCTTTCATCGAACGGCCGCGCCCGTGCCGCGGATCCCGCCGCGCCGGCCGAGGCGGCCGCCGCGAAGACGGTCGACTGGGAGAAGATGACCTTCGACGAGCGCAAGAAGCTGATGAACGCGAAGGTCCTGCCCGAGCTGAAGAAGGCGTTCCAATCCGTCAACCCGAAGCGGTACCAGACGTTCTCGTGCGCGACCTGTCACGGCGACGGGGCCACCACCGGCAAGTTCAAGATGCCCAATCCCAAGCTGCCGAAGCTGCCGGCGCCGACTGATCGCGACGGATTCGTGGCGTTGCAACAGAAGAAGCCGGAGGTCTTCAAGTTCATGGAGACAGTGGTCAAGCCGACGGTCGCCGGAATTATCGGCCTTCCTGAATGGTCGCCCCAGAACCCGAAAGGCTTTGGCTGCTTTGCGTGCCACACCAGTGGCGCCACCAACTGACGGTCGCGGAACGGCACGGATCAGCGCGCGCAGTGGGACGCCCTCCCGATCTTCCGCCTGCGCGACAGCAAGATCAGCGAGCAGGGGGCGGGCGACGACCTCACCGCGTTCCTCAACGAGACCGGCGCGTAGAAGGCGCCCTGGATCCATTGATCGGTTGATCCGTTCACTGATCGGTCCGTGCCCCGCGGCCCGAGCGGTAGTATCGGGAGATGGCCTCCGCGGCGGGAACGCTTTATCCCCTCGTCGAAGCGCACGACCGCGGGATGCTGGCCGTCGGCGACGGCAACGCGGTCTACTGGGAGGTGGCGGGCAGGGATGATGGCAAGCCCGCGGTCGTGTTGCACGGCGGGCCAGGGCAGGGCAGCGCGCCGAACATGCGCCGGGGGTTCGATCCGGCGAGATACCGCACGATCCTCTTCGATCAGCGCGGCTGCGGGCGCTCGACGCCGCACGCGAGCGAGCCGGCGACGCCGATGCGTTTCAATACAACGCACCACCTGATCGCCGACATGGAGGCGCTGCGCGCGCATCTGGGCGTCGATCGCTGGCTGGTCTTCGGCGGGTCGTGGGGCGCGGCCCTCGCTCTGGCGTATGCCGAGCGATATCCGTCCCGCGTCTCCGCGCTGGTGCTGGCCAGCGTGACGACCGCGCGTCGATCCGAGGCGGCGTGGCTTTACGGGGAGCTCGCGCGCCTTTTTCCCGAGGCCGCCGAACGCTTTCGCGGCCACGTTCCGGAGGCGCGAGAGGGCGACGTCATCGCCGCCTACGCGGCGCGCATGGAGCATCCGGAACCGTCGGTGCGCCTGGCCGCCGCGCGCGCCTGGTGCGCCTGGGAGGAGAGCGTGCTCGCGCTGGAACCGGTGCCCGTGCCGGGGCTGTTCGCGGGCCAGTCTGCCCGCGACATGCTGGCCTTCGTGCGGATCTGCACGCACTACCTGCGCCATGCCGCCTGGCTGGACGAGGACGCGCTGATCCGGGACGCCGGACGGCTGGCGGGCATTCCGGGCGTGTTGATCCACGGTCGGCGCGACGTCACCTGCCCCGTCGACACGGCCTGGGCGCTGGCCCGTGCCTGGCCGGGCGCGAGGCTCACGATCCTCGACGACGCCGGACACCTGGGCAGCGATTCGAATCGGACGGCGTTGCTGGCGGCCCTGGACGCGTTCGCGCGCGGTTGATGACGGCCCACGGCCGCGGAATCAAACGCCTTCGCGTGTTGACGGCACGGCAACACATTTCGTGCTTGTCCGAGCAAGGGTGGGGCACTACCTTGCGCGCTGAATCAGAACACGAGTCATAGACCACATAGGAGGCGCCATGAACATCCGTGATTTGTCTTTGGCGGTCGTACTGGCCGCGGGATTGCCTGTGATCGGCATCGGCTGCGATCAATCGAAGCCCGAGCTGGAGAAGACCAAGTCGGATCTCGCCGGCGTCACCGCCGAGCGCGACAACCTGAAGTCGCAGCTCGACGCCACCAAGGCGCAGGTCGCCTCGCTGCAGGCGCAGGTGACCGACCTGCAGGCGAAGGCCGCGGCCGCGGCGGCGGCACCCCCCGCGCCGGCGGCGCCGGTCGAGGAGAAGAAGCCGGAAGCTCACGCGAAGAAGGGGGCGGCGAAGAAGGGCGCGGTCAAGGAGACAACAGCGGTCAAACCGCCCGCTGGATCGACGGGGCCTGCCACGGAGGCCAGCAAGGGCAAAGGGCATTTCTAGGATTTAATGGGGCTCGAGCTTATGGGAGGCAAAGCGATGCGATTGATGAGGACGTCTGGAATGTTGGCGGTGGTGGTCGGGGCGGCGGTGTTGTCCACGGGCTGCAACAGCTCTTCGGATTGCAGCGACGGAGGCGACTGCACCGCCGACGGCGCTGTTGCGGGCAATGACACCGGCACCGTCGCTGACACTGGGAGTGCCGATTCCGGATTGTTTGCGATAACGCCTGGCGATTACTGCTACGACGTCCTCTCGATCGCGAACGTGACCGACGGTTGCGACCTCAATGTGGCAGGTGTGGTTGGCCAGGCGCTGCTCGGTCACTACGACACGAACGGCACTTTTAAGCTGGGCACTGAGGGAGCCCTGGGTTCTGGGCCCATCAGCAACAACATGGGAACGCTCACCCGCGAGAACATGCCGACAAAAACGGACGATCCGACCTGCAGCCTTCATCAGACCGACACCACGATGCTTGTTCTCACGGGCGAGAATCAGTTCACGGCATCGGTAACCGAAGTCGAGGACATGTTTGCCGCCGCGCCGGCCTGCTCGATGATTCCGGCGGGAGGCAGCTGTACTTCGACCTGGACGTGGACCATGAAAATCACCGCGACCAAAACCCCGCCGGGCTGTGACTAGAACAGAATTGGGTTCGAAGGGCCCGGGCGATCATCGATCGCTCGGGCTCTTCGCTGTTTGTGGCCTCTGCCGGATCACTGCCAGCGCCTCGACGTGCGGCGTGTGCGGCAGCATGTCGTACGGCGTGACCGATTCGACGGCGTAACCGGCGGCCGGATCGGCGACCAGCGCGCTCAGATCGCGAGCGAGTGTATCGGGCGCGCAGCTCAGGTACGCGATCACGCGCGGCCGCAGGCGCAGGACCTCGCGCAGGACGGCGGGGGCGCAGCCCTTGCGAGGCGGGTTGAGGACGACGGCGTCGGCCGTGCCCTCGGCGACCGGCGCGAGCGCGCGCAGGCCCAGGGTGGCGTCGGCGGCGACGAAGCGCGCGTGGGCGATGCCGGCCTCCGCGGCGGCGTCGGTGGCATCGGCGACGGCGGCCAGGTTCGATTCGATCCCGACGACCGTGCGGGCCCGCGGCGCCAGCGTCAGGGCGATGCCCCCCACGCCGCAGTAGGCGTCGACGACGCGCTCGACGCGGCCAACGGCGCGCGCGATGTGCGCGTAGGCCAGCGCCGCCACGGCGCGGTTGGCTTGAAAGAAAGCGCGCGCTGACAGCCGCAGGCGCGCGGAGCCGATCTCCTCCATCAAGGCGCGCTCGCCGGCGAGCGGGATCTCCTCCTCCCCGAGGATGACGTTGCCGCGCGTCGGGTTGACGTTCTGGACGACGCCGGCGACGGCGGGGCAGCGCGCGACCAGATCAGCGGCTATGGTGGGCCCGGCCGCCCAGGGGCGCCGCGCGGTGACCAGCGTGGCCAGCACCTGGCCGCGAAAATTGCAACGCAGCACCGTATGCCGAAGATCGCCCGTCAGCTGGCGCTCGTCGTAAGGCACGACGCCCGCCGCGCCCAGCGCCTCGGCCAGCGCCACCGTCGCCGCGTCCAGCGGCGGCTCGACGATGCGGCAGCCGCGCAGATCGACGACATCGTGCGAGCGCGGGGCGTAGGCGCCCAGGATCAGCGCGCCACCGGCGTCGCGCGCGCAGACCAGCTTGGCGTTGTTGCG
>DATKEU010000424.1:0-13849 GCA_035544495.1 Polyangia bacterium | reverse complement strand
TTCGCCCTGTTGCAGATCGCCGGCGACGTGCTGCCCGCGCTGGTCCTGGGCTTGGTGCTCGCGGTCTCGGCCGAGCCGGCGGTGGCGTGGCTGGTGGGGCGTGGCATTCCGCGCAACGCGGCCGGCCTGATGGTGCTGGTGTTGCTGGTCGCGGTCGGCGGCGGCGCGGTGCTGCTGCTGCTGCCGACGGTGGTCGATCAGCTGGGCAGCGTCGCCGAGCGCGCGCCCGGCATCTGCCGATCGCTGCGTGGCTGGGCGGCCGCGCGCCCGACGCGCTTGCTGGCGACGGTGATCCAGCAGGCCTTGCCGGCCGACTGCGGCCTCGGCGCCGTCGCCGGCGTCAGGTGGACCGCCGCGCGCAGCCTGGGCGATCCGCTGTGGGCGATGACCGCCGTGCTGGTGGGAGCCTATGCCTGGATCACCGAACGGGCCGCGATCCAGCGCGGCATCCTGCGCCTGGCCTCGCCGGAGAGGCGCGAGGCGGGCCGGGCCGTGCTGGACGAGATCGACGCCCGCCTGGGCGCGTTCGTGCGCGGCCAGGCCGTGCTGTCGCTGATCATCGGGGCGGCCACCGCGATCTTCTACTTGATCGCCGGCGTTCACGGCGCGCTGTCGCTGGGCACGCTGGCCGGCCTTTTGGAGGTGGTGCCGATCGCCGGGCCGATGACCGCGGCGGCGGTGGGCGCCGTCGCCGCCGCCGGGACTCATCCCCAGCTGGTGGTGGCGGTGGTCATCTACACGGCGGCGGTGCGCATCGCCAGCGACTATGTGCTGACGCCGCTGGTGATGAGCCGTTCCGTGGGAGCGAACCCGCTGCTCGTGCTGCTGACGCTCTTCGCGCTCGGCTCGCTGGGCGGGATCATGGGGGCGATGGTGGCGGTGCCGATCGCGGCGCTGTTGCAGATGGGTCTTTCGCGCCTGCTGGCCGCCGAGGCGCGCGTCGCCGCGCCCGAGGGGCGCGACGCGGTCAGCCTGCTGCGCTATCGCGCCAACGCGCTGGGCCTGCGCGCGCGCCGCATGGGGCGGCGGCGGGCCGCTGTGGGCCGGGACTGCAGCGCCGAAGATGAAGTGGAGCTTCTCGCCCTGCGCACGGCCGAGTTGCTGTCCGACGGGGATCGCATGGTGATCGGCGCCCGGCGCGAGGCGGGAGGGGCGGGATGAAGCGCGTGGCGATGGTGACCGCTCTCGTCGCCGGGACGCTGACCACGGTCAGCATCGTCTACCGGCTGCGCTTCGTGGTGGCGCTGATGGCGCTGGCCATCGTGCTGGCGTCCGCGATCCGACCGCTGACGGCGTCGCTGATCCATCACCGCGTGCCGCGACGGCTGGCCATGCTGCTCGGCTATCTGGTGGCGGCGTCGGCGCCGATCGCGCTGGTCGCGCTGCTGGTGCCCAGCGTCGCCAACGAGCTGACGGCAGCGCTGAACGGCATTCTGCCGTCGTACGAGCGCCACCGCGCGGCCTGGCGCGCGGGCGGCGGCCGGGTGGCGTTGCTGGCGGCGTGGATCCCCTCGGCTTCGGCGCTGGAGGGGGTGCTCTCGCACGTGCGTCCGGCGGTGCTGGTGGGCGGCGCCTGGCGCGTGACCGTGCTGGTGCTGGAGGCGGCGCTGTCCGGGCTGCTGGTGGTGATCCTCAGCATCGCCTGGACCGTGCACCGCGAGCCGATCGTGTCGGGCGTGGCGGCGTTGATTCCCGCGCGGCACCGGCCGTTCTTCCGGCAACTGTCGTCCGATCTGGGCGTGGGCGTGGGCCTGCACGTGTTCGGCGAGGCGTGCAAATCACTGACCGCGCTGGCGCTGGTGGCGCTGCCGCTGGCGGCGCTGCACGCGCCGTCGCCGATCCTTCCGGCCATGCTGGTGGCCGTTCTGCGACTGGTGCCCATTGCCGGCGTGGCCCTGTCGACGCTGGTGGTGGGCGTGGCGATGGTGCCCCTGGGGACGGCGGCGGCGCTGGTGGGCGCGCCGGCGACCTGGCTTCTGCTGCTGGGGCTGCAACACGCCATGCCGCGCCTTCTGCGCTCGCGCGAATACAACCCGCTCTTGGTGGCGTTCGTCGCCTTGCTGCTGGCCAGCGCCATCGGGTGGGTGGGCCTGATGCTCGCGCCGGCGGTGGCGGCCGCCATCCAGATCACCATCGAGGCCGCGCTGCACGCCCGCGAGGCGAGGGCGATCGCCCCCGCCAGCACCGCCGACATTCGCGATCGCTACGAGCTGCTGGCGGCGCGGGCGCTGGCCAGGAAACGCACCTCGCGCCGGACGCTGGGGCTGCTGGCGAACCTGGGGGCGCTGATCGGCGACGTCGAGGGGCTCGAGCGCGGCAACCTCCCGCCCGCCGGCTCGCACGTCGAGCACCGCGCGGCCTGACGGACCTCGCCGCCCCGGGGCGCGCGGACCCGGGCGCTCGTGATTGGCCACCGCCGGTCCTGTGGCGGTAAAAGAGCAGCGTGGCCAGCCCCCGCCGTCCCCGACGCGACCGGCGCGAGCACGAGCGCGCGCTGCGCAAGGCCGTGCGATCGACGGAGCGTCTGGCGCGCCAGCTGCCGGGAAGCACGCCCGACGCGCCCATCGACGTGGCGGCCTCCTCGGTGGCGGAGATCGAGGCGCGCGGAACGCCTTGCCCGCAGTGTGGCGGCGCCCTGGAGATCCGCGGCGACCGCGCCGACTCGACGCCGCGAGGCGTGCTGCGCGAGCTGCGCCTGACCTGCCGGGTCTGCCACGCTCCGCGAACGCTCTGGTTCCGGATCGCCCCGTCGTCCGCGAACTAACCGCGATGCGCGCGCGCCGGCGCGGCGATCGCGCGGGGCCGGCTCTTCACGGATGCGCGCCCGAATATTGGTGCCGCCGTGCGTTCTATTGGGCAGTCGAATCGCCCATGGATCTGCAACGGAAGGGTCGAGACAGAAGGATAGCACCTGCGCTGTTGCTGCTCGCCTGTTGCGCCACACCGTCGCGCCAGCTCTCCACGCGCGCCGTCGACGATCCGATCGTGCTGCCGGCTCGGATGACCTCGGTCTCGGTGACGTCCTCTGCCTGGCAATACCAGTCGTCGGCGGACGGTCCGTCGTACAACGTCCTGCCGGCCTTGCGCTGGGGTTTGACGAATCGCCTCGAGTGGGACGTCACCTCGTTTGGGTACGCGTTCCTCGACGATGCTCCATCCAGCCCCGGCGGGCAGGCGCCGCTGTCGCTGGCGGCGCACGCGGGCTCGAGCGGCGTGGCCGCGTCCAGCACGGACGGGCTGGTGTTGTTCCCGACCGCATCGGTGGATCTGATCAAGCACCTCGACCCGCGCTGGCTGCTGTCCGGCGGGATGGCGTGGGACGCGCGCTGGTCGCGGACGCCGGTCATCGCTACCGACGGTGTGAACGCGCGGCTGGAGCCAACTGGATCGCGCTGGGCCGACCTGTCGGCGTACATCTCCGTGTTGCGCCAGCTGAATGGCAACCTGGCGCTCGGCGCGAGCTTCTCCGCGGACGAATACACGGACTGCCTTTCGCCGCTTTGTGAGCAGCTGTCGCGCGGCGTGGGCGCTTCCCTGCGCCTCGTGTATCGCCCGCTGCCCTGGCTGTCGTTCGCGCTCGTGCCCCGGGCTGGCCTCCGCGCCCGTCCGTCGGCGCTGCGGATGCCCGTCGCTCCCGCCGATCCGGTGGATATGCCCCCCGAAACCGCGTCCTGGTTCGGCTGTCGCGCGGCCGTGGCGTTCTATTACTGAGGAAATGGCCCGGGATCATCCGAGACGAGCCGCCCGGGTTGCAGCAGCAGAACGCTGCCCGCGAACGCGGCAATGCCCAATCCAGCGAGGGCCAAGATCCACCCGACGCGGCGCTGTGTGGGCGTGCGCAGGTGGGCTTCGACAACCACCTCTCCGTTGGCACGTGGCAAGGAAAAGGGCGGCGTCGGCTGGAACCAGCCGCCGGCCAGTTGATACGACGCGCTCGGATCCAGTGGCGACCCGCGACTTTCACGCGGCTGCGGGAAGCACGAAAACATATTGCTTGGGCGAGCCTGGGTCGTGCACGGGCGGTTGGCTATCCATCCTGACGGCCGACAGGAGCCTTCCGGGGCCTCATCCGTCGCGGGCGCGACTGGCGACGCGCCGACTCCGGCGCGTCGGACTGACACTGGGGTCTTCGGCTATCCTGAGCTCGTGGACCCGCCCGCCTCGCTCGGTGCCAGCCGACAGGTCAGCAGTTGCCGGCACGGCACCATGGTGTACCCGCGACACGATCAGCATGTCGGCCGTTCGCTGGCTCTTTATGGCGAATGGGCGGAAGCCGAGATGGATCTGCTCGGCTTGCTGATCAAGCCCGGCGACGCGGTCATCGATGTCGGCGCCAACATCGGAACCCACACCCTGTTTTTTTCCGAGAAGGTCGGTCCGACCGGACGGGTCCTGGCATGTGAGCCGCAGCGGCTGGCGATTCAGATGTTGTGCGCCAACCTGGCGCTCAACCATCGCGACAACGTCATCGCACTGCCGGTCGCCGTCGGGCAGAGCAGCGGCACCGTCGCCGTGCCGGCTTTGGACTATCAAACCCCGGCAAACTTCGGTGGCGCCCGATTGTCCTTGGCCGACGTGTCGGGCGTTCCCACGCTGGCCGCCGACACCGAACCCGCCACGCTGGTGACGCTGGACCAACTGGCTCGCACGCATCTGCGACCGGCCCGCCGGCGCTGCCGGCTGATTAAGATCGACGTCGAGGGAATGGAGCGCGCGGTCCTGGAAGGCGGCGAGCAGCTCATCAATGACGACGAACCGTATCTATATGTCGAGAACAACGATCGCCAGCGATCGCCGCTGTTGATCGAATGGCTGGAGCAACACGACTATCGTCTCTTCTGGCACGTCTCGCGTTTTTTCAACCCCCGCAACTTCCGCCAAAACCCTGACAACGTCTTCGGCGCGCTGTGTGACCTGAACATGATCGCGGTGCGGCCGAACTTGGCAGCCGCCTTCGGCAGCCTGGCGCCGGTGCGGGGCCCCGGTGATCCAGGACCGTCCAGCGTGGAACGCCCAGACGGATAGAAACTTGGGATTCGCGGCCGCGTGCGATCCGCGCGCCGTCAGGATCGGTAGCGCTGCGACCACGCCGCACGCCCGTCGAGACCCAGCGCCGCCAGAGCCGGCAGCACCTGCTGCTCGACGGAGGCATAGAACGCCTCGACGCGCGCTTCGGGCGCAGCACGCCCAGCTCGGACAGCGCCGGATCGAAAGCCGTGCCCTCGTCCAACCACCGCAGGGCCGGGCGCGTAAGTCGTTCGAACCTGGTGGCAGGTGGCGGCGGGCAGACCTGGGCAGCGCGACCGGGTGGTCGCCCGCCATGCTTAGGCGGAGCTTGAGCAGCGCGCCCTTGAATGCATATCTCCAGCGATTCGTTGGCACCTGCGCCGGCACGCTCAGGTGACCCCCTCGCGGAACTGCGTCCGCGCACGACCGAACTGTCCTTGAGTAAGGCGAAGGCGCGTTGGCGTTCCGCCTGGTGGGACTATAAAGCCCCGGGGCGGGGGAAAGTGCCGCAGGCCTTTTTGTCTGGTCAGTTAGATCCGGCTGGAGTACGGCACCACTTCGAAGACGTCTAAGAAATCCTCGCAGCCCATGTCATAACTACGAACCTCGCTAGATACTCGGTCCGTCAGTATTTCTTGTAGACGTTTTGCCGCGGGATTTGAACTAGACTTAAGCACGATGTGAAGGACAGGGCCACTGCGACTATCACTGACGGTTCTGACAATAAGATCACGGGATGCCGCATCGGTTGCAGGAATACTGTACCCCATAAAGTACACATGATCGGCGACTCCTAACGCGTCTTCTGCGTGCTTCCAAAACGGTCCTAGTTCCGTTTGAAATCGGGAGACCTTGCTTGGACCAGGGAACCCAATGATCGGAGTGGTTCCGTTTTCGGATAAACATTCAGCTGTATTACCTTCGGCGACCTTAAGTCGATCGAATTTGTCGCGTGACCAGTTGATACTGCCATGAAGCTTCAAGACGATAGCACGATCATTTTCGGTGGCCTTTCTAACAACAAACTGTTGGCGATCGTCCATGATTCGCTTGTTTTCTTCGTTTAGTTCGTTGTCTTTGGGTGGGATGACAACCAATTTACTCCCCGGATGCGCCATCAGAATTTCCGGGACCGCATCGTAGTTGAAACTGATTATCGTATCATCCCGAGTTAACGACTCGGCCCATTTTCGATACGGCAACCATCGATCTTCAGAAACCTTTTGGCCGTCAAGAAACTTCCAACAGTCCGCTACCACGGCTTCGCGGCCGGCGTTAACCAGATCCTCAAGGGTTGTGAGCTTGTATAGGTCGCTTTCATCTTTGGGCCAGTGAACCCCTGACTTGACCAAACTTTGGATGGTCCGTCGGATTGATGATTTAGGATCGTATACGGCAGCGCTTTCAAGGTGATCTATGAATTCTTCTGGATTGGACCAATGTCCTTGCGCCATTCCGTATCGACAGTAGGCCCGGGCGACTTCGCTGCGAAGAGCGAAAAAGTCTTCTAGAGTTGGATTTTCCTTCCCTTCGATGGTCGGTAGACCAGCCTTAACTACCCATTTCGGTAGAAATCTCAAAAGATCGTCGAGCAATGGACCATTCAGTGGGCGACTGAAGCCAGCCCCTAGAATCCAACCCCGCTTGCCTCCGAGTTTCTTTTTCATCGTGTGGGTGTCCTTCTTGTCGCATCGTTAGTTGTCAGCATGCCGACTAATTCAGTTTGCACAATTGAACCGATAGCATGCTGTTATACTGTCCACCTTTGGTGAGTACATGCTGCAAAAAGTGGATTCGTGTTTCTCGGCGAAGTTGTCTGTGTATTCAAATAAATCCAAATCCCCAGGAGCACCGTTGGGTTCCGAGTTACACCTGTTAAACCGTCACCTGATTCGCGGTACCACAGCCGAAATGAACGGCGGATGCAATGATTGAGAATAGTATCTTGCTCAATTCCGTGACTTTGTAACAAGCCCTCGAACAGCGTGCCATCGTCCAAGCGCCGATCAATTTTGCCAACCCAAGTTCCACTCGCCGTTATAGCTGCCGACGCCTCCAGACCAGAACATTTCGCCCGAGCCGGAAACCGTGTTTGCCATCATGATCGGGTTTCGAGAGAACGTGACGTCCACGTGATCGAAGGATATCTTCGCGTCGACCAGAATTCCGCCGACCACAATACCGACATCCACCGGCTCAACCACGAACAGTTCCGAGTTGGGCGAGGGGCGAGGGGGCGGATCGATCCGAATCGTTGTCGATTCGCGGAGCGGGTCCGGAGCGCCCCTCCGGCCGCTCCGGGGCGCCCACCAAAGGGACTGGCGGCAGCGGCGGAACAGCCGGGGCCGGCGGCGCGACCACGCATCCTGCCTCCAGCGGCGGCGGCTCCGTAGCGACCACCGAGACCGGCGCCGCGAGCGGCTTGCTCCTGATGATGGCCGCGCGGGTCGGCGGCATGCGCCGTCGCGGCGACCGCGGATGCCAGGCGTAACCCCCGACGCTGGCCAATTGGCGCGGTCGCAACCGCGACACCGATGTCGTTTCGCGCCGACCGCAGCGGCGGCGCGCGCTGGAGATCTCGGCCTCTACCGGTGGTACGCCCATTGCTGCACAATCGCGCAATGACGAAGAAGCTACTCATCGCGCGGCTCGGGGCGGGCTCCGTCACCATCGCGCTCTGCGCCGCGCTTCCTGGCTGCAACCTCGCACTTCCACTTCGGTTCAACGACTGCGTCGGCCAGCCGTCGTCGCGCGGGATGTCGACCGTCGATTGCCCGGACGCCCAGGCCGACACGGGTCGCCCGGGCGATACGACGGCCGACCGCCCCGGCGCCGCCACGGCTGACACCAGCGGCGACGTGGTCAACGACGCGGCCAAGGATCAGGGCTCCGGAGACCAGCAATGACAGAGGCGACGGAGAGCACGCGCCTGTTCGAGCTCGAACTGCTGGGCGGCGCGTGGGAGCGTCGCTACCGCGCGGCTCGCCCTGAAGTCGAGGCGATGCCCTGGGGGACACTTGATCTGGGCGCGTACAGCGACGAGGAACTTGGCGCCGCCCGCAGCGCCTGGACCAGCGCCGCCTTCCAGGAGCACCGCACCGCCGCCGCCTGCGCGTCGACGCTGCGGTCGCTGGTCGAGGCGTGCGCACCGCTGGACCTGGTTGCCGCGTTCTCGCGCTTCCCGCTGGACGAGATCGTCCACGTCGAGCTGTGCGCGCGCATGGCCATGGCGCTGGGTGGCGGCTCGGAGCTGCGCTATGCCGATTCCGCCATCTGCGCCGACGTCGATCCAGCGCTGCCGCCGCTGCTGCGCGCCGCAGAGCTGGTCACCCGGAACTTCTGTGTCGGCGAGGCGCTGTCGATTCCGCTGCTCCACGGCGCCTGGCTGCGGGCCACCCACCCCCTGGCCCACGCCGTCCTGGGCCGCATCGTCCGCGACGAGGCCGCGCACGGGGTCGTCGGCTGGAGCTTTCTCGACTGGGCCCTCCCTCGGCTAGACGCCGACGGCATCGCCTTTGTCCGGCGCACCGCCGAGGCGGCGATCGGCGAGATCCGCCGCCTCTGGGAACAGCTGGCGCGGCGTCCGCGCTCGCCGGCCAGCGACGGCCACCCGCTGGGATGGCTCGGCTCGGACGCGTACCAGGCGATCGCCGGCCGCTCGCTGCGCACGCGCGTCGTCGCGGCGTTCGCCGCCCGCGGCATCGACGTGTCCAGCGCCGCGGGATCACGTCAACCGTGACGGATCACCGGCGCCGCGTTCACGCCGGCCGCGCCGGGCTGGTGCGGACCTTCTTGCTGGCTGGACTGCTGATCGCCACCGCCGAGGTGGCCGCGCGGGCGCAGACGGCCAGCTGTCCGCCGCCGTGCCCGGATGGTCAGGTCTGCGTCCAGGGCATGTGTCTGATCCCGTTGCCGCCTGGCGGTTACCCGCCAACTGGCGCCTACCCGCCGCCTGGAGGCGAGGCGCCGCCGGTTGTCTACCCACCGCCCGCTGCCTGGCCGCCGGTCGCTCCCTATGCCAACCCGCCACGGACCCCGCTGCCGCGACGTCGCCGCATCCCGATATTCCAGATTCTCCCGTACCTCGGCATCCACACTTACCAGGGCAAGGCGGGGACCAACATCGGCCCTGGTCTCCACATTGGTGGATTGGCGGGAGTCCGGGTTGGGGATCTTTTTTCGATCAACGGCGAGCTGACTCTGGATGCTCTCAGTCTGAGCGGGTTGCCCGGAGGCGACACATTCAACGAGTTTGATTTCAGCGCCACCATCAGCCCGCTGGTCCCCTTCGCCGCGGGGAAGATCGACCTCGCCATGGGGCCCAAGTTCGGCGCGTGGGCTGCGACCTATGACCAGTGGTCTCTCTCTCGCGGCAACGGGAGCGGGACCTTCTCGGGCCTCGACTTCGGCGTCAACCTCGCCGGCTTCACCCGGATGAGTAACAAGGTGTGGCTGGGCGGGTTGGCCAGCTTCGACCTGCGAACCTTCGGGAAGAGCTGCTTTTCCCCGACGGACGGCCTGGAGGGCTGCTCCTCGAACAATCTCCCCTCCGCCGACAAGGTGGTGGCTCTCTCGATCGGGCTGATGTTCTCGATCTGATCCTCCGTTTAACCCCGTGAGTGGAGGGGCGAAGGCGCTACATAGAGCGAGCGGGCCTACATGGTCCGACTGTTGACCATTGATCTCTGAAAACGCGATGAATCCAGCGATCCGGGCAGGCCGCCCGCGATCCACGATATGATTCCCGCATGATGCGGACTGTCCTGGTGGTCGTGGTTGTGCTGATAGCTGGCTCTGGTTGTGGCGGCTCCAGCGGCGCGGGCGGCGGCTCGCTCGACTGCGCCTGGCTGGGCGGAGACAACTGCTGGAAGTCGACGCTGGACGACGCCGCGTCGTGCCTGCCGCCCGCGACCGACCATGGCACGCTCAGCGCCGACAACAAGACGTGCACGTACGCCAGCGGCGTGGCGGTGACGTTCACGCCCGCGCTGGTGCTGCCCGTCCCGGATCAGCCTAGCTGGAATTTCACGATCGCGAACGGCGGGACCACCTGCCTGCACTTCGAGAACGCGAACGCGGCCGGGATCAAGCTGGTCACGAAGGGCAACACGGTCACCGAGCGGCCGAGCGGCGCCTTGGGCATCGCGATCACCTGCCCCGATGGGACGACTGTCGCCACGTCGAACGCGCTCAACCTCCTCGACTGCAACGCCGACGCCGGCGCGTCGCTCGGCGGGTTGCCCGGCAACGCGTGGTCGTCGACCTCGACCTCCGTGAGCGTCGGATTGCTGGGCGCGTCGCAGTCAATGCCCGCATTCAATTGCCAGAGATAGCGGCGCGCCGGGTCTGGGCGGACTTTTTCGAGCGGGACGGCTGCTTAATCGATCGTCGGAACCGCGTCAGTGACGCGCGGATCAATCGCCCTTGTCGTCGTTCGCCGCTTCGTTCTGGTCGTACGTCCGCAGCTTCTCCCACAGACTCTTGCGTGAGATCCCGAGCAGCTCCGCCGCGCGCACCCGCTTGCCGCCCGCCGCGGCCAGCACCTTCAAGAGGTGCGCCTTCTCGAACGCGCGCACCGCCTCCGAAAGCGGCGTGATGGTGTTCGCCGCGGCAGCGCTGGCGGGGACTGGCGCCGATTTCGGCCTCCCGGTGGGCGCCGCCTCGGCGATCGCGGCCGGCAGGTGGTCGAGGGTGATCTCGCCCCCGCCCGCCAGCACCACCGCGTGCTCGATGGCGTGCGCCAGCTCGCGCACGTTGCCGGGGTACGGGTAAGCGCTCAGCGCCGCGTACGCGTCGCCGGAGATGGTGGGGCTCTGGCGCTGGCCGCCGCCGCTGGCGCGCCCGAAGCCGTCGAGGAAGAACTGGATCAGGATCGGCAGATCTCCCTCGCGGTCGCGCAGCGCCGGCAGCGTCACGTCGAGGACGTTGACGCGGTAGAAGAGATCCTCGCGGAACAGCCCCGCGGCGATGCGCTCGCGCAGATTCCGGTGGGTGGCGCTGATCAGCCGGACGTCGACCTTGATCGGTGTGTTGGTCCCCAGCGGCTCGACCGAGCCCTCCTGCAGCACGCGCAGCAGCTTGGCCTGCGCCGGCAGCGGCAGCTCGGCGATCTCGTCGAGAAACAACGTGCCCCCGTCGGCCGCCTTGAAGCGGCCTTCGCGGCGCTTGACCGCGCCGGTGAAGGCGCCGCGCTCGAAGCCAAACAGCTCCGCCTCGATAAGGGTGTCGGGAAAGCCGGCGCAGTTGACCGGTACGAACGGCTTGCCGGCGCGCGATCCGCGATCGTGCAGCAGCCGCGCGACCAGCTCCTTGCCGGTCCCGCTCTCGCCGTGGACCAGCGTGGCGGCCTCGCTCTGCGCGATCATCTCGATGCGGGTCTGGATCTTCATCATCTGCGGCGACTGCCCCACCAAACGGTTGGCGGGCGAGCGCCGGGCCAGCGCTTGCCGCGCCTCGATCAGCTCGCGTCGCATGGCGCGCGCCGCCTGGATGCGCGTCACCTGGTGCAGGAGCTCGTCGGGATCGAACGGCTTGGTCAGGTAGTCCTCGGCGCCTTCCTTCAGCGCCGCCACCGCCTCGCCCACGTCGGCGAACGCCGTCATCAGCATGAAGTCCGACAGCGGCGAGGTCGTGCGCGCGCGCCGGAAAAGCTCCAGCCCATCGACGCCCGGCAGGCGCACGTCGCTGATGACCAGATCGAATCCACCTTGATCCACCAGCGCGCGCGCGGCCGGCCCGTCGTCGCCCGCCTCCGTCACGTCGTGGCCCGCGTCGCGCAGGATATCCGAGATGGTGCCGCGCAGCTCGGTTTCGTCATCGATCACGAGAATTTTCATCGGCACCTTCCGGGGGCGGGCGGCCCACCCAAGCAATGGTCTAACACGGCGCCGCCTGGGGCGCCGCTCTCGTTACCAGCCCGTAACCGAAAGCCCGAACCGTAACTTTTCGAAGGAGTTGCAAGCGGCGAAGGCCCCGGGTTCTCGGTCGTGGTCGCTGGCATATGAATTGAAGCTTGAGCACGCATGCCGCTGCTTGAAAGCGGTGTTCAGCGCGAATCCAAGCGAAAGGAACTCGACAGATGAAGAATCCGCAATACCTTCGCAAAAGGTTCATCCTGGAAAGGCTGGGCCTGAAGAAGAAAAGCACCCTGGCGGCGTCGTTCGCGCGAACCTGCGGCGTCCTGGCCATGGGACTCGCGACGGGTCTGGGACTGGGTTTGCTGCTCGCGCCGCGGCCGGGCCGGCAGATCCGCGACGATCTCAGCCGGCGAATCAAACGGAGTGCTGGACGGGCGGCCAATCGGGCGCACGACTGGCTTGAATCAACTCAAATGGCGGGAGCATGAACATGTTGTGGACAATCGCAGTCTTGTTGCTGATCTTGTGGGCGCTGGGGATGGTCACGTCGTACACGCTGGGTGGGTTCATCCACCTGCTGCTCATCCTGGCGGTGATCGCGGTGGCGATTCGCCTGATCCAGGGGCGGCGCGTTCTAGACTGACGCTGCTTGGACGTTGACGGTGTCCGCACCCGCAATCATGGTCGTCGACGACGACCCCTCGGTTCGCGAGGCGTTGACCGACTTCCTCAGTGACGAGGGATTTCGGGTGCGGGACGCCGTCAACGGTGCCGATGCTCTGGCGCAGCTGGCGTCGTCGCGCGAGGTGCCGGCGCTGATGATTCTGGATCTATCGATGCCGGTGATGACCGGGTACGAATTGCTGCGGCAGATCAAGGGCGACGAGCACTGGTCGCCGTTTCCGGTCCTGGTCTTGAGCGGCACGCTGGATGAAGGCACTTTGCCCTGCGACATCGCTCAGCTGCGCAAGCCGATCGACAGCGTGGCGCTGGTGGCCATGATTCGCGGCATCCTGCAGGAACGCTACCCCTCGTGACGCGCTGGCGCGCTGGCGTTGCCGGCGGGCGGGGCGGGCGACGCTGGGCGGATTTGTGCCTGGCGTCGCGGATCTTTCCGTCTAAGGCCAGAGCTCCGGCTCTCTTTTGCCGAGCTCTGGTCGTCCGGGAGGTCCCATGAACCGTTGCCCCGCATCGAGAGCGTTGGCCCTGTGCGCACTGCTGAGCGCGTGCGGCTTGTCCGCCTGTGCCAGCAGCGACGGCCCCCCGCCGGGCGCAGCCAAGGGGAGCGGCGGCGTGACTGGGTCGGGCAGCGGCGGCGGCGTGGCCTCGGGCGGCAGCGGCGCGGGGACCGGTGGCGGCGCGGCGGGCACGGGCGGCGCCAGCGCCAGCGCCGACGGCGGCGGCAGCGGCGGCTCTGGCGTCAGCGACGGCGGCGCGGGCGGCGCGAGCGCCGACGGCGGCGGCGATTCGGCGCCGTCGGGCAGCGGGGGATGGATGCCGAACATCAGCAGCGAGGGCGATGGCGATCGGATGATCGGCCCGGCCTACACGCGCGACCCGCTGACCAACCCGCCGGCGGCCGGGACGCCGCGCGGCCGGGTCATCAATTTCATGATGGCCAGCGCCGACAGCCAGATCTACAAGGGCGTCAACGGTCCGTACACCCGCGCCGTCGCCGTCTACGTGCCGATGCAGTACATGCCGGGAACGGCCGCGCCGTTCATCGTCACCCAGGACGCCATGGGGCAGGACGTGCTGCCGAACGCGCTCGACAACCTGATCGCCATGAAGAGGATGCCGCCCATGGTGGTGCTGTTCGTGAACAACGGCGGCGGCGACGCCATGGGCAGCGAGCGCGGCCTGGAATACGACACGGTCTCGGGGTTGTTCGCGGAGTTCGCCAGCAAGGAAGTCGTGCCGCGCGCGATCGCCGAAGTGAAGAAGCAGCTGACCATCGATCTCACGCTGACCAGCGATCCCGACGG
>DATKEU010000423.1:0-4173 GCA_035544495.1 Polyangia bacterium | reverse complement strand
CTGCGTCGTCGATCGCGCGGGCGGCGTGTGGTGCTGGGGGCGGGGCAGCGACGGCCAGCTCGGCGGCGGCGACACCACGTCGACCAGCGGTCCGACGCAGGCTCTGTCGCTGCCCGCCAGCGCCGCCGTCGCCGCTGGCGGTCGCCATACCTGCGCCGTCCTCGCCGACGGCCGCGTCTTCTGCTGGGGCGCCAACGACGCCGGCCAGCTCGGCGACGGCAGCACCGACGGGCGCGCCGCCCCCGCCGAGGTCCCGGGCGTCGCCGACGTCGTCGCCATCTCCGCCGGCGCCGCCCACACGTGCGCTCGCCAGCGCGCCGGCGCCGTCTTCTGCTGGGGCGCCAACGACGCCGGCCAGCTCGGCGACGGCGTGTCGCTGCAGAAGACCACGCCCCAGCTCGGGCGCCTCACCTGCCCGTGAAGTCGGTTCTAGCGCGCGGTGATCGCGTCGATCACGCTGATGCCCGGGCGCAGGATGGGGCCGCAGTTGCTCCCGGACAGCGACGACAGGTCGACGATCACCTCGCCGGAGGCGCCCGCCGGCAGCGGCAGCGGGTAATCGTAGGCCGGCGAGATCTCCGGCAGGTCGGCGACGCCGGAAGGGGTGTTGACGTCGGAGCCATGGAAGAGCTCGACGCTGTTCGCGGTGATGGCGCCACCGGAGACGGCGAGGCTCGCGGTCAGCCATGGGCTGCTGATGTTGTCGCCGCTGAGAGAGCGGGCGCGCATCACCACCTCCGTCGCGCCTGCTGGAAGGGGCAGCCGCGCGGTGAAGCGCCCGCCAGACCAGTCGGTCTCGCTGGTGTCGAAGACCAGGGCGCGTCCGTCGCCCAGCGCGGGGATCGACGCCCGATCGGCGACGCGAACGTGGCCGCTCATCAGGGCGGCGGGCGGCGTGGTCGCGAAGCCGGCGAACGGACCCGGGAGGTCGGGCGTCACCACTTCCAGCGCCGGTGATGCGGCGACGTTGCCCGCCAGATCGCGAAACCCCGCGGTGACCAGCTGCCAGCGCCGGCCGAACGGCAGCAGCTTTGACTGCGTCGTGAACCGGCTGGGGAAATCCTTGGGAGCGGCGTCCATCGGGAAAGACGCGGTGCCGTCGCCGAGCGCGAGGCTGGCGTCGGCGGCCAGCGCCTCGGAGACGTCGATCGTCATCGCGTCCATCGGATGAAAATTGATCGGGCTTGCGCCAGGCAAGCTGGGCGTGGGGCCGCGCGTGTCGACGCCGCCGGTGAACGACGCGACGAAACCGACCGTCCCCAATGCATCACCGTCGACGTACTCGGCGAAGCCGCTGCCCACGCCCGTGACCCCCGCCGCCGAAATGTCCAGATCCAGCGCCCCGTACGAGACGTTGATGGCGCCGTAGCACGGGCTGGCGGGAAGGGGCGGCAGCGCCACCTGCAGCGTGGTGCGCTGCTGGTCCAGGAGTCCGGAGTCCTGGTTGCGATAGGCGACATGCCCCGAGGCATCGGCGGTGACCGGCACAACCGCGACCAGCCCGTAGCCCCCGACGATCACGTTTTCCTGGCCCGGGGTGCGCGAATCCAGCGTCAGCGTGAAGCGCTGGGCGCCGGGAAGGTTGTTGGGCGCGTCGCCGGGCGAGCGTGGCTGCCAGTCGAAAGTGGCCTCCACTTCGAACGAACGCAGGGCGGCCGGCGCGACTGGCGGCGCCGATCCGTTCTGGCCACAGCCAGCGCCGCCCAGGCACAGGCAGCACGCCGCCGCGGCGGCCGTGGCGGCGGCGGCGAGAACGGGAGGTCGGAGGGCCATGCTTTCGATCCTGCGCCGGGCGGGGCGTCCTGGCAATCGCACTCTCCCGACGCCACCGTCTTGCTGTAGGCATCGTCCGCGACAGCGACCGTCGTCGCCGCCACGCCGGGGAAAACCTTTCGCCATCAAGCGTCCCCAGTGACGCGCGCTCGACGCGACAACGTCTGACCTCTCCGTGAAAGCATGCCCGTTCGGGCGGTGATACTCTGACGGCATGACCAGCCCGGCTGATCAGACGCGGACCGCGGTGAAATCGCCGCTGTCCAGCGATGAACGGCGCGACGTCGCCCTTCTGCTGATGGTGGGCAGCGCCGAGGCGCCGGGGTTACCGGCCAGCCGGCGCCTGCAGATCGTCGGCAACGGCCTGGAGATCGGGCGCCGCCCGCCCGAGCACACGCGCCCCGGGATCAACGTCGCGCTGCTGGACGACACACTGGTGTCGGGGCACCACGCGCGCATCGTGCCGCAGCCGGCGGGCGCGTTCGACCTGCACGATCTCGGCAGCAAGAACGGCACCTGGGTCGACAACGCGCGCGTCCAGCGCAACGTCGCCCTGCGCGACGGCGCGCTGGTGTTCGTCGGCAACCACGTCGGCGTGTTCCGCGTCGTCTCGGCGCTGGAGCTGGAGGCGATCAAGAACGATCTCGTCCAGCCGTTCGGCCCGGTGGCGACCAGCTCGCCCGCGCTGGCGCTGGCCTGCGATCGGTTGCGCCGGCTGGCCGCCTCCGACGGCGAGCTGCTGATCGTCGGCGAGACCGGCGTCGGCAAGGAGGTCTACGCGCGCGCCGTCCACCTGGCCAGCGGGCGCAAGGGTCGCTTTCTGGCCATCAACTGCGCCGCCATCCCGCGCGAGCTGGTCGAAAGCGAGCTGTTCGGCTATCGCGCTGGCGCCCACTCCACCGCCCACCAGGCCAAGCCGGGCCTGATCGAGGAGGCCGAGGGCGGCACGCTGTTCCTCGACGAGATCGGCGAGATGACGCCCGAAGCACAGACCAAGCTCCTGCGTTTCCTGCAGGACCGGGAGATGACGCCGCTCGGTTCGACGCGCCCGCGGCGCATGGACGTGCGCATCGTCGCCGCCACCAACCGGGGCGGGGCCGCCGGCCCGGGCGCGCCCGCGGGCAAGGCCAGCAACGGCGGCGGCGGCGGACTGCGCGACGACATGATCGGCCGCCTGGGCGCCGCGCCCATTCACCTGCCGCCGCTGCGCAACCGCATCGAAGACCTGGGCGCGCTGTGCGCGCACTTCCTGCGCGCCACGCCCGACGTCCGTTTCGAGCAGCCGGCCTTCCGCGCGCTGTGTCTGCACGGCTGGCCGCTGAACGTGCGCGAGCTGGAAAAGATCGTCAGCACCGCCGCCGTCCTGGCCGCGGGCGCCAAGCCCATCGCCCTGCGCGATCTGCCCGAGCCGATCGCCCGCTCCGTCAACGCGCCGATCGGCGTCGCCGGCCGCCGGCCGGGCGGGCCGTCGCCGACGGCGGGCCAGCTGGAGGAGCTCTTGCGCCGCTATGACGGCAACGTGGCCGAGGTGTCGCGCGATCTCGGCAAGCACCGCGCCGCCGTCTGGCGCTGGATCAAGAAGTTCGGCCTGGGCCCGCAGAACTTCCGCCCCAAGGACCGCGCGTGATCTACCCGCTCATCGGGGCGCGTCTGCACGGGTGGCTGGATGATCTGGTCGCGCTGACGTACCTCGCGGGCGCGTGGCTCTTGCACCTGCGCGGCGTCGCGCTGGCGATCGCCATCGCGGGCGCCGCCGTGCATTTCACGCTCACGCGATTCACCGACTACCCGCAGGGGACGGTGAAGCTGATCCCCTTCCGGACGCACGCCTTCATCGAGCTTTCCGAAGGGATCGCCGTCCTCGCGGCGACGTGGCTCCTGGCCGGCGACGCGACGGTGGGTGGGCACGCCTTTCTGACGCTGATGGGCTTGTCGCAGTTCGTGGCGTTCGGCTTCTCGGACTATCGATAACGTCTCAGTTGCAGCCGACCTGCTTCGTGTCGAGGGCGACGTCGTCGATGTAGAGCTCGAAGTTTTGCGTCGAGACCTGGAAGACGCGCATGCCGACGGCCAGCGACTTGAACTCGGCCGGCAGCGTGAACTGCGGCTGGCCGGCGATGGGCCCGTTCCAGTCCAGGCCGGGGCGTTGCGTTCCGTCCAGCCAGTAACGCGCCTGCTGGTTGGTCGCGTCGATGAACCACTCCAGGCAGTACCAGGTCTTGAGCGCCAGCGGCGTCTGCTCTTGCACGCGTCCGCGCTCTGTCTCGTAAGGATTGTCGGCCCGGTTGTGCGTGTCGATGTGCGTGAGCATGTACTTCTTGGGCAAGCCGTTCACCAGCGGGCCGCCGGCCGGCATCTCGCCGCCTTGCCGCAAGGCCAGGCCGCCCGAGTACGTGGTGC
>DATKEU010000422.1:0-8463 GCA_035544495.1 Polyangia bacterium | reverse complement strand
GCCACCGCCGGCAGATCGATCTCCGACAGATCGCCGGCCAGCTCGGCGATGGTGGCGATGAGCTCGTCGGCGGCGCGATAGCGTCCGCCGAAGATGAGATAGTTCGCCGCCCAGGACAGGCACATCACCTGCGCGCTGCGCGCGCCGAACTCCGGGATGGCCTCGCGCACCGCCTGCACGCACTGCTCGACGTGCTCGAGCTGGCCGTGCTTGCCGGCGGCGATGATCGCCTGGCCCTGCGCGCGCAACCAGGCGGCGCTGCCCGCTCCCAGATCCGCCGACGCTTCCTGGGCGCGCTGCTCGGCCAGGAGATACTCGCCGCGCCAGACGTGCCCCTCGGCCTGCACCAGGCGCAGCCCACCCGCGACCTCGCCGGTGGCGCCGCAGGTGATCCCCAGCTCCGCGCGCTCGATGGCCGCCGCCAGATCGTTGGCCTTGAGCGCTTGCTCCGCCGCCTGCGCGTACCAGCGGACGGCGCGCGCCGGCTCCTCGCCGCGGCGGAAGTGCTCGCCGAGCGCGATGGCGTCGCTGGATCCAGCCTGCTCCAGGAAGTCACCCGCCAGCCGGTGCCCGAGCGCCCGATCGTCCTCGGTCAGCATCGAGTACGCCGCCTCGCGCACCAGCGCGTGCGAGAAGGTGTACTCCTCCTCGCCCTGACGCTCGGGCGCCGCCGCCCGCGCCACCAGCTCGCGGTCGCCCAGGTGCGCCAGCCAGTGGTCGACGTCGGCCGCCGCCGATTCCCCGCCCAGCAACGCCAGCACGCCCGTCTTCGAGAAGCGCTCGCCGAACACGCTGGCCGCGCGCAGGACGCGCTTGGCCTCGGTCCCCTCGACGTCGAGGCGGGCTTGCACCATGCCGATCACCGAATCGGGCAGCGATTCGCAGCGGCCGTCGGCGGCGGCGCGGATCAGCTCTTCCAGATAGAACGCGTTGCCGTCAGCGCGGGTGACGATCTGCGCGACCAGCGCCTCGCTGACGTCGGGGCCCAGCGCCTCGCGCACCAGCTTCTCGCTCGCGCGCCGGGGCAGCGGCGACAGGCGCAGCGTCTGCATCTCGCGCCCGTCCCACAGGTTCGGAAAGCGCGCCGTCACGTCGGGCCGGGCCATGGCCAGGACCATCAGCGGTTGCTCGCGCAGGTTGCGCAGGGCCGCGTCGATGAAGCTGACCGTGCCGAGATCGCCCCAGTGCAGATCCTCGAGGACGATCAGCACCGGGTGGCGCGCGCACTCCGCCGCCAGCCAGTCCTCGAAGGCGCGGCGCATGCTGTCGCCCATCAGCTGCGGGTTGCCGCGCGCGACCTTCAGCGCCTCGTGGTCATCCTCGGGGAAAGGGACGTTGGCGATCTCGCCCAGGAACACCGTCACGCGCGCCGCCGACTCCCGCCCCACCACGGAGGCCACGCGCTCCTGCAGCTTGCGCCGCCGCACCTCCAGCGGCTCGCCTTCTTGAATGCCGGCGCCGCGCCGGATGGCTCGCCCCAGCATGGCGAACGGCGAGCCCGCGCCCAGCGAGTCGCCGACGCCGAACAGCACCTCCGTCCGCTGGGGCTGGCGCTGCACCCACTCGAGGAACTCCTGCCGAAGGCGCGACTTGCCGACGCCGGCCGCGCCGGTCACGAGGATCGCCGACGCCATCGACTCGGTGATGCTGCCGGCCAGCAGGTTGGTGAGCATCGAGATCTCGCGCCCGCGCCCCACGAAGTCGGTGGCCTTGCCGAGCAGGTTGCGCTTGGCCTCGAAGACGTCGCGCTCGCCGCGCAGGAAGAACGTCGTCCCGTCGCGGACGATGTCGAAGCGCGCGTCCAGCAGCCCCGCCGCCATGTCGTCGATGCGCGTGAGGCCGGGCCGCGTGCAGCGCAGAAGCCGCATGCCGCTGTCGATCACCTCGCCCACCACCGACCAGGCCGAGAAGCGCCCCGGCCCCGTCGACACCACCAGCGGCACATCGGGGATGGCGGCCCGCACGGCCAGCGCGCAGCGCGCGGCGCGCGCCGCCTGATCGGTCGCCTTGCCGGCGTCGGACAGTGTCAGCACCATCGATCCGTCGGGCAGCGGGTGCACGCGCGCGCCGTGCACGCGGCGAAGCTCGCCCTCCAGCGCCTCGAAGCCCGAGGGCGCGCGCGCCGCCTCGGCCCCCGCGCCCGCCGGCGGCGTCTTCGGCACCACCACCGCCATCGTCGATCCGTGCCAGCGCCGCTCGGCGGTGGGCGACGGGCCGGCGATCACGACGCAGGCCACGCGCTGCTCGCTGGCGGTCAGGGCCGGGCGCGCCTTGCGGCGGCTCTTCGGCACCACGTCCTCCGCCATCGCCCCCATGGCGTCGAGCTCGTCGATCACGCCCTGGGCGGACTGGATGCGCTTGGCCGGATCCTTGGCCAGCATGCGGGCGACGACGCGATCCAGGCTGTCCGGCAGGTGCGGCGCCACCTCGCGCACGTGCGGCGCCTCCTGCAGCAGGATCTTCGCCAGCAGCGCCGTCGCTTCCTCTGCCTCGAACACCGGGCGGCCGGTCAGGCACTGGAACAGCACGCAGCCCAGCGAGAAGACGTCGGCCGCCGGGCTCACCTCGCGCTCGCCGCGCACCAGTTCGGGCGCCATGTACCCGGGAGTGCCGATCACCGACCCGGTCATGGTCAGGCGGCGGCCGCCCTGGGTCAGGCGCGCGATGCCGAAGTCCAGTACCTTGAGGCGCGCGATGTCGCCGCCGGGGAGAAACAAATTCTCGGGCTTGATGTCGCGGTGGATGATGCCGCGCGGGTGGGCGTAGGCCAGCGCCTCGGCGGCGCGGCGGGCGACGAACACGCTCTCCT
Source organism: Polyangia bacterium (assembly GCA_035544495.1). GTDB lineage: Bacteria > Myxococcota_A > Polyangia > Fen-1088 > Fen-1088 > DATKEU01. The sequence goes on along the minus strand of DATKEU010000422.1, from coordinate 5,654 downwards.
GCAGTGACAGCGGGTCGCGCTCGAGGCGGCCGCCGAGGTCGGTCCCCTCCAGCCACTCCATCGCCAGGTAGCGATCGCCATCGTCCGCGACGCCGTGAGCGACGTAGCGGACGATGGCGGGGTGGGTGAGCTCGGCCAGGATCGACGCTTCCAGGTCGAAGCGCTGGATGTCGCGGACGTCGCGCCCGTGCAGGATCTTGAGGGCGATCAGGCTGCCGTCGGTCAGGTCACGGGCACGGTAAACCGTGCCCATCCCCCCTGCGCCGGCCTCGCGCTCTAGCTCGAAACGGCCTGCGACGATACGAGCGGTCACATCACATCTCTCGGCTGCTTTCGGCCTTACTTCGGCAGAAAGACGGTGATGCTTTCGTGGTAGGTGACGCCCCCGTTGGTCTTTGTCTGGCAATCGGCGAAGCTGCGGAAGGCGCCGTTATCACAGGCGTCGTCGCACGAACCAACGACCGTCATCGGGCAGTTGGCCAAGGAATCGCCGCAGACGCGGGTGTCCTGGGTGTTGCCGGGGGCGACGCACAGGAAGCGGGGCTGGCCCTTGATGAAGAGGTTGCCGAAATAGGCGCCCTCGCGCACCGAGTAGTCGCGGATCTCGCCCGGCGCCGGGTGCAGGGCCTTGTTGTCGCCGCGCACCGAGATCTCGCGCTCGACGCCGGCGGCGTCCACGCGCGCCAGCATGCAGGCCGAGACCCAGCGCTGGCACTCGCCGTCGCACGACCCGTGCTGGTCGCCCCAGTCGGGCGCCAGGCCCAGCTGGCCCGGGAACGAGTACGTCGCGCCGTCGACGGTGACGGTGATCGTCTGGTCGGCGGGCAGCGCGCACCCGACCGCGTACTTGAGGAACATGCGCGCCAGCGGATCGCGCAGGCCGTTCGCGGTCAGGGCGTTCGCCGTCAGCGCATTCGCGGTCAGCGCATTCGCCGTCAGGGCGTTCGCCGTCAGCGCGTTCGCGGTCAGCGCATTCGCCGTCAGCGCGTTGGCCGTCAGCGCGTTCTCCGTCGTCTCGGCCGACTTGACCTCGCCGAGATCATCAGAAGGGGGAGAGCCGCAACCAACCGCCGTCAGGACGGCCGCCAGAGAACCAAGGACGCGCAGAGTGTGTTTTCGCTTCATGGATGAAGCCATCGACGGCTCACCCAAGTACTTAAGCGTATTTACGACGTTCTAGCGCGTCAAATAATGTATTAAAGATTACGCTATTTTGCGGCTCGAACTTCTGGAGCCGTTCACGGCCAGGGCCCGGATCTCGTCGTCCGTGATCCCCTTCTTGGTGTCGGCGAGGACCGTGAACCGGCGATAGACGTCCTCCAGTTCCTCCTTCGACAGCGCAAAGCCCAGCGCCTCGCAGCGGGACTTGAGCGCGTGCCGGCCACTGTGCTTGCCAAGGACGAGGCGGCTCTCCGGAACGCCGACGCTCTTGGGGTCGATGATCTCGTACGTCGTCCGCTCCTTGAGGAAGCCGTCCTGGTGAATGCCCGCCTCGTGCGCGAAGGCGTTGCGCCCGACGATCGCCTTGTTCGGCTGCACGCCGACGCCGATCAGCGACGTGAGCAGCTGCGACGCCGGGTAGAGCTGCTCGGTCCGGATGCCGGTCTCGTACGGCAGGCGATCGCGGCGCGTGTGGATGGCCATCACCACCTCTTCCAGCGAACAGTTGCCCGCGCGCTCGCCGATGCCGTTGATCGTGCACTCGACCTGGCGCGCGCCGTTCTGCACGGCGGCCAGCGAGTTGGCGACGGCCAGCCCGAGATCGTCGTGGCAGTGGACGCTGACGATGCCGGTGGAACCGAGCGCGCGCGCCACGTGGCCGATGATGGGGCCGTACTCTTCCGGGATGGAGTAGCCGACGGTGTCGGGGATGTTGACCGTGCTGGCGCCGGCGGCGACCACCGCCTTGGCGACGGTGACCAGGTACTCGGGCGCCGTGCGCGCGCCGTCCTCGGCGGAGAACTCGACGTCGTCGACGAACTTGCGCGCCTGCTCCACCGCCTTGACCGCCTCGTCCAGCACCTGGGCCTGCGACTTCTTCAGCTTGTACTTGAGGTGAATCTCGCTGGTGGCGATGAACGTGTGGATGCGCGGGCTGCCCTTGGCGCCCTCCAGGGCCTTGGCGGCCCGATCGATGTCGAGGGGCGTGCAGCGGGCCAGGGCGGCGATCTTGGCGTTCACCTCGCGCCCCACGGCGCGCACCGCTTCGAAATCGCCCTCCGAGGCGATGGGGAAGCCGGCCTCGAGAATGTCCACGCCCAGCTCGGCCAGCTTGTGCGCCATGCGCAGCTTTTCGGAGACGGTCATGCTGCAGCCGGGAGCCTGCTCCCCGTCGCGCAGCGTGGTGTCGAAGATAAAAACTCGGTCGTTCGTTTTCTGGGTCGATGCCATGCCGCTAATCTGCGGCGCGGCGACCGATACGGCAAATTTATAATAATATGCTTGAATATAAGTTTTCCTTATTCGATAAGCGTCCGTTATGGAGCTGTACGCGCTGCAGGTCTTCTCGCAGGTGGTGGCGGAGGGGAGCTTCTCGCGCGCCGCCGAGAAGCTGTTCCGCACCCAGCCGGCGATCTCCCTCGCCGTGCAGCGCCTGGAGAGCGAGCTGGGGCAGAAGCTGATCGATCGCTCGGGCAAGGATCTGGTGCTGACCGACGCCGGACGCGCCGTCCTCGACTACGCGCGCCGCTTCGAAAATCTGCGCCAGCAGATGGACAACGCCATCGCCGAGCTGCGCGACAAGTCGGCCGGCCGACTCATCGTCGGGGCCAACGAGTCGTCGACGCTGTACCTCCTGCCTCACATCGAGCGTTACCGGCGCCTGTACCCCAAGGTGAAGGTGCAGATCCGGCGCAGCCAGTCGAGCCAGATCCCGGCCGAGCTGCTGGACGGCAATCTGGAGCTGGGCGTGGTGAGCTATGACCCGCCCGACGAGCGGCTGGTCACCAAGGTCATCTACACGGACGCGCTGGCCTTCGTCGTGTCGCCCAAGCACCGCTTCGCGCGGCGCAAGGCGGTGTCGATCGCCGATCTCGGCATGGAGACCTTCATCGCCCACAACGTGCTGTCGCCGTACCGGGAGCTGGTGCTGCGGGAATTCCGCCGCCACAAGGTGCCGCTGAACATGGACGTCGAGATGCCGACGCTGGAGACCATCCGCAAGCTGGTGCAAAGCAACGAGGGCGTCGCCTTCTTGCCGCGCATGTGCGTGCGCCAGGATCTCGACAGCCGCACGCTGCGCGAGGTGAAGGTCAGGGAGCTGCACGTCGAGCGGATGATTCGCCTGGTCTACGCCAAGAACCGATCGCTCAGTCACGCGGCGCAAGCCTTCCTGGACGTCATCGCCGGCGGCCACAAGGCGTGATCGACGTGCTGCGCGGTGCGATGTGCGGCGGCGTGCGTCCCCGGCGAAACCGGGTGCGCCGACGGCACGGCCGCGCTAAGCTCTGCTCGAGAGTTCGTGTTTCGCGCACCGCCAACGGTTGATGAGGTCGCCGCGCACGCCGCCCGAATGGCAGCGAAACAGGCTCACGCGTCGTCGCGCCCGACGCGCGCGTCGCGCCGCTATCGGATCAAGCTGCGCCGGTTCGCCGGCCCGGTCGCCTACTCGGATCAGATCAGCCACCTGCGCATCGCGCACCTGACCGACTTGCACGTCGGGCGGGTCACGCCGGTCGAGATCCAGCGCGCCGCCGTCGAGCTGGCCAACGCGGAGAAACCCGACCTGGTGCTGCTGTCCGGCGACTTCGTCTGCCACAGCCAGCTCTATCTGGATCAGCTGACCGAGGTGGTGCAGGGATTTGGCGCGCCGGCCATCGCCGTGCTGGGCAACCATGACTACTGGTCGGGCGCCGACGAGGTCCGGCTGGCCCTGCAGCGGGGCGGCGTCGAGGTGCTGCGCAACCGCAACACCATCATCACCCTGCGCAACCAGAAGCTGCAGGTGGTGGGACTGGACGACGCGTACACGGGACACGCGCGGCGGGACGAGGCGGTCAAGGGGCTGCGCCATGACCTGCCGTCGATCGCCATCTCGCACATCGCCGAGGAAGCCGACGGCCTGTGGCGACACGGCATTCCGCTGGTGCTGGCCGGGCACACCCACGGCGGCCAGGTCACGCTGGCGCGCCTGCACGAGCTGGCGGTGGGGATGATCGCCGGCCACAAGTACGTTCACGGCCTGTACGGATCGCGCGACGGACGCACCAACGGTCACGCGCGCGGCCCGCTGCACGGTCACGTTCCGAAGTCGCAGCCCGACAGCATGGTCCCCGAGGGAGCCGTCTACGTCGGTGCCGGCATCGGCGCCGCGGTCGTGCCGCTGCGCCTCGGCGATCGAGGCAAGCGCGAGGTGACGATGTTCGAGCTCGGCTGCCAGCCCGGCGACTTCGTCGAGCACCACAGCGAGCAGGAACCGCTGCGCGGCCGCAAGCCGACCCCGAGAGTGATCGCCCGCCGCGCCGCCGCCGTCGTCCGCAAGCGCCTCGACCGGGAACGCAACGGCGGCTGACCCGCGGTGATCCGTCCGACCGTCTTCGGCGTGCCAATCATCTGGTAAACACCGGTCCAGTCGCAGGCGGTATCGCGCGCATGATCGTGCCGCCACGCCTGCGGAATGCTGCTTGTCTCGACTCCGGCTGGACGCATATTTGGCTACGCGATGAAAAAATACGAACTCCCGGATCTCGAATACGACTTTGGCGCCCTCGAGCCCCACATTTCCGGGCGCATCATGGAATTGCACCACAGCAAGCATCACGCCGCCTACGTGAAAGGGGCCAACGACGCCGTCGCAGCCCTTGCGGAGGCGCGCGAGAAGAATGATTTCTCGAAGATAGCGGGCCTGCAGCGCGCCCTGTCGTTCAATCTATCGGGTCATGTGCTGCATTCGATTTTCTGGAAGAACCTGGCGCCCAAGCGCGGCGGCCAACCGAGCGGGCCCCTGGCGACCGCCATCGACACCGCTTTCGGAAACTTCGACCACTTCAAGGCCCAGCTGATCGAGACCGCGATCACAACCATGGGCTCGGGTTGGGCGGCGCTGGCGTGGGAGCCACTGGGCCAGCGGCTGGTCATCTTGCAGATCCACGATCACCAGTCCGAGGTCACCCAGGGCGGGAGTCCCCTGCTGGTACTGGACGCCTGGGAGCACGCCTACTATCTGCAGTACGGCCCGGAGAAAAAGAGCTTCTTCCAGGCCGTCTTCAATGTGTGGAACTGGGACGACGTCGCGGCTCGATTCGAAAACGCGCGCTCGTCCAATGCCGGGCCGGAAAGAAAATAGTCTGGCCGGCGAAGCGCTTCTGGCCTCGTCGGCCGTTAACTGGCTGACAAATTCTGGAAGCGAAGAGCGCGCGTCACAACACCGCTTGACCCAAGCGAAACTTTTCTTTCATTTGGTGATGAGCTATCGTCCACCCCAAATCATCGAGCATTTTGTCGGGTCCATCCCGACCTAACCAAGGAGATAGCGATGTTTAAACGGCTTGCAGTTCCTTTCCTGGTCCTATCGCTGACGGCGTTCGGCGCCTGCAGCAGCAGCAGTAGCAGCAGCGACGGCGGCGGCACGGGTGGCCATGGCACGGGCGGTGCGGGCACCGGTGGCGCGGGAACGGGCGGCGCGGGAACCGGCGGCGCGGGAACGGGCGGCGCGG
>DATKEU010000421.1:0-2857 GCA_035544495.1 Polyangia bacterium | reverse complement strand
GGCCAGCTCGTTCGCGCCCCCGCCCCCGCCGTCATTCGCGCCGCCCCCGCCCTTCTCGGCGCCCGCGCCGAACCCGGGTCAGAAGGAGAACCAGAACAACGTCATCACGCAGAAGACGGCCCGCCCGGCGAGCTCGTTCTTCGGCGACCTGGCCGCGGGCGGCGGCACCTTCGGCGACGCCGGCCGTTCGCCTGGGCCGGTGCCGCTGGGCCCAAGCGTGGGCGATTCGGTGGGCGACTCCGACGAGACGCGCGTGGTGGGCCCCGGCGACGCATCGGAGGAGGAGGGCCACTTCCGGATGGTCTACGAGGACTTCCTGACCGCCAAGCGGCAGTGCGGGGAGTCCTTGAGCGGGCTGACGCTGGAAAAGTTCAAAGAGAAGCTGCACGACAACAAGAGGGCGCTGATCTCGAAGCACCACTGCCGGACCGTGCGGTTCTCCGTCTATATCAAGGACGGCAAGGCCGCGCTGCGCGCGACCCCGGTGCGAGATTAGGCCCGAGTTCTCGCAAGGCTGGCCCTCACCCGCTGCCTTCGGGAGGCGGCCTCCCCCGCAAGCGGGGGAGGCTCGGAATTCTTCGCCCGCGAAGCGGGAGCTTTCAGAATCCCTCGCCCGCGAAGCGGGAGAGGGAGCCGCCGAAGGCGGCGGAAGAGGGCAAGCCTTGCGGAGACAGACGCTCGCTGACGCTCGCTATTGATTGAGCAGCAGCTTGTCGGCGCTGGTCTCGGCGCCCGCGACCGGCGCTTGCTCTTTCGGCGCCGTGTCGAGCAAGAACACCTCGTCGATCGTGTTCGATTCCTGACCCGCCGCCGGCAACAGCCCCGTCGTCTTGTCGATGCGCTGGACGACGACGCCCGGGGGCTGCGCGAAATCGCGCGCCGGTCGCCCCACCAGGGCCTTGGTCATGAAATCGATCCAGATCGGCAGCGCGGTCCGCGCTCCCGCCTCGCCGCGCCCCAGGCCCTGCTTGTCGTCGAAGCCGACCCACACCGCGGCCAGGAGATCGGGCGTGAAGCCGACGAACCAGGCGTCGTGCTGATCGTTCGACGTGCCGGTCTTGCCCGCCACCGGCCGGCGCAGCCTGCCGGCCGCCGCGCGCGCCGTCCCCTCGTCGATCACACTGCGCATCATCGACGTCAGCACGTACGCGACCTCGGGCTTCAGCGCCGCCTGCAACGGCGGGCGCTCGATCGCTTGCCCGCCCACCGACTGCACCAGGTACGGATCGCCCCGCTGCCCACTGCTGGGGAAGGTCGCGTAGGCGTTCGCCAGCTCCAGCGGCGTCACGGTCATCGCGCCCAGCGCCATCGCCAGCCCCAGATCGTCGGGCATGGGCGACGTGATGCCGGCGGCGGCAGCCAGCGTGCGCACGCTCGGCACGCCGATCTCGGACAAGACTTTGATCGCCACCGTGTTGATCGACTGCGCCAGCGCCGTGCGCACGCGGATGGGACCGCGGAACTCCTCCTTCTCGTAGTTCTGCGGCTTCCAGACGCTGCTCACGCTCTCGTAGACCTCGGGCGAATCGTTGACCAGCGTGGCGGCGGTGACCTTGTGCTGGTCGATGGCCGTCGCGTAGACGAACGGCTTGAAGGCCGATCCGGGCTGGCGGTGCGCCGCCTGCGAGCGATCGAAGCCGCCCGGGCGATAGTCGTAGCCGCCTACCAGGGCCAGGATCTGCCGCGTCTGCGGATCCAGCACCACCATGGCCGCCTGCGGCCCCAGGTCGAGAGCCAGCGCCGGCGCCGCCCCCTCGGCGTGGGGGCGCTCGCCAGCGGCGCGCACGCGCACCAGGTCGCCGGCCACGAAGCGATCGGCCAGCGCCTTCGGCCCCTTGGCGTAGCGGGCCTCCAGCGACAGATCGACTGCCCCCTCGGCGGCGCCCACCTGCACGATCAGGCGTCCCGACTTGCCGCCCACGGCTGCGTCCTTCTCGATACGCGTGACCACCCCCTCGACGATCTGTCCGTCGCGCAGCGCGCCCGGGTGCGCCTTCGCCAGCTCGGCGAGATACTTCTCCAGCGCCTTGCCCGCCAGATGACCGGAGCGGCCGCGATAGCCCTGGCGCGCGTCCAGATCCTCGAGGCCGCGCTCCAGCGCCTGCCGCGCCAGATCTTGCAGGTGCGCGTCCAGCGTCGTCTCGACGGAGGCGACCGCCTCCCCTGCCCCGCCGCGCTCGGCCAGGAAACGCGCCACGCTGTCGACCGCCTCGCTGGCCAGGCCGCGCGCCGGGCCGGTCTCGCGCGCCAGTCGGATGGGCTCCGCGGCCAGCTTCTCGCCGGTGGCGCGATCGAGGTAGCCGTTCTCGATCATCCGCCCGAGGACATACCGCTGCCGCGTCTTGGCCGCCTCCGGGTGCTTGCGCGGCGACAGGCGCTCCGGGCTTTGCGGCAGCCCGGCCAGCAGCGCCGCCTCCGCCGTGTCGATGTCGCGCACCGACTTGCCGAAGAAGTACCGCGCCGCCTCCTCGCAGCCGTAACGCCCGTGCCCGTAATAGATCTGGTTCAGGTAAAGCGTCAGCACCTCTTCCTTCGACAGCGTCTGCGACAGCTGCCGCGCCAGGATGATCTCTTGCACCTTCCGGCGCATGGTTCGTTCCGGTGACAAGAGGAACGTCTTGACCACCTGCTGGGTGATGGTCGACCCGCCCTGCGCGGCGCGGCCACGCAGCACGTTCTCGATGAACGCGCGCAGCATGCCGCGATAGTTGAGGCCGGCGTGCTGGAAGAACTCGGCGTCCTCGGCCGAGACGACGGCGTTGATCAGCACCTTGGGGATCTCCGCGTACGGCACCACGGTGCGCTTCTCGGCGCCGAGCTCGCCCACGGATACGCCGTTGCGATCGACGATGCGCGT
>DATKEU010000420.1:0-5366 GCA_035544495.1 Polyangia bacterium | reverse complement strand
CGCGGATCTCGGGGAGATCGCGGCCCTGACGCAGCGGATCCTGCGCCCGCGCCTGCTGCACGTCACGACCAACGGCTTCCTCACCGACCGCATCGTCGCGTTCTGCGAGAAGCGTGACCAGGCCGTGCCGCTGCAGCTGCTGGTGTCGATCGACGGCGTCGGCGAGAAGCACAACCAGATACGCGGGCGGCACGACGCCTGGGATCGCGCGATGGCCACCGTGCGGGCCCTGGCCCCGCGCCAGCGCGCGCTGGGCCTGCGCCTGGCGGTGAACCAGACCATCGTCGACGCGGAATCGGCCCGCGACTATCCACGGCTGCGCGAGCTGCTGCGGCCTCTCGGCGTGCGCAACCAGGTGGTGATCGCGTACGAGGCGAGCGCCACGTACAGCCTGACGCGCGAGACGAACGCGGCGCCGCGGGCGCCGGGCGCCTTCGCGACCTTCGGCGATCTGGACCGGGAGACGCTGGCGACTCTGTTCGGCCAGCTGGCTGCCGACATCGACGGCTATCCGCTGCCCGAGCGGGTGGCGAAGCGCTATTACCTGCAGGGCATCGAGGGGCGCTTGTTGGCCGACCGGGCCCGCCCCAACCCGCCGTGCGTGGCGCTCGGAGCGCACCTGCGGATGTTTCCCAACGGCGACGTGCCGACCTGCCAGTTCAACACCCAACGCGTGGGCAACCTGGCCAGCGAATCGTTCCGCGCCCTGTGGTCGAGCCCGACGGCCGAAGCGCAGCGCCGCTGGGTGCGCGCCTGCCCCGGATGCTGGGCGGAGTGCGAGGTGCTGCCGAACGCGCTGTACAGCGGCGATCTGCTGCGCGCGGTGCGCGCCCGCCGGCATTGACCGCCGCCCGACGAGGCGGACCACGGCGCCTTGATCACCGGCGCTCTCCGACATTGTTTCAGTCTTGTGACTTGAGTGTGGCCGCTCTTTGTCGATTCTGTATCAATGCTTCGATCGGTCATCGCCGCCTCCGGCCTGGGGCTGGCCCTGTGGGTGGCGACGCTGACCGGCTTCTCCTGGCCGCCGCCCGCGCCCTTGCCGCCGCCGCCGAGCCGGGTCGCGGTCCGCATCGCAGGCGACAGCCCGGTGGCCATCGTCGACGCGCGGTTCCTGTCGTTCGCCGTCGACACGGCCCAGGTGGTGGGCGGCGAGTTCTGGGCTCCGCGCGAATCGGCGCGCGGGATCTTGTCGACGCACGCCGTGGCTCGCTACGACTTCGCGCGGCCGCGGCTGCGGGGGCTGGCCGCCGGGCTGGCGCCCGCCTATCTGCGGATCGGCGGCACCGACGCGGACCGGACCGTCTACCGCATGGACGCCGCCGACGGCGCGCGCGTGGCCCCGCCCGACGGCGCGCGCTGGGTGCTGACCCGGTCGCGCTGGGACGAGGTGAACGCCTTCGCGCGCGACGTCGGCGTGCGGCTGATGTTCACGCTGAACGCCGGGCCCAGCGCGCGCGACGGCGACGGCGCGTGGGATCCGGCCAACGCCCGGGCGCTGGTGCGCTACACGCGCGACCATGATTTTCCCGTCGACGTGTGGGAGCTGGGCAACGAGATTAACGCCTTTCCGCTCACCCACCGGCGCTGGCTGTCGGCCGAGCGCTACGCCGCGGATCTGCGCACGGCCCGCGCGCTGGTCGACGAGCAGCCGGGCACCGCGCGCCTGGCCGGCGTCGGCAGCGCGTTCTGGCCCCTGCTGGGCGAGGGACGCGCCATCACCGACCGGGCGCTGCGGGCGGCGCCCGGCGCGCTGGACATCGTCACCTGGCATTACTACCCGCAGCAGTCGCATCGCTGTCCGCTGGCCACGCGGCGGGCCGATCGCGCGCGCACGGCGGCGCCGGATCGCCTGAGCGACGTCGATCGCTGGGCGGCCGAGGTCGAGGCCGCCGCCCGCGCGCACGCCCCGCGCGCCGAGGTCTGGCTGGGCGAGACGGCCAGCGCCCAGTGTGGCGGCGAGCCGGGCGTGTCGAACACCTTCGCGGATGCGCTGTGGTGGCTGGACGAGCTCGGGCGCATGGCGCGCCGGGGCCAGCAGGTGGTCGTGCGCCAGACGCTGTCGGGCTCCGACTACGGCCTCATCGACGACGAGACGCTGCAGCCGAATCCCAGCTACTGGGCGTCGTGGCTGTGGCGGCGCCTGATGGGGACGCGCGTGCTGGACGTCGCGGTGGCGCCGTCGGCGCCGGCGGTGCGGGCGTACGCGCATTGCCTGGCGGACGGCGCCGGGGCGGGCGAGATCGCGCTGCTGCTCCTCAACGTCGATCCGGCGGCGGCGGTCACCGTCGATGTCGGCCCGGGCTCGCGGCGCGTCTTTCGCTTGCGAGCCGACGATCTGGGCCTGGGCGCGCGGCGCGTGCGCGTGAACGGGCGCGCTCTCGAGGCCGCCGCCGACGGCACGCCGCCCTTGCTGGCCACGCTGGTCACCGACGACGACCGCCTATCGCTGGCGCCGCTGTCGGCGACGTTCGTCGTGCTGCCGTCGGCGGGCGCGGCGGCCTGCGGTCAATCCAGATAGCCGGCGGCCTGCAACCGGAACAGGTGCGCATAGCGGCCGTTGCGGGCGACCAGCTCGGCGTGCGTGCCCATCTCCTCGATCTGGCCGTTCTTGAGAACGACGATGCGACCGGCCAGGCGGACGGTGGCCATGCGGTGGCTGATCAGGATGGCCGTGCGGCCCGAGGCCAGGGTGGCGAAGCGCTTCCACATCTCGTGCTCGGCTTCGGCGTCCAGCGAAGCGGTCGGCTCGTCGAGGATCAGCACCTCGGCGTCGCGCATGAAGGCGCGCGCGGTGGCCACCTTCTGCCACTGGCCCACCGACAGCTCCTGTCCGGCCTCGAAGTAACCACCCAGCATCGTGTCCAGCCGCTGCGGCAGCTGCTCGACGACGGCGTCGGCGCCGCCGGCCCGGGCGGCGCCTTCGATGCGCGCGCGGTCCTCCAGCGCTGGGATCCAGCCGAGGCCGATGTTCTCGGCGGCGGTGAACTGATAGCGGACGAAGTCTTGAAAGACGGCGCCGATGCGGCGGCGCAGGACCGCGGGATCGATGTCGCGCAGGGCGACGCCGCCGTAGAAGATGGCGCCCTCCGTCGGTTCGTAAAAGCGCATGAGCAGGTGAATCAGCGTCGACTTGCCGGCGCCGTTGTCGCCGCAGAGGGCGATCACCTCGCCCGGCGCGATGGTGAGGTTGATGTGGCGCAGGGCCCAGGCGTCCTTGCCGGGATAACGAAACGAGACGTCGCGGAACTCGATGGTCTGCGGGCGCGGCGCCTCGGCGGCCGCGGGCGCGCCGCTGGCGAACGGCGCCGAGGCGGCGGCGATGTCGTGATCGAAGTAGGCGAACAGGTTCGACATGAAGAGGGCGTCCTCGTAAAGGCCGCCGACCGCGCCCAGCAGCGACTGGAACGCCCCCTGGCCCTGGCGAAAGACCATCACGTAGAGCGTGAGGTCGCCGAGCGAGATCGCCGCGCCCGCCGCGCGCCCGGCCGCCCAGGCATAGCAGGCATAGAACGCGCCCAGGCTGACCAGCGTCAGCAGGAGACCATAGGCGAACCGCTTGATCGCGAGGGCCCGGTCCTCGCGATAGAACTTGTCGAAGAGGGCGCGGTAGCGGCCGAGGATCAGCGGGCCCAGGCCGAAGAGCTTGACCTCCTTGACGTGGTTGTCGCGCGTCAGCAGCCACTCGAGGTAGTTGAGGCGGCGCGCCTCCGGGGCCCGCCAGCTGTAGAGGCGAAAGCTGGCGCTGGAGAGGCGCGCTTCGCTGACGAAGGCGGGGATGCTGGCCAGCACCAGCACCACGACCGAGCCGGGCGACAGGCGCGCCAGCAGGACGGCGTAGCTGCCGAGCGAGATGGCGCTCTGGGCGATGCCCAGCAAGCCCAGCACCATCGACAGCGGGCGCGACGAGGCCTCGCGGCGGGCCCGTTGCATCTTGTCGTAGAAGGCGGCGTCCTCGAAGTGGCGCAGCTCCAGCGTCAGCGCCTTTTCGAGGATGTCGACGTTGATGCGGTTGCCGAGCTGCGCGCGCAGGAGCTCGCGCACCAGGGCGGAGAGGCGCCCGAGCAGCGTCGAGACGATCATCAGGCCGAGCTCGAGCAGCACCAAGCGCACGGCGGCCGCGGCGGCGTGGGGGCCGCCGGCGCGGGCGGCGCTGACCACGGCGTCGACGATCAGCTTGCCGACCCAGGCCAGCGCCGCCGGCAGCACGCCGCCGACCAGGGCCAGCGCGGCGACGGCGACGGTCAGCGCGCGGTTGGTCTGCCAGAGGATGGCGAACGTGCGGCGCACGTGCGGCAGCAGGCGCCAGGTCTCGCGCAGGCGATCACGCCAGGGTGGGCGCGGCGGGCGAGGCGATTGGGCCGGGGCTGGGGACGGGGGCGTCGCCATGTCGATCGGATTTCGATGCTGCGGATCAGGTTCCGATTCGTTGCAAGGCCAGCAGCGGCCGCGGGGCGGCGCCGGGCGCGTCGGCGGCGTTCGCCGGCGCGGCGTCCAGGTCGACCAGGCAGTCGATGGACCAGTCCTCGTCGCCCGCGGGGTCGATGATCCGCTGCTGCGCCCGGAAGGGGCGGTCGTCGATCCTGGTGACGATCGTGTTGTGCGGGCGGCGCGCGGCCGGCGTGGTGTCGATGCGCGGGTGCGCCGCCCAGTAGGGGGCCATCGCCGCCGCCAGGCGCTCCTCGGTCCAGGCCGCGCCGTCGGCGTCGGTGCTGCCGGGCGCGAGACAGGCGAGGGCGCCGGCGTGGTCGCGCGCCGACAGCGCCTTCAGCAGCGCGTGCAGCTCGGCCCGCACGCGCACCGCCAGCGCCTTGGGATCGGCGGCCAGATCGCGCGGCTTCTCGGCGATCACGGCTTCGTGCACGACAACGCGCCGGCCGGTCGAATCCTTCAGGCTCTCCCACTCGTCGAGGAGGCTGGAATCGATCACCTGCAGCATCTGGCGAAAGTGGACGATGACGTCCAGCAGCTCGTCGGTGCGCGCGGCCGCCGGCACCGCCTGCGTCAGCGTCTTGTACACGTCGGACAGATAGCGCAGAAGGACGCCCTCGCTGCGCTGCAGGCCATAGTCGCGGACGTACTCGGCGAAGCTGGCGAAGGTCTCGTACATCTCGCGCGCCACCGACTTGGGGCGGATGTTGGTCTCGCCGATCCAGGGGTGCTTGTCGGCGAAGGCGTTGAACGTCGTGTAGATGAAGTCGCGGTTCGGCTTCGGCCACTCCATCTCTTCCAGCTCGGCGATGCGCTGCTCGTACTCGATCCCCTGCGCCTTCATCTCGTCCATGCGCTCGGTCTTCAGCTTGTCCAGCTGGCGATGCAGGACCACGTCGGGGTTCTCGAGGATCGCCTCGACCAGTGTCAGCACG
>DATKEU010000419.1:0-2454 GCA_035544495.1 Polyangia bacterium | reverse complement strand
AACGCAGCGTCGCGCGGACCACGCCAGACACCACCCGGCAAGAGGCGCTTCGATCGGACGAACGTCGCACGCTCCCCGTGGCGGGCGCGGCGCGCGTCCGCGGCTCGGCGCCCGAGGACGAACAGGTCCTCCGCCGCGGCGGCGTGCAGCGGGGCGGGAGGGTCCTGGTCCGGGAACCCATCGAGGGTTCCCGTCAGATCGACACTCATTTCTTCGCTCCTTGCGCTTCGGGGTCGTCGCCCCAGCGAGGCATCAACTTGTTGGGAAGGCCGACCTGGTCCAGGACGCGCGCGACCACGGTGTCCAGCAGCGCCTCGATTGACGCCGGCTTCGAATAGAACGACGGCGCGGCCGGCAGCACGACGCCGCCCGCGCGCGTGACGGTGGCCATGTTCTCGATATGGATCAGGGACAGCGGCGTCTCGCGCACCACCAGCACCAGGCGGCGGCGCTCCTTCAGCATCACGTCGGCGGCGCGGCCGATGAGATCATCGGAGACGCCGTGGGCGATGCGTGCCAGCCCGCCCGTCGAGCAGGGGATGACCACCATGGCGTCCCAGCCGGCGGAACCGGACGCGAACGGCGCCCGGAAGTCGCGCAGGTTGTGACGCTTGAACGGGTATTCGGGGACGGCGCCGAGCTCGTGCGCCCACACCTCGGCGCCGGACTGAGAAAAGCACAGGCCCACGTCGACCCATTCGCGCATCGTCGCCAGGATGTCGAGGAGGCGCTTGGCGTAGATCGATCCCGACGCGCCGCCGACCGCCACCACCAGCTTCACGACGCCACCACCAGCGACGCCACGCCCGACGGAAACAGCGGCGCGCCGTCGACCGCGCCAAAACCGGCCGCGCGCAGCAGGTCGGCGAACTCCGCCAGGCTGGCGAACCGGCCGATTGACTCCGGCAGGTACCGGTAAGCGTCGCGGTCCCCGGTGACCGCCCAGCCGAGCAGCGGCAGCACGCGCGCGTTGTAAACCTTGTCGAAGAAGAAGCGCGGCCGCTCGGGGCGGAAGAACTCGACGATGACCACGCGCCCGCCAGGCCGCACCACCCGCCGCAGCTCGCCCAGGCCGCGCGGCAGGTCCGCCAGGTTGCGCACGCAGAATGCGGAGAACGCGCCGTCGAAGGCGCCGTCGCGGTAGGGCAGGGCGTGCCCGTCGGCGGCGTGGGTGTCGAGGCGCGCCCCGGCCGGAATCTTGCGGCGCCCCACCCGCAACATCTCGCGCGCGAAGTCGGCGGCGGCGACGCGCGCGCCCGGCGCGCGGCGCGCGATCTCGATCGCGCCGTCCAGCGTGCCGGCGCCGAGATCCAGCACGCGCGGCTCCGCCGGCAGCGCATCGACGAGCCGCCCGATCGCCTTGCGCCGCCAGAGTACGTCGACGCCCGCCGACATCACGCGGTTGGCGGTGTCGTAGCGCGCCGCCACGCGGTTGAACAGGCCCTGGACGTCGGCCCCTTCGCTCGCCAGGCTGCCCATCAGAGCCCCAGCTCCTTCCAGAGCGCGTCGACGCGGGCCACGACGTCGGGCCGCATCTTCAAGACTTCGGGCCACTCGCGCGTGAAGCCCTCCTCTTTCCACTTGCGGGTGGCGTCGACGCCCAGCTTGCCGCCGAAGCCGAAGGCCTGCGACGCGTGATCGAGGACGTCGATGGGCCCCTCGGCGAAGAACACGTCGCGCTTGGCGTCGATGTTGTTCAGCGCGCGCCAGGCCACCTCCCGCACGTTCTGCACGTCGACGTCGTCATCGACGACGACGATGCACTTGGCGAACATCATCTGCCCCATCCCCCACAGCGAATGGCAGATCTTGCGCGCGTGGTGCGGGTAGTCCTTCTTGATCGAAACGATGCACAGGTTGTGAAAGCACCCCTCGACCGGCAGGTTCATGTCGACGATCTCGGGGAAGGTCATCTGCAAGAGCGGCAGGAACAGGCGCTCCGTCGCCTTGCCCAGCCAGGCGTCCTCTTGCGGCGGCGGGCCGACGACGGTGGTCGCGTAGATGGGCGCCGCCCGCCGCGTGATGGCCGTGATGTGAAAGACCGGGTAGTCGTCGGCCAGCGAGTAATAACCCGTGTGATCGCCGAACGGCCCCTCGCGGCGCAGCGGCTCGCCGACGTCGACGTAGCCTTCCAGCACGAAATCCGCCGACGCCGGCACCTCCAGATCGTTGGTCTTGCAGCGGACCATCTCGACCGGGCGGCGGCGCAGGAAACCGGCGAACAGGAATTCGTCGATGCCGTCGGGCAAGGGGGCGGTGGCGGCGTACGGCAAGATCGGATCGCCGCCCAGCGCCACCGACACCGGCATGCGCGCGATGCCGAGCTCCTTGTAGCGGCGCATGTGGCGGCGCCCGGTCTTGTGCAGCTGCCAGTGCATGCCGGTTTCGCGCGAGCCGTAGACCTGCATGCGGTAGCAACCGACGTTGCGCGTGCCCTTGTCGGGATCGCGGGTG
>DATKEU010000418.1:0-52808 GCA_035544495.1 Polyangia bacterium | reverse complement strand
CGGCCGGTCTCCATCACCTGGCCGCGATAGAGGATCACCACCCGATCGGAGATGTGGCGCACCACCGCCAGATCGTGCGCGATGAAAAGATACGTCAGGCCCAGGCGCCGCTGCAGGTCGCCGAGCAGGTTGATGATCTGCCCCTGCACGTTCACGTCCAGCGACGACACCGGCTCGTCGGCGACGATCAGCTCCGGCTCGACGGCCAGCGCGCGGGCGATGGCGATGCGCTGCCGCTGGCCGCCCGAGAACTCGTGCGGGTGCTTGGACGCCGCGCTGGCGGGCAGCCCCACCAGCGCCAGCAGCTCGGCCACGCGCGCCGCCGTCGCCGCCGGTCCCTCGGTCAGGCGGTGCAGGCGCAGCGGCTCGGCCAGGGTGTCGCCCACGCGCATGCGCGGGTTCAGCGACGAGTGCGGATCCTGGAAGATCATCTGCATGCGGCGCCGCAGCGGGCGGATGTCGCGGTTGCGGGCGTGCGTGATGTCGTGCTCGGCGAAGTGGATCGTGCCGGCCGTCGGCTGTTGCAGGCGGACGATCAGGCGCGCCAGCGTCGACTTCCCGCTGCCCGATTCGCCCACCAGCCCCACGGTCTCGCCGCGGTGGACGTCGAGGTCGACGTCATCCAGCGCGGTCATCGTCGGGCGCGCGCCGAACATCGTGCGCCGCCCGACGGGAAACACCTTCCGCAGCTGGCGCACGCGTAAGAGCGCCCCCTCGCCGGCGCCGCCTGGGGCCGCCGCCGCTTTGCCGATAGTCGAAACGACAGCCCCGCCGCCGTTGCCGCGCGGGAGCGCCCCGCCATCCTGCGTGACCCAGCAGCGCGCCATCCGCCCGCCGCCGCCGCCTACCGGATCGAGCCGCGGATGCTCCGCGCAGCGGGCGATCTTGAACGGACAGCGCTCCTGGAACCGGCACCCCGCCGGCGGGCGGAGGAGATCGGGCGGCGTCCCCTCGATGGTAACGAGACGCTGGCCGCGCGCCTTCGCCCCATCCAGCGTCGGCGCGGCGTTGAGCAGCGCCCAGGTGTACGGGTGGCGCGGATCGGCCAGCACCTCCGCGGTCGGCCCTTCCTCCACCACCTCGCCGGCGTACATGACCAGCAGGCGCGCGCACAGGCTGGCGATGACGCCCAGGTTGTGGCTGATGAGGACGATCGCCGTCCCGAAGCTGGCGTTGAGCTCGCGCAGCAACGCCAGGATCTGCGCCTGCACGGTGACGTCCAGCGCGGTCGTCGGCTCGTCGGCGATCAGCAGCGACGGATCGTTCGAGAACCCCATGGCCAGCATCACGCGCTGGCGCATGCCGCCCGACAGCTGATGCGGGTAGCTGGCGACCAGGCGCTCCGGCGCGGCGATGCCCATTCGCCGCAGCAGCGCGGTCGCGCGGCCGCGCGCCTCCAGCTCGGTGCGCTTGCCGTGGGCGCGCATCGCCTCGGTCAGCTGCGCCAGGATGCGCGTCACCGGGTTCAGCGACGTCATCGGATCCTGAAAGACCATCGCCACCTGACCGCCGCGCAGGGCGCGCAGCTCGGCGCCCGCCATGCCCAGCACGTCGCGCCCGCGAAAACGGACTTTGCCACGGACGACCTGGTTCGGCTGGTTGAGCAAGCGCATGATCGACAGCGCGGTGACGGTCTTGCCGCAGCCGGATTCGCCCACGATGCCCAGCGTGGCCCCGGCCGCGACGTCGAAGCTGACGCCGTCGACGGCGCGCACGAGGCCCGCGTCGGTGGCGAAGCCGACGCGCAGGTCGCGCACCTCGAGCAGCGCCCGCGACGGATCGGGAGCGGTCGTCGCTGGCGCGGGGACGGGGACGGACGTGCTCATTGCGCGCGCGACCGGGGATCCAGCCAGTCCCGGAAGCCGTCGCCCATGAAGTTGAACGCCATCACCACCGACAGGATCGCCACGCCGGGGAACGCCGCCACCCACCACTGCTCGACCAGCTCGCGCCCCTCGGCGACCATGGCGCCCCACTCGGGCGTGGGCGGCACGACGCCGAGCCCCAGGAAGCTGAGCCCGGCGAAGGTGATGATCGCGTTGCCCATGTCCAGCGTGATCAGGACGACCAGCGGCCCCAGCGCGTTGGGCATGATGTGGCGAAACAGGATCGTCGCCGGCGACAGGCCCACCACGCGCGCCGCCTCGACGTACTCCTGATTGCGCTGCACCAGCACCAGGCTGCGTCCCAGGCGCGCGAACTTCGGCCACCAGACCGCCAGCATGGCGATGATGGTGTTGCGCACGCCGATGCCCAGCGCCGCCGCGATCGCCATCGCCAGGATGATCGGCGGAAAGCAGAGGACGAGGTCGGTCACACGCATCAGGAGCTCCTCGATGCGCCCTCCAGCGTAACCGGCCACCGCGCCGACGAGCGTCCCCAGAAGGCCGCCGATCAGGACGACGGTGAACCCCGCCAGCAGCGACACCCGCGATCCCACCAGCACCCGCGACAGCACGTCGCGCCCCAGGGCGTCGGTCCCCAGCCAGTGCGCCCGCGACGGCGGCGCCAGCCGTTGCACGACGTCGACGGCGTCGGAGGGGTAGGGCGCCAGGTGCCGCGCCAGCAGCGCCACCCCGAGCCAGGCGGCGACGATCGCCCCACCCGCCAGCGCCAGGCCATACCGGCGCAGAAGCCGCTTCGCGATCGCCCGAGGTTGCCCCTCGGCGGGCCATCCATCCAGCGGCGCGGCCGGCACCGGCGCGGCGGCCGTCATGAACGGAGCACCCGCGGATCCAGCAGCGCGTACGACAGGTCGATGATCAAATTGATCGCCACGTAGACCACCGCCACCAGGAGCGTGATGCCCAGGATCGCCGGGAAGTCGACGGCGACCGCGCTGCGAAAGGTGTAGCGCCCGAGGCCGGGCCAGGAGAACACCGTCTCGGTCATGACCGCGCCGGTCAGTAGATTGGCATACGCCAGCCCGCCCAGCGTGACGATGGGGATCCACGCGTTCCGCAGCGCGTGCCGGATCACCACCGCCCACTCGGTCAGCCCCTTGGCGCGCGCCGTGCGCACGTAATCCTGGCCCAGCGAATCCAGCACCGCCGCGCGCGTGGTCCGCGTGATCAGGCCCAGCGTCGCCGCCGCCAGCACCAGCGACGGAAGCACCAGGTGCGCCAGCGCCGCGCCCAGGGTCTCCCAGTCGCGCGCGACCACGCTGTCGATGACGAAAAGCCCGGTCACCGTCGGCGGCGCCAGCGCGCTCGGATCCAGACGGCCGGGGCCGGGCGCGATCTGCAGCCCGCCGTAGAACACCGCCAGGACGACGAACGCCAGCCAGAACGTCGGCGACGACACGCCGACCAGAGACAGCGCGCGCGCCACGTGATCGATCCAGCTGTCCCGGCGCACCGCCGCCAGCACGCCGAGCGGGATGCCGATCGCCAGCGACAGCACGAACGCCGCCGTCGCCAGCTCGACCGTCGCGGGCGCGTATTGCACGATGTCGTCCAGCACCGGCCGCTGGGTGGCGATCGACATCCCCAGATCGCCGTGCACGAGGCCCTCGAGGAAGATCCAGTAGCGCTCCGGCAGCGGCCGATCCAGGTGATGCAGGGCGCGGAACTCGGCGACGAACGCCGGATCCGACGCCGCCAGATCGCCGAGCTGGGCCAGCACCGGATCGCCCGGGACCTGGTTGGCGATGAGGAAGACCATCACCGTCGCCAGGGCCGTCATCAGGACGGCGCTGCCGACCCGCCGGACCAGATACAAGACCATGGCGATCGCCGGCCGCGCCCGCGGGCGCTATGACGCCGGCTTGGCCCCGGACAGCTCGAAGGTCCAGCCCGCCGCCGTCAGGTTCAGGCCGCTGACGTTCTTGCGGATGGCCACCCGGTAGATCGGCTGCACCAGCACCAGGTAATTCGATTCGTCGACGATGCGCTTCTCGTACTCGCGCCACAGCTCGGCCTGCTTGGCGGGCTTCTCCTCGCCGGCGGCCTCGGCCACCAGCGGGGCCAGCTCCGGCGGCGGCGTCCAGTGCACGCGCTTGGCGACCCGTTCGATCGAGGCCGCGGCCCACAGCTGCGTCTCTACCGCGGGCGGGTTCCAGAACGTCAGCACCGACGACGATTTGCCGCCGCTGTACTGGGTCCGCAGGTTCACCTGATCCATCGGCTGCAGGTTGACCTTGATGCCCACCCGGCCGAGATCCGCCTGGATCTTCTGCGCCAGCAGCTGGTACGAGATGCCGGCGATGGACGCGTTGCCGTACGACAGATCGAACGCGAACCCATCCGGCAGGCCCGCCTCGCCGAGGAGCTTCTTCGCGCGGGCGAGATCCTGGCGGTGGCCGAACGCCTTGGTGTCGGCGGCCGTCACGCCGCCGACGCCGATGGGCAGGAACGCGGGCGGACGCTGGGCCGCGCCGCCCAGCAGCGAATCGCGAATGCCGTCGTAGTCGATGGCGCTGGCCACCGCCTGGCGCGCCGGCTTCTTCGCCAGCGACGGGTTCAGCTCGGCCCCGCTGGTCAGTGTCATGTAGATGAAGTCCAGGCTCAGCTGCGACTTCACGTTGATGTCGCCGTTGCCCTTCAGCGAGGCTATCTGCTCGGGGATCAGGTTGAAGGCGGCGTCGATGTCGCCGCGCTTGACCGCCAGCACCTGGGCGGCGCTGTCGCTCATGTGCCTGATGACGACCCGTTCGTAACCGGATTTGCCGCGCCAGTCGTTGGGGTTGCGCTGCAGCGTGATCGAGTTGTTGCGCTCCCAGCCGACGACCACGAAGGGCCCGGTTCCCGCCGAGTGCTGGTTCAGCCAGGCGGTCGCCTTGTCGGCCTCCTTGGCGTTGGGTTCGGCGCTGCCGCCCTGGGCCTTCACCGTCGCGCTGTCCAGCACCGCGAAGGCGGGCGCGGCCAGGATGGAGATGATCGGCTGCTTGGGATCCTTCAGCACGACGTCGATCGTCGACGGATCGACGACCCGCACCTCGGTGACGTTCTGGGCGTACTGCGCGGGTTGGTCCTTGATGCGCAGCACGCGGTCCAGAGACCACTTGACGTCGTCGGCGGTCATTACGTTGCCGCTGGCGAACTTCACGCCGGCGCGCAGCTTGAACCGCAGGCCGTTGCCGTCGGGAGTCTTCGCCCAGCTGGTGGCCAGCGCGGCCACCGGGCGCGACCCGCTCTCCGGGGTCATCGTGACCAGACAGTCGTAGGCGGCGTGGATCGACGCCGGCGAGCTGTAGCCGGTGCCGCGCGCGGGATCCAGCGTCGTCGTGTCACTGATGTCAAGGCCGATCACCAGGGTGGCGGCGGCCTTGTTCTTTGCGGCGACGGTCCCGGCGACGCACAGCCCGGCGAGCCCGATCGCGATGACCCACGGCAACCTGCTTCGACCTTGATTGGCCAGCGACATGGCCAACCGATATACACCGAAAATTTTGTAAGGTGCAGGCTAAAAAATCGAGGCCACTGAAAGTGGCTCTTCAGCGGCTCGACTCTTTCGCCGTCTTCGGCTCAGTGCCGCGCCTGGCTGCCCGACGCTGGCTGTTCGAAGAGCTCGTGCACCTCGCAGGTCCCCTGGCCGACGACCTTGAGGAACCGCCGGCAGAGCTCGATCACCTCCGCCTTCGAGCCGGCGCGCAAGAGGGCGTAGCCGCCGATCACCTCCTTGGCCTCGGCGAAGGGTCCGTCGGTGACGATGATGTCGCCGCCCGTGTCCTTGTGCACGCGCAGGCCTTCGCGTCCGAACTGGACACCCTCGGTCGCGATCAGCCAGCCCGCCTTCATGCCCTCCTCGATGAGCTTCCCCATGGTCTCCATCTCGGCCGGCGTCGGGGGGACGTTGTGCTTCGCTTCGTGGGTGAAAAGACTGATGTAGCGCATGATCACTCTCCTTGGTCCGGGGTTGCTTTCTTTTCCGCCTTCCCCGGGACGACGAACGAGATCAGGCGAAATCGACAGGCCAATGAAAAAATCGTCGCTTTTTTTCGGAGCGCGGCAGGCGGCAGGCGTCAGGCGGCCTGGAACGCCCGCGCGAACTCCTCGGCGAACGCTTCGAACGTCGTCGGCGTCGACACGAAATCGTTGCCGGGCTGCGGCTTGATCAGGCCGCGGTTGAAGGCGTCCGACATCTCGGCGAACAGGCGCGCGGCGTCGTCGGTGAAGCCATTGCTCTTGAGGCCGGTGACGAACCCGTCGGGCGGAAATTGCACGTAGGGCAGGTCGGGCTTGCCGATGGCGCGACCGATGATGCGCGTCGCTTCGGTCATGGTCAGGCGGCGCGGGCCGCCCATGTCGCGCACGCGGACGCCGGAGAAATCGTTCTTCAGCAGCGCATCGGCCGCCGCCTCGCCGATATCGCGCGCGGCGATCATCGTCATGGCGGCGTCCGGGGCGATCGCGCCCCCGTTGATTCCCTGCTGCTTGATAAGGCCCAGCGTTCCGTATTGGTTCTCGTAAAAATACCCGGGCCGCAGCACCAGCAGCTCCAGCCCGGGGATCGCGCGCAACGCCTGCTCGGCGCCATGCAGCCCGGCGATGGGCCCCGTCCCCGACGGAAGCTCGGCGCCCAGGCTGCTGAGGAACACGACCCGCCTGACGCGCGCCGCCCGGATGGCGCCGGCGATGCCGCTGGCCCCACGGGCGTACTGTCCCAGCAGATCGGGCCTGGTGTAGTCGCCCGGGATCATCGCGTACACGGCGTCGCTGCCCTCGAGCGCGCGCGCCAGCGCGCCGGCATCCGCGATGTCGGCGGCCACGGCCGCGGCGCCCTTCGCGGTCAGGCTCGCCAGCCTGTCGCGCGACCGCGCCACGGCGCGGACCGATACGCCCGCCGCCAGCAGTCGGCCGGCGACAGCGCCGCCTGTTTTTCCCGATGCGCCCAGGACCGTGATCGTCATTGTTTTCCTCCGGAGTGTTGGCCTGGCGGTTGGGATGAAGTGAACCCGATTTGGTTCCCGCGCCTAACCAACCGGGGACTGGACCTGGTCTGTCCTGGAACCATGCCCAGGCTATCATCCGCGCCATGCCATTTCGTCTGATCATCTTCTGGACCGCCGCCGCGTTCGCCGACGCGCCGGCAACGAGCTCGCCGCCCGATCCGGGTCGACCCGCGCTGTCGCTGGCCCAGGCCGAGCAACTGGCGCTGCGCCAGCAGCCCACCATCCGCCAGGCCCAGGGCCAGGCGGAGGCCGCCGCCGGCCGCGTGGAAGAGGCGCGCTCCGGGTATCTGCCCCAGGTCACCGCCACGGCGGCGTACCAGCGCACAACCGGGAACTTCTCGGCGCGCCCCGGGGCGGTGGTGCAGACTTCAACCGGAACGGTCGGGGGGATGGCGGCAGGAATGATCGCAGCCGCTGGCACAACGTCGACGGTCGTCTGGACACCGACCTTTAACTATTGGACGCTCGGGGTGTCTGCGTCGCAGCTCATTTATGACTTCAACAGCACCGCCGATCGCTGGCGCTCCGCCTCCGCCGGATACGACGCCGCCGTGGCCAGCACACACGCGTCCGAGACACAGGCGCTGCTGGCGGTCCGGCGCGCGTACTTCCAGGCCCTGGCCCAGCGCGACCTGGCGCGCGTGGCCGCCGAGGCGCTGGAGAATCAACAACGCCACCTGGAGCAGATCCAGGCCTTCGTGCGCGCCGGGATCCGATCGCAGATCGATCTCGCCACGGCGCGCACCGCGGTGGCCAACGCGCGCGTGCAGATGGTGACCGCCGACAACGCAGAGGCGTCGGCGCGCGCGATCCTGAACCAGGCGATGGGCGTGCCCGAGACCACCACCTACCAGCTGACCGATGGCGACGAGCCGCCCGTGCCGGGCGAGGATGGCGCCAGCGCCGAGCTGATCCAGATCGCGCTGCGCGCGCGCCCGGAGATCGCCGCCGCCGAGGAGCAGCGCCGCGCGCAGGAGCTGACGGTGTCGGCGTTCCGCGGCAACTACGGACCGGCGCTGTCGGCCACCGGAGGGTTGACCGACACGGGCACGACGCACCTGACGCCGAACTGGTTCGTGGGCCTGAGCGCCAGCTGGGCGATCCTGCAGGGCGGGCTGACGCGCGGGCAGATTCACGAGGCCAACGGCACGCTCTCCGCGCTGGCGGCGCAGGTCGATGCCGTGCGCCTGCAGGTGGGGACCGACGTCGAACAGGCCCGCCTGGCCGTTCGCGCCGCCAAGGCCACCATCGACGGCGCCGAGGAGGCGCTGACCAACGCGCGCGAGCAGCTGCGCTTGGCCGAGGGTCGCTACCGCACCGGCCTGGGCAGCGTGATCGAGCTGGCCGACGCGCAGGTGGCGTACACGACGGCGGCAGCGCAGGAGGTCTCGGCGCGCTACAACGTGGACGCGGCGCGGGCGCAACTTCTGGCGGCGCTGGGGACGCGATGAGCCCGCCAGATCGATCGAGCGTGAAGCAGGCGAGGGTTCCCGAGCCCCCGCGCGAGGAGATCCACCCGGCCGAAGCCCGAGCGCCGGCGACGCGCCGCTGGTGGTGGGTGGCCGCCGGCGTGGCGGCGGCGATCGTCGCGGTTCTGCTGATACGGGCGCGCTTCGGCGCGCACGCGCAGCCAGGGGGCCAGGCGGCGTCCAGCGCAGAGGGCGCCGGCGCGCGCGCCGGCGCGCGGGGCAGCGGCGGCGGCAACGCGGCGGATCGTCCGGTGCCGGTGCTGACGGCGACGGCGGCGGCGCGCGACGTGCCGATCACGCTGGAGGGGCTGGGCAGCGTCACGGCGTACAAGACGGTCAACGTGCACCCGCAGGTCGACGGGCGCCTGATTCGCGTCGATTTCCGCGAGGGCCAGACCGTCAAGACCGGCGAGCTGCTGGCAGAGATCGATCCGCGCCCGTTCCAGATCCAGCTGCACCAGGCGCAGGCGGCGCTGGCCCGCGATCAGGCGCAGTTGCACGGCGCTCAGCGCAACCTGGTGCGCTATCAAGACGTCGTCACCCAGCAGCTGATCCCGCAGCAGCAAGTCGACGATCAGCGCGCCATGGTCGAGCAGCTGCAGGGCTCCGTGCAGTCCGACCAGGCGCAGATCGAGAGCGCGCGCCTACAGCTGGATTACGCGCGCATCAAGTCGCCCATCGACGGCGTCACCGGCGTGCGCCAGGTCGACCCGGGCAACGTGGTGCACGCCTCCGACGCGAACGGCATCGTCGTCGTCACCCAGCTGGATCCGATCGCCGTGATCTTCACGCTGTCGGAGGACGACCTGCCGCGCGTGGCGCGCGCGCAGGCGGGCGGCGCGCTGGTGGTGGACGCGCTCAGCCGCGACGGCAACCAGCCGCTCGGCACCGGTAAGCTGGAGGTCGTCGACAACCAGATCAACCAGACCACGGCGACCATCCGTCTGAAGGCGATCTTCCCCAATCCACCGAAGCCGCAGTATGCCCTGTGGCCGAATCAATTCGTCAAGGCGCGCCTTCGGCTGGCGATGCGCAAGGGGGTGCTGGTGATCCCGGCGGTGGCGGTGCAGCGCGGGCCGCAGGGGACGTTCGTCTACGTCGTGGGCAGCGACGAGAAGGCCGCCGTTCGGCCGATCACCATCGACGTCCTGCAGGGCGACGATGCGCTGCTGGCCAAGGGCGTGCAACCGGGCGAAGCGGTGGTGATCGAGGGCCAGAACCAGCTGCGGCCGGGCGCGCGCGTGGCGATGCGGGCGCCGGCCTCCGGGAAGCCGTGAGGGCATCGGGTCATCAGGCTTCGAGGCCGTGAGCCGTGAGGCGATGACGTCATGAGCATCTCCGGCCCCTTCATCCGCCGCCCGGTGGGAACGGCGCTGCTGATGGTGGGCGTGGCCATCGCCGGGTTGGTCGGCTACCGGCAGCTGCCGGTGTCGGCGCTGCCGCAGGTCGATTACCCGACCATCGTCGTCTCGACGCTGCTGCCGGGGGCCAGCGCCGAGACGATGGTGTCGGCGGTGACCACGCCGCTCGAGCGGCAGCTGGGGCAGATCCCGTCGCTGGCGCAGCTGACGTCGGTCTCCAGCGCCGCCAGCTCGCAGATCACGCTGCAGTTCAACCTGGACCGCAGCATCGACGCCGCCGAGCAGGACGTGCAGGCGGCGATCAACGCGGCGTCGAACCTCTTGCCGCGCACGCTGCCCACGCCGCCGACGTACAGCAAGAGCAACCCCGCCGACGTGCCGGTGATCGCCTTCTCCGTCAGCTCGGACACCGTGCCGCTGTCGCAGGTCGACGACTACGCCGATTCGATCCTGGCGCAGAAGCTGTCGCAGGTGTCGGGCGTCGGGCTGGTGACGTTGAACGGCGGGCAGCGGCCGGCGGTGCGCGTGCAGGTGGATCCGGTGGCGCTGGCCGGGCGGGGCCTCACGCTGGAGGACGTGCGGGCCACGCTGGCGGCGGCCAACGTCAACCAGCCGAAGGGGAACCTGGACGGGCCGCGACAGAACTACACGGTGGCGGCGAACGATCAGCTGACCGACGCCAAGGGATACGCGCCGCTGATCGTCGCCTACAACAACGGCGCGCCGGTGCGCCTGGGCGACGTGGCCAAGGTGCTGGACGGCGTCGAGAACTCCGAGCTGGCCGGCTGGGCGGGCGCGCACCGGGCGGTGATCATCAATGTGCAGCGCCAGCCGGGCGCGAACCTGATCGAGGTGGCCGAGCGGGTCAAGGCGCTGATTCCCCAGCTGGCGGCGTCGCTGCCGCGCGGGATCGACGTGCGCGTCCTCAGCGATCGGACAGAGACCGTCCGCGCGTCGGTGGACGACGTCAAGTTCACGCTGGTGCTGACCATCGCGCTGGTGGTGGCGGTGATCTACCTGTTTCTGCACAGCGTGCGCGCCACCATCATCCCCGGCGTGGCGGTGCCGCTGTCGCTGGTGGCGACGTTCGGCGTGATGCTGCTGGCCGGTTACAGCCTGAACAACCTGACGCTGATGGCGCTGACCATCTCGACCGGGTTCGTGGTCGACGACGCCATCGTGATGATCGAGAACATCGCCCGCCACATCGAGGAGGGAAAGAAGCCCTTCGACGCCGCGCTGGAGGGCGCGAAGGAGATTGGGTTCACGATCATGTCGCTGACGGTGTCGCTGGTGGCGGTGCTGATCCCGCTGCTGTTCATGGGCGGGATCATCGGGCGGCTGTTCCGCGAGTTCGCGGTCACGCTGAGCACGGCCATCGTGGCGTCGGCGTTCGTCTCGCTGACGCTGACGGCGATGATGTGCGCGCACATCTTGAAACCGCGCGCGGCGAAAGCCGAGCGCCCGAACGTGGTGGCGCGGGCCTCCGAGCGCGTGTGGCAGCGGGCGGTGGAGTGGTACGACCGCGGTCTCGGCTGGGTGCTGGATCATCAGTCGACCACGCTGGCCGCCACCGGGGCGACGGTGCTGCTGACGGTGCTGCTGGCCTTCGTCGTCCCAAAGGGGCTGTTTCCGCAGCAGGACACGGGCCTTCTGCTGGGGGTGACCGAGGCGCCGCCGGACGTGTCGTTCACCGCCATGAGCGAGCGCCAGCGCGCGGTTGCCGACGTGGTGCGCGCCGATCCCGACGTGGCGACGGTGGCGTCGTTCATCGGCGCCGACGGCACGAACCCCACGCTGAACAGCGGGCGGCTGTCGATCAGCTTGAAGCCGCGCGGCGATCGCCAGAGCAGCGCGGCCGAGATCATCCGGCGCCTCGGCGCCAACCTGGGCGACGTTCCGGGCGTCGACGTCTACCTGCAGGCGGTGCAAGATCTGCAGATCGAGACGCGGACCAGCCGCACGCAGTACCAGTACACGCTGGAGGACGCCGACCCGGCCGAGCTGGCCGTCTGGGCGCCGCGCCTGCTGGAACGGCTGCGCGCGCGCTCCGAGCTGACCGACGTGGCCAGCGATCAGCAGTCGGGCGGGCTGCAGCTGTCGCTGGTGGTCGATCGCGACACCGCCTCGCGCCTGGGCGTCACGGCGCAGGTCATCGACGACACGCTGTACGACGCCTTCGGGCAGCGGCCGGTGACCACCATCTTCACGCAGCTCAACCTCTATCGCGTGATCCTGGAGGTCGCTCCGGCGTACCAGCAGAACCCGCAAGCGCTGGATCAGGTCTACGTGCGGTCGCAGACCGGCGGCGCCGTGCCGCTGTCGTCGTTCGCCCACTTCGAACGGCGCGAGGTGGCGCTGTCGATCGCCCACGAGGGGCAGTTCCCCGCCGTCACGCTGTCGTTCAACCTGACGGGCGGCGCCTCGCTGGGGCACGCGGTCAAGGCGGTGGAGGCGGAGTTCGCGGCCCTGGGCGCGCCGGCCGGCCTGCACGGGGATTTCCAGGGCGCGGCGCGCGCGTTCAGCGACTCGCTGACCAGCGAGCCGCTCTTGATCCTGGCCGCGCTCATCACCGTCTACATCGTGCTCGGCGTCTTGTACGAGAGCTACATCCACCCGGTGACGATCCTCAGCACGCTGCCGTCGGCGGGCGTGGGGGCGTTCCTGGCGCTGCTCCTCACCGGCGAGGAGTTCAGCATCATCGCCCTCATCGGGATCATCCTGCTCATCGGCATCGTCAAGAAGAACGCCATCATGATGATCGACTTCGCCCTGGAGGCGGAGCGCGACCAGAAGAAGTCGCCGCGCGAGGCGATCCACCAGGCCTGCCTGCTGCGCTTTCGGCCCATCATGATGACGACGGCGGCGGCGCTGCTGGGGGGGCTGCCGCTGGCGCTGGGGCGGGGCATCGGGTCGGAGCTGCGGCGCCCGCTGGGGATCACCATCGTCGGGGGCCTGCTGCTGTCGCAGGTGCTGACGCTGTTCACGACGCCGGTGATCTACCTCTACATGACGCGCGCCGCGGCCTGGGTGCGCGGGCGCGGCCGGCGCGTCGCGACCGCCGCCGCGCCGGCGCGCTCCGAGGGGGCGGAATGACCGCGGCCGGCGGCGGCGACGCCGACGGTGGCGGTGGCGAGCGCGCCTCCGGGATTTCGGCGCCGTTCATCCGCCGCCCGGTGGCGACGTCGCTGCTGGCGGCGGCCGTCCTGCTCTCGGGGATGGCGGCGTTCTTCCAGCTGCCCGTGGCGCCGCTGCCGCGCGTGGACTTTCCCACCATCTCGGTGAACGCCAGCCTCCCCGGCGCCAGCCCCGACACCATGTCCTCGTCGGTGGCGACGCCGCTCGAGCGGCGATTCGGCCGCATCGCCGGGCTGACCGAGATGACGTCGACCAGCGCGCTCGGATCGACCAGCATCACGCTGCAGTTCGATCTCGACCGCGACGTCGACGCCGCCGCGCGCGACGTGCAGGCGGCCATCAACGCCGCCGGCGGCGAGCTGCCGCCCAACCTGCCGACGCGCCCGAACTTCCGCAAGGTCAACCCGGCCGACTCGCCGGTCCTGATCCTGTCCTTGCGGTCGGACACCGTGCCGCTGGCCCAGGTCTTCGACGCCGCCAACAGCATCTTGGCTCAGAAGATGTCGCAGATAAACGGGGTGGGGCAGGTGTTCGTCGGCGGCGGCCAGCAGCCGGCGGTGCGCGTGCAGGTCGACGGCGAGGCGCTGGCCGGAATGGGCCTGTCCAGCGCCGACGTGCGCGCCGCGCTGGCGGCGTCGACCGCCAACCAGCCGAAGGGGATGATCAGCGGCCCGCGCGCGTCGTACACCGTGGCCGCCAACGACCAGCTGATCGGCGCCGACGCCTACCGCCAGCTGGTCATCGGCTACGTGAACGGCGCCGGCGTGCGCCTGGGCGA
This sequence comes from Polyangia bacterium, assembly GCA_035544495.1. GTDB lineage: Bacteria > Myxococcota_A > Polyangia > Fen-1088 > Fen-1088 > DATKEU01. Next base: position 39,170 of record DATKEU010000418.1, on the reverse strand, counting down.
CGTGGCGCGCGTCTTCGACGACGTCGAGAACAACCGCCTGGCCGCCTGGATCGACGGCAAGCGGTCGGTGCTGATGATCATCCGGCGCGAGCCGGGGGCGAACATCCTCGAGACGATCGATCGGATCAAGACCGAGCTGCCGCGCCTCAAGGATTCGATCTCGCCCGCCATCGAGGTCACGGTGGGCATGGACCGCACGGAGACCATCCGCGCCTCCGTGCGCGACGTCGAGCTGACGCTGCTCCTCAGCGTCGTGCTGGTGACGATCGTTGTCTTCGTGTTCCTGCGCAGCGCGCGCGCCACCGTCATCCCCAGCGTGGCCGTGCCGCTGTCGCTGGTGGGGACGTTCGGCCTCATGTACCTGTGCGGCTACAGCGTCGACAACCTGTCGCTGATGGCGCTCACCATCTCGACCGGCTTCGTGGTCGACGACGCCATCGTCGTCACCGAGAACATCGCCCGCCTGATCGAATCGGGGACGCCGCCTTTTCGAGCGGCCCTGGCGGGCGCGCGCCAGATCGGCTTCACCATCGTGTCGATCACCGTCTCGCTGATCGCGGTGTTCATCCCCATCCTTTTCATGGGCGGGATCGTCGGGCGGCTGTTCCGCGAGTTCGCGGTCACGCTGAGCATCGCCATCGCGCTGTCCGCGGTGGTGTCGCTGACCGTGACGCCGACGATGACAGCCTATCTGCTGCGCCCGGCGGCCGAGGCGCCGCCCGGCCGGTTTCACCGCGGCTCCGAGCGGATGTTCGCCGCCATGGCGCGCGCGTACGATCGTGGCATCACCTGGGTGCTCGACCACGCGGTGCTGATGCTGGTCCTGACCGTCGCCACCGTCGGCGTGACGGTCTATCTGGCGGCGATCGTCCCCAAGGGGCTGTTCCCGCAGCAGGACACCGGCCTCATCTCCGGATTCTCCGAGGCGTCACAGGACATCTCGTCGGCGGCGATGCGCGGCCTGCAAGAGAAGGTGAACGCCGCCGTGCTGGCGGATCCCGACGTGGACCACGTCGTCTGCTTCGTGGGCGGTGGGCAGAACTCGGGCAACACCGGCACGGTCTTCGTCACGCTGAAACCTTACAGCCAGCGCAAGGCGACCGCCGACCAGATCATCGCCCGCCTGCGCCCCAAGCTGGCGCGCATCCCGGGCATCACCCTGTTTCTGCAGTCGGTGCAGGACATGCGCGTCGGCGGCCGCGGCTCGCGCACGCAGTACCAGTACACGCTGCAGGACGCGAACCTGGACGAGCTGCGCACCTGGGCGCCGCGCGTGCTAGAGGCCCTGCGCAAGCTGCCCATGCTGCGCGACGTGAACACCGACCAGCAGACCGCGGGACTCGAGCTGCAGGTGAACATCGACCGCGACAGCTCCGCGCGCCTGGGGATCACGCCGCAGAACATCGACGACGCGCTCTACGACGCCTATGGCCAGCGCCAGGTGGCGACGTCGTTCACGGCGCAGAACTATTACCGCGTGGTGCTGGAGGCGACGCCCGACTACCAGCGCGGCCCCGACCAGCTCTCGCGCATCTACGTGCGCGCGGCCAGCGGCGCGGTGGTGCCGCTGTCGTCGGTGGCCAGCTTCGGCACCGGCCTGATGCCGCTCGGGATCACGCACCAGGGGCAGTTCCCTTCGGTCACGCTGTCTTTCAATCTGGCGCCCGGCGTGGCGCTGTCGCAGGCGCTGCCGGCCATCCAGCGCATCGAGGCCCAGATCGGCATGCCGGCCAGCATCAACGCCGGTTTTCAGGGGACGGCCCAGGCCTTCAGCTCGTCGCTGGCCAGCGAGCCCTGGCTGATCCTGGCGGCGCTGATCTGCGTCTACATCGTGCTGGGGATCTTGTACGAGAGCCTGATCCACCCGATCACCATCCTCTCCACGCTGCCGTCGGCCGCCGTCGGGGCGTTGCTGGCGCTGCTGATCACGGGCCTGGACTTCAGCATCATCGCCCTCATCGGCGTCATCCTGCTGCTCGGCATCGTCAAGAAGAACGCCATCATGATGATCGACTTCGCGCTGGAGGCCGAGCGCGCCGAGGGCCTCGACCCCAAGGAGGCGATCCACCGCGCCTGCCTGCTGCGCTTCCGCCCCATCTTGATGACCACGCTGGCGGCGCTCTTCGGCGCCATCCCGCTCGCCGTCGGCCTCGGCGCCGGCTCCGAGCTGCGCCGCCCGCTCGGCATCGCCATCGTGGGCGGACTGGCGGTCTCTCAGCTGCTCAACCTGTTCACGACGCCGGTCATCTACCTGTTCCTGGATCGCCTGCGCCCGCGCCACCGCGGGCAGCATGAGCGGGGGCAGCGGCGCGGCGAGCCGGTCCTGGCGCGGTCAGTCCAGGCACCCGTTGCTGACTGAGACCTCAGCGACGGGGCAGGTGCTCTGGCTGGCGCAGACCATGGCGCAGGCGCTGCGGGTGATGCCGTTCGGGAACATCTGCGGGCCGAAGTGACCGGAGCAATCCGGGCCCATGAACGTGCACTCGCAGCAGTCGAAGGATCCGTCCCCGCAGCCGGTCTCGCTCGCCAGCAGCAGCGCCGCCGCGGCCAGCGCGGCGCCGAGCACCCGGCGCGAAAGCGATCGCGGCCACCAGGATCGACAGAACCGGGATCGAGTTGCTCCGCCAGCCACCGGGCCGAAGTATAGCGCCGGCCCCGGGCCGACGCGCGTCCAGCGCCCCCGCCGTCGCGGGGGCTTGTCCCGCGTCGAGGTGTCGCTGACCCCGGCCGGGCGCGCGCTCCTCTCCCGGGCGCCGGCCGCCGCGCAGGGCCGGCTGAGCGCCGCGCTGGCGCTGATCGCGCTCTTCACGAATCTCTTCTTCTTCCAGCGCCTCTCGTTCGCGCCCGCGTCGCGCTTCTCCGGCGCGGCCGGGCTTCGCGGACGCTGCAAAAGTGAGCTCGCCGCGGGCGGTTCGCGCCGTCCAGCCAGCTGCCTGGATGCTCGCGCTTTCGGCCCGCCGCCGGTCCGGCTATCATTGTAAAAGAGACGAAAGCCTGGTCAGCTCACTTTCACACCGACGGAGAAGGTCATGAAACAGATCCTCATGGCGGCGTGGCTGGCGGCGGGCGTGGCGACGGGATCGGCGTTCGCCGCCGACGACGTCATCGTGCTGGGCGCGGCCATCTCGCAATCCGGGAAATACGCCCGCGAAGGAAAGTTCTACGTCGACGCGTACACCATCGGCGTCGACGCCGTGAACAAGGCGGGCGGCGTGAAGGTGGGCGGCAAGAGCCGCAAGCTGGACCTCAAGCTCTACGACGATCAGAGCGATCCGGCCCTGGCGGCGCGCCTCTGCACCAAGCTGGTCACGTCCGACAAGGTGAATTTCTTGCTGGGGCCGTACACCAGCGGCATCGCCATCGCCGCCAGCGCGGTCGCGGAGAAGTACGAGGTCCCGATGGTCGAAGGGGGCGGCGCCGCCGGCAACATCTTCGACCACGGTTACAAGTACATCTTCGGCACGCTGGCCAACGCCGAGCTGTACTTCCAGCCCGCCGTCGAGCTGGCCGCCAAGAGCACGCCCCCCGTGCGCACCGCCGCGCTGCTGTTCTCGAACGAGGCGTTCGACAAGGCGGTGGCCAAGGGGACGCGCAGATGGCTTCAGCAGGCGAGGATCGAGCTCGTCTACGACGAGGAGTACCAGCCCGCCAACCAGGACTTCAGCTCGATCCTCACCGTCATCAAGAGCAAGAACCCGGACCTGGTGCTGGTGGCCGGTCACGAGGAGAACTCGCTGGCGTTCATCCGCCAGTCGCAAGCGGCCGACGTCAACCCGCGGATGGCGGCCTTCACCGTCGGCCCGCCCACCGGTGACTTCCGCAAGACGCTGGGCAAGGCCGCCGAGTACGTCTATGGCATCACCACCTGGCTGCCCGACATGGATCTGCCCGACGCCGTGTTTGGCTCGGCGCCCAAGTTCGCGCGGCAGTTTCAGGATCGCTTCGGCTACGAGCCCGACTATCACGTCGCCTCCGGCGTGGCCGACGTGCTGGCCTACAAGATCGCCATCGAGAAGGCCGGCACGCTGGATCCGAAGAAGGTGCGCGACGCGCTGGCGGCCCTGGACGCGCCGACGCTGTACGGGCGGATCAAGTTCAACCCGGGCGGCCAGATCGAGCTGCCGCAGACGCTGATCCAGATCCAGAACGGGCGGCTGGTGCCGCTCTACGCGGGCGGAAAGACGCTGGGCAAGGCCCTGTATCCGACGCCCCCGTGGAGCAAGCGCTGACCGCGCGAAGCAGCGGCGCGCGCCCATGCTGGCCGTCCAGGTCCTGGTGAACGGCGTCCTCCTCGGAGGCGTGTACGGGATCATGGCCCTCGGCATGTCGCTGATCTGGGGGGTGATGAAAATCATCAACATCGCGCACGGCGCCCTCATCATGCTGGGCGCGTACTTCGGCTTCTGGACCTTCACGCTGCTCGGCTGGGATCCGTTCCTGGCGCTGCCGGTGACCCTGGCCGCCTTCTTCGCGCTCGGCTATCTCGTCCAGCGCTTTCTGCTGAACCTGATCGTGCGCGCGCAGCTGTTTTCAACCCTGCTCGTCACCTTCGGCATCGGCGTCGTGATGGAGAACCTGGCCCGGCTGCTCTGGTCGTCGGACCTGCGCCAGGTGACGCCGCGCTATCAGGGGGCACACCTGGACGTCGCCGGCTTGACCATCCCGCACGTGCGGCTGGGCGTCTTCTTCACCGCGGCGGCCCTGTCCGCGCTGTTCCTGCTGGTCATCGAACGCACGCGCCTCGGCCGCGCGATCCGCGCCACGGCCCAGGACCTGCGCGCGGCGCGCCTGTCCGGCATCCCGGTGGCGCACATCTACGCGGTGACCTTCGGGCTGGGCGCGGCGCTGGCGGGGGCGGCGGGCGCGCTGTGGGGGACGCTGTTCCCGATCACGCCGACCATGGGCGGGCCGCTGACGCTGAAGGCGTTCGCCGTCAACGTGCTGGGCGGGCTGGGGACGATGCTGGGGCCGCTGGTCGGGGGCGTGGTGCTGGGCGTGATCGAGGCGTTCGCGTCGACGTACCTCGGCCCGACTTACGCCAACGTCTTCAGCTTCGGGCTGCTGGTCCTGGTGCTCAGCATCCGCCCGACCGGTTTGCTGGGGAGAGCCCCGTGAGCGCGCGCGGCGGCCGGCGCGTCGCCGTCGCGCTGGGCATCGCGGGCTGCGCGCTCCTGGTTGCGGCGCCGGCGCTGGTCTCGCCGTTCCTGGTCCAGTTCCTCATCAACTTCTTCATGCTGGCCATCCTGGCCGAGAGCTGGAACATCATCGGCGGGTTCACCGGCTACGCGTCGTTCGGCAACGCCGGCTTCTTCGGCGTCGGCGCGTACACCACGGGCGTGTTGCTGGTGGCGGCGCGCTGGCCGTTCGCGCTGGCGCTGCCAGCGGGCGGCGCGGCGGCGATGGCGTTCGCGGCGCTCGTCGGGACGGCCGTGCTGCGCCTGCGCGGCCAGTACTTCGCCATCGCCACCCTGGGCGTCACCGAGACCACGCGCGAGATCGTCACCAACCTGTCCGTCACCGGCGGCGGCGGCGGCCTGAACCTGCCGATGGTGCGCAGCCCGCTGCCGTTCTTCTACCTGATGCTGGCGGTGCTGGCGCTGGCGGTGCTGGCCAACGCCTGGATCGCGCGCGCGCGCTTCGGCTACGGCCTGCGCGCCATCCGCGAGGACGAGGACGCGGCGTCGGCGCTGGGCATCCCGGCCGCGCGCTACAAGACGGCGGCCTTCGCGCTCAGCGGCGGCCTGGCGGGCCTGGCGGGCGGCGTCTACGGCTACTGGATCACGTTTCTCGATCCCGGCGAGGTCTTCAAGGTCTCCTGGACCATCCGCATGATCATCATCGCCGTGTTCGGCGGCGTGGGCACCGTGCTGGGGCCGCTGCTCGGCGCCGCCGTGCTGGTGTCGATCTTCGAGGGGCTGTCGACGCACCTCGAGACGCTGGCCGAGCTCGGCAACGGCCTGGTGGTGATCGCGGTGGTGCTGTTCTTGCCCAAGGGGCTGCTGGACGCGCTGGTGCGCCGGCAGCTGTCACCGCGCAAGCTCCTGGCGAACGTGCGGCAGTACCGTGTCTGAGGCGGCGGCGGCAAACGACGTCCTGTTCGAGGCGCGCGGCGTGAGCAAGCGCTTCGGGGGCCTGGCCGCCGTGTCGAACGTCAGCTTCGCGCTGCGCGCCGGCGAGATCCTGGGAATCATCGGCCCGAACGGATCGGGCAAGACGACGCTGGTGAACGTGCTCACGGGCGCGCTGCCATATTCGGCGGGGACGGCCGCGCTCGGCGGCCGGCCGCTGGCGGGGCTGGCCCCGTACGAGATCAGCCGCCTGGGGATCGCGCGGACATTCCAGGTGGTGAAGCCATTCCCGTCGCTGACGGTGCTGGAGAACGTGATGGTGGGCGGCCTGTTCGGCCGCGCGGGCGGGCCCCGCGACATCGCCTCCGCCCGCGCGCGCGCCGCCGAGACGCTGGCCCTGTGCGGCCTCGAGCATCGCGCCGCCGCCCTCGCCGAGAGCCTGAACGTCCCGGAGCGCAAGCGCCTCGAGCTGGCGCGCGCGCTGGCCATGCGCCCTGTGCTGCTGTTCCTCGACGAGGTGATGGCCGGGCTGAACAGCGGCGAGATCGACGAGGCGGTGGCGCTGGTCAAGCGCATCCGCGCCGGCGGCGTCACCGTGGTGGTCATCGAGCACGTCATGAAGGCCATCCGCAGCCTGTGCGATCGCGTGGTCGTGCTCGCCGGCGGCCAGGTGCTGACCCAGGGCTCGCCCGACGAGGTGCTGCACCACCCGTCGGTGGTGTCGGCGTACCTCGGCCGGCGCTATGGGCAGGCGCGCGATGCTTGAGGTGCGCCACCTCAGCGCCGGTTACGGCGACGTCCAGATCCTGCGCGACGTCAGCCTGTCGGTGCAGGCGGACGAGATCGCGACGTTGATCGGCTCGAACGGCGCCGGCAAGTCGACGCTGCTCAACGCCGTGTGCGGCATCCTGCAGCCGCAGGGTGGCAGCGTCCTCTTCGAGGGCGAGGATCTTTCAGGGCGGTCGCCCGAGGAGATCGTCGCCCGCGGCATCACCCAGGTCCCGGAGGGGCGGCGGCTGTTCCCGCTGATGACCGTGCGCGAGAACCTGCTGGTGGGCGCCTACCGCCGCAAGGACGCGCGCGGGATCGCCGATGATCTCCAGCGCGTGCTGGCGCTGTTCCCGCGGCTGCGCGAGCGCGCCGCCCAGCGCGCCGGCACGCTGAGCGGCGGCGAGCAGCAGATGTGCGCCATCGGCCGCGGGTTGATGGCGCGCCCGCGCCTGTTGCTGCTCGACGAGCTGTCGCTGGGGCTGGCGCCCATCGTCCTCGACGTCCTGGCCGACGCCATCCGCGAGGTGCACCGCACCGGCACGTCCATTCTGCTGGTCGAGCAAGACGTCGCCGTCGCCTGCGACATCGCCCAGACTGGCTACGTGCTGGAGAACGGGCGCGTGGCGCTGTCCGGTCCCACCGCCCAGCTGCGCGTCGACCCGCACGTGGCCCGCGCGTACCTCGGGATCTGATCGCGCTCAGCGATACGCGATCAGCACGGCGGACAGATCGAAGAACGGGGCGGTGTGTCCGCCGCCGTCGTAGGCGCAGGTTCCGCCCAGGGTGCACCCGCTGCACATCGGCGCGTCGGGCCGGCAGGTGTTTTCGTAGGCGGCGATCGAATAGGCGATCGGGATCTGCGCGCCGGGCTGGGCGGCGGCGGTGACGTCCGCGACCCAGGGCGCGACCATCGCGCCGGGGCACCAGCCGGCGCGCGGATACTGATAGGTCCCGGCCTGGCCGCGGACGGCGGTGGTCGCGCAATCCGTTCGCCAGACCAGCCGCTGGACGGGCACGCCGCCGACGGTGAAGGTGTGGCTCTTGCCGCAGAATTCGGCGCAGTTCTCGGCGTTGCCCTGGCCGTGGCCGGTGATGAACGATCGCAGCTCGACCGACGTGGCCTCCGGCGGGATGGTGATCATGCGGTCGGGCGCGGCGCCGGTGGTGGGCTTGGCCGGATCGCCATAGTCGACGGCGGTCTCGTCCCACAGCCGGATCACGGCCAGCGGCTCCTTGGCCGGGACGCCGCCCTTCATGTCGAAGCTGGCGTCGACCAGCCAGCCGCCCCCCTGCGCGTTCATCGGGCCGACCCAGGTATCGATGAACACGCGCATCGTGATCGTGCCCGACAGCAGCGGGCGCAGCGCGGTCACGTCCAGCGTCCAGCTGGCCGACACCCGGTAGGGGGTCATGAAGCGGGCGATCTCGGTGACGGTGGCTCCGTCGCCGCTGCCGTTCACGATGCCGATGAAGGCGCGGCGGTCCCAGAAGTCGCAGCCGCCGGCGGGCGGGCAGCGCAGGGCCAGGTTCAACATGATCTGCTGAAACGTGGCCGGCATCTCCGGGAACGTCACCGGCGCGTCGATGATCCGCTTGTTGTCCGTCGGGGTGAAGTAGACGTAGGTGCCCTGGAACGCCGTGACCGTCATGCTGGGCCCGGGGTTGCCGCCGTTCGCGCCCACCTCCGCGCCGCCGTCAAGCCCAAGGCCGCCGCCGCTCCCGCCCGGCGCACCGCCGCTGCCGGTGGCGGCCCCGCCGCTGCCCGTGCCGCCGGGTGCGCCGCCGCTTCCGGTGGTGACCGCCGGCGCACCGCCGCTGCCGTCTCCACCGGCCGGTGTCGCGGACGAACAGGCCAGCAACCCGAACGCAGCCGCGGCTGCCAGGCAGCTCAGCCAGGACGACAGTTGACGCGCGGACCAGCGAACAGGTTCGGGGCGATGCACGGCCGACACTCCTTGCCGGGGGGGCCGCGGAGAGAGTATCGAGCCCGCCCTTGGCGGGTCAATCGGCCGGCGTTTTTCGCCCGGCGCCGCCGACCGGCGCCGCCGCCATCATGGACGCCTCAGCTGGCGAACAGCTGCGGCAGGCGAAACAGGCTTTCGAACGAATGGGGGTCCAGCGCCGCCTCGACGGCCACGCGCCTGATGTCGAACCGGTCCCAGCGGCGCGTGGACTGGTAGCCCCCATAGTAGCTGAAGGCATAGCGCACGTCGTTGCGCGCCAGCGACGCGCGCGTGTGATCGTCGAACGAGCCGCGACCGCCGGTCGGATAGCTGAACAGACGCATCGGCCGTCCGACCTCCTGCTCGATGCGCGAGCGGCACTGCTCGATCTGCCACACCTGTTGCTCCGGCGGCAGACGCGTCAGCACCGGATGCGTGACCGTATGGCCGCCGATCCCGATGCCGGCGGAGGCCGCCTCGCGTAGCATCTTCCACGTCATCCAGGTCGACTCGTGTGTCCCCGTGGGGCGGCGGCCGGCGCCGGTCGCTTCGGCCAGGAAGTCGACGAAGCGCTCCGTGTCCGCCGCCTTCATGCGCTTGTACACGCCCAGCAAGAAGTGGATGGCCATCAGCAGCGTGTTCGCTCCCGGGCCCAGGCGCACCGGCTCGCTGAAGAAGTCGTTTGGCTCGATGACGGGGCGGGCGCTGTGCCTGGCCATCCAGGCTATCTCGTCCCACCACGCGCCCCCCCGCTGATCGATGAAGTCGGTGGTGACGAAGAACGTGGCTCCCAGGCCCCGGGCCCGCAGAAGCGGCAGCGCCAGCGTGAAGTTGTCCCGGTAGCCGTCGTCGAACGTGATGTGCACGAAGCGGCCGCGGCGCCCGCCGGCCAGAACCAGATCCAGATCCTCGGAACCGATGACGTCGCAGTTGGCCGCCAGCGACTGCAGCTGGGAGTCGAACGCCTCGGCCGTCGCGCTGAACAACGCCTCGTCGTCCTCGGTTCCCCGGCTGTCGCCGATGCGATGGTAGTTCATCACCAAAAGGCCTTCCCAGCGGCCCAGCCAGGAGAGAAGCCGCCCGAGGCCTGTCTTGGCCAGGAGGTGGGCGGCCTGCTCGCGCTTCGACATCAAGGTTCTCCCCGAGTGCCCGGGCGCGCCCGGCACGGGTCCGACCGGCGCGCGATGAACTGTCTCGCCCTTGAGTGAAAGAGACCGGCCTCGTCGTTCATCGACGACGACTCTGACAGTGCCCCAGTCGCGGCTGGCGAAAGACGCGACACCGGAGTCGAGGTGGACGGTCGAACCACATCTCGGGGGATGAATGCGTCCGCGTCGGTCACAGCATTAGTATAACGAGGAAGACCGTCTTCTTTGCATTGAATTCGCGACTTCACGCATTGAGCGCGTCGCAGCGGCCGACAGTGGCGTCGTCGACCGTCATTTTCCTGGCGCCGCTGGCGGTACGGGTTGCCAAGGACTGTCAGCGGCAAGTTTTGTGGATTTGTGGATTCCTGAGCGCCGAAAACGCGGCGGCGCCCCAGCAGCCGCGGCGTCGCCATCAATCGCGACTGACTGCGCGAAGTCCGCAGAAATGCGGGCGCCATTGATGGTAGTGTTCGGTTCCCGGAGGGAGGTCCCCCTTCCCGTGCATCGCGCGCCCATCGCTCTCGTCGCCGGCATTGGCATTGCCCTTGACCTGATCGCCTGTTCCGGTGCCCTGTCGCCACGCGCGGGGGCTCGGGACGCCGCGCCCGGCGATGTTGCGTCCGACGGGGCGGGACTTCCTGGCGACACGTCCGGCTCCGCGGGCGACGCAGGCCAGCCCGGCGACGCGGCGGCGGGCGAGGAGGGCGGGGGCTTCCCCTCATCGGCCGATGCCAGCGCAGACGGGCCGCCGATCCCCTGCGCGCCGGCCGGGGACGTCGTCACCTGGACGCGCGGGAAGGTCCGGCTCGACTACGATCTCGTCCGCGGGACGGCGTCTTTCTTCTACGACGGCGTCAGGAAGGTCGCGGATTTCTACGCCGCCGTCGACCTTCCGGCGCGCGCGAAGACGACGATGTACCGGACGCGCGCCTGCGTGGTGCGCGGCGACGAAAGTGTCGTCACCAGCACCGGCGACGGGCTTCCCACGCTGGAACAGTCGTTCGTGCTGGACGGCGGCGACAAGTTTTTGGCCCGACTGACGGTCAAGGGCGCGGGCCTCGCCACCAACTGGATCTCGCCCGTGGTGATGGACACCGCCGGCGGCGTCGACGTCGCCGGCGCTGGAGCCGGTGACGTTCGCGTGCTCGACGTGCCGTTCGACAACGACGCCTGGATCGCCTATGACGCCCACCCGATCGCCGCCGCCGGCACGTCGTATGAAGTGTCGGCCGTCTACGACAATCAGACGCGAAACGGGATCGTGGTTGGTTCCGTCACGCACGACACCTGGAAGACCGGCATCTCTCACGCCGGCTCGAACGACCGCCTCGACGCCCTGACCGTGTTCGGGGGCGCCAGCGACAAGGGCCACACGCGCGACGTCCTTCCGCACGGCAAGGTGAAGGGCGACGCGATCTCGTCGCCCACCGTCTTCGTGGGCTACGCGCCCGACTGGCGCGACCTGATGGAGGAGTACGCGCAAGCGAACCTGGCCGTGCGGCCGGCGCTGCCCTGGAGCGGCGGCGTTCCTTTCGGCTGGAACAGCTGGGGCCAGCTGCAGACCAAGGTCAGCTTCGACAAGGCGATCGGCGTCGCCGACTTCATCAAGCAAAACCTGCAGAGCACCGGCTTTTCCAGCGACGGCACCGTCTACATCAACCTCGACTCGTACTGGGACAACCTTTCCAGCGCGCAGCTGGACGCCTTCGTCGCGCACTGCCACGCCAACGGTCAGAAGGCGGGGATCTACTGGAGCCCGTTCGTCGACTGGGGAAAGACCGGCACCTCGCAGGTCGACGGGACCAAGTATGTCTACAGCGACGTGTGGCTGCGCGATGCGGCCGGCAAACCCATCGAGCTGGATACGGCCTACGCCATCGATCCGACGCACCCGGGGACGAAAGGGCGCATCGACAAGTTCATCGACGATTTCCGGCGGCGTGGCTTCGAGTACGTGAAGCTCGATTTTCTCACTCACGGCTCCCTCGAGAGCAGCGTGCGCTTCGACGCGAAAGTCCAGACGGGGATCCAGGCCTTCAATCAGGGGATGCAGTACATCGTCGACCGCATCGGCGGCACGATGTTCATCAGCGCCTCGATCGCGCCGCTGTTCCCCTACGGCTATGCGCACTCTCGCCGCGTCGCCTGCGACACCTACGGCGCCGCCAACGGGCTTCTCAGCACGCACTACCAGATGAACTCGGCGACGTACGGCTGGTGGATGAACGGGACGATCTACCGGTTCAACGATCCGGACGAGATGGTGTTCGAGGGATTCACACCGACGGACAACATGTCGCGCCTGATCTCCGGGGTCGTTTCGGGCACCGTCTTCTTGATCGGCGACGACCTGACGCAGGCGCCGGCCCAGGCGCTCGCGCGCGCGAACCTGACCAACGAGCGAATCAACGCCGTCGCGCGCCTGGGCAAGGCGTTCCGTCCGGTCGAGGGGAACACCGGCACCGATCCCTCGAACGTGCTGGTGTTGCACGACGGCGACGTCCACTACGTCGCCGTCTTCAACTTCGCAGCGAACGCGGCGAACGAATCGATCGATCTCGCCCGCGCCGGCCTCGATGGGGCGACGGACTACGCCGTCATCGATCTCTGGAGCGGCGAGGCCTCGACCGCCCGGCAGGCGCTTCCCGCCACCGTGGCGGCCGGCTCGGCGCGGCTCTACTCGCTGCGCTGACGCGGTCGCCGGCGGCGATGGCGGGCCGCCTTCACTGCCGCAGGCTGGCCATGTCGACGTAGAAGTCGAGGAAGCTCTGGCCCGCGTGAATCCCGAAGCTCACCATGGCGCCGGCGGGAGGCGCGCAGGTCGCCTGACAGGTCGCCTTGACGTTGGTCACGGTGCAGGTGGACAGCCCATAGACCGTCTTCGCCCCGTCCGACTGCTGGCAGTACACCTGAGCGGGACGGGTGCCCTGGGCGTTGCGGCGCACGAACTCGAACGAGACCAGGTACGGCTTGCCGTTCGCCATCTGCGTCTGGAACAGATCCAGCGCGCGCTCCGCGGCGACGGCGTCGTCACCGTGAATCAGGATCGTGCCCGCCCCCGACTTCATGATCGAATCGCCTTTGAGCTCGACAGTGGTCTGCCAGCCCTGAAGACCCGTCGCGAAATCCGCGTTCATGAAAAGGTTCGCGCTGGTGGGATTGACCTCCACGTTCGCGCCCGGCGGATCGCTGGCGGCGTCTCCGCCGCTGGCGACCTCCGGGCCCTGGTCGGCGCTGGCGTCGCCGGGACCAGGGCCGACGCTGCCGCCGCTGCCGCTGTTACCGCCGGTGGAGGGGGTGCCCCCGCTGCCCATTCCGGCCGCGCCACCCGTGCCCGGCGCCCCACCTCCGCCGCCGCTGCCCGAGGTCTTCGGGCTCTCGCTGCTGGTGGAGCTACATGCGGAACCGACCATCAACAGACAGCCGGCGAGCACGAAACCGAGGCCCCTCGTCTGCCCGCGGCCGAGGTACTGCATGGCCGGCGATAATACCCAATCCGCCGGGCATGACCATGGCCAAAAGCCCGACGCGCCGAACCTATCCCCTCTTGTACGCGCCATGCTAAGGAAGGCCCGTCATTTGCTGCACCGGCGCGCCGGGCTGCAGGAAGGTCCCGGTCGCTCGTCGTTGGGGTTGCGAAAGATTTCGAAGGCCTCAGACACTCTAAACAGCTCGAGGGGGACCATGATGGCGAATCTTCGATCGGTGCGGCTGCGGGTGCGGGTCCGGGCGGTCGGCGGGTGGGCTGCGTTGCTGGGGGTCGCGGGGTTCTTGGCGTGTGGCGGCGACAGCAGCAATTCCAGCGGCGGGGGCTCGGGCGGCGCCGGAGCAACGATGGGCGGCGGCAGCGGGGGCGCGGGCGGCGGAGGCGCGGGCGGCAGTGGCAGTGGCAGCGGCGGTGGCAACGCCGCCGGCGGCAGCGGCGGCGACAACGTGGCGCCCGGCAGCGGCGGCAACAACGTGGAGGGTGGCGCTGGCGGCAACGCCGTCGGCGGCAGTGGCGGCAACAACGTGGGGCCTGGCAGCGGCGGCGCGCCTGCCCTGGACGGAGGCCCCCCGGACGCAGGCGCCGACGTACCGGTGTCCGTCCCGCCCGAGACCACCTCGCGGCGGACCATCGCCCTCACCGACGGGTGGAAGTTCATCAGGATGGACGTCGCCGGCGCGCAGGCGACGGCCTTCGACGACAGCGCCTGGACGGCCACCTCGCTGCCGCACACCTGGAACAACATGGACGGCCAGGACGGCGGCAGCAATTACTACCGCGGCATCGGCTGGTACCGGACGCACGTCATGATCCCCGCCGCCGAGGCCGGCCGGCGCCTATACGTCGAGTTCGACGGCGCCAACATCGCCACGACCGTGTTCGTCAACGGCATGATGGCGGGGCAGCACCAGGGCGGCTTCGCCCGCTTTCGTTTCGACGTCACCGACAAGCTGAAGATCGGCGCCGACAACGTCGTCGCCGTGCAGGTCAGCAACGCCGCCGCGCTGTCGGCGAATATTCCCCCCGTGTCGGCGGACTTCACCTTCTTCGGCGGGCTCTATCGGCAGGCGCGCGTGGTCAGCGTGGACCCGGTTCACCTGGACCTGGACCACTTCGGCTCGTCGGGCGTGCTGGGCACGCCCAGCAACGTCAGCAAGCAGAGCGCGAACCTGGCCGTGCGCGCGTCGGTGACCAACGCCGGCGCCGCGGCGGCCACGGCCACCGTCGCGGTGCGCGCGGTGGCCGCCGACGGCAGCGTCGCGCAGATGGGCAGCGCTGACGTGATGGTGGCGGCGGGGGCCACGACCGACGCGACCGTGAACCTGACGTTCGCCAACCCGCACCTGTGGAACGGCCTGGCTGATCCGTACCTTTACCGGCTGCAGGTCGACGTCAAGGTCGGCGGCGCCGTCGTCGACGGTGTCGAGGAGCCGCTGGGCCTGCGGTTCTTCACCTTCGACGAGAACACCGGCTTCTCGCTGAACGGCGCGCACCTGGGCCTCTACGGCGCCAACAAGCACCAGGATCGGCTGAACAAGGGCTGGGCGGTCACGGACGCCGATCTCGACGAGGACATGGCCATCGTGCGCGATCTGGGCGCGACGGCGCTGCGCCTGGCGCACTATCAGCACGCCCAGCATTTCTACGACCTGTGCGATCGCAACGGCGTGATCGTGTGGGCGGAGGTGCCGGTGGTGAACTCCGTCACCGCGGGCGCGGCCTTCGCCAACAACGCCAAGCAACAGCTGACCGAGCTCATCCGCCAGAGCGCCAACCACCCGGCGATCGTGATGTGGAGCCTCAGCAACGAGGTGGCCGACGGCGCGCCCGTGGTCCCGCTGATGACCGACATGGCCACGCTGGCCCACACGGAGGACCCGTCGCGGCCGACGACGCTGGCGACCAACCACGCCCCCAACGGGGCGATCACCAAGACGACCAATCTCTTGGGCATCAACCGCTACTTTGGCTGGTACGGCGGCACGGCGGCGCAGTTCGCGGGCGACGTCGACGCGGCCCACGCGGTGGCGGGGCGGCCGCTCGGGATCAGCGAGTACGGCGCCGGCGCCGGCATCACCATCCACACGGCCACTCCCAAGGTGATGGATCACTCCGAGGAGTACCAGTGCCTGCTCCACGAGATTCACTGGAAGGCGATCAGCACGCGGCCTTTCTTGTGGGGATCGCTGCTGTGGAACCTGTTCGACTTCGCCGTCGACAGCCGCAACGAGGGCGACACGCCCGGCCGCAACGACAAGGGCCTGGTGACGTACGACCGCAAGACGAAGAAGGACGCCTTCTTCTTCTACAAGGCGAACTGGTCGTCGGAGCCGTTCGTGTACATCACCGAACGGCGCTGGGCGACGCGGCCGGCCGGGATGTACCAGGTCAAGGTCTACTCGAACGGAACGGCGGCCAACCTGACCGTGAACGGCACGGCGCAGCCGGCGAAGACGGCGACCGACCACATCTTCATCTGGCCCGGTGTCATGCTGGGCGCGGGCGCCAACACGCTGCAGGCGACGGCGATGGTGAACGGCAAGATGGTGACCGACACGGTGACGATCACCGGCAACTGAGCGCGGTCGTCAGCGCGTGGTCGGCTGTTCGGGCTGCGCGCGCAGATCGCGCCGCTGCGACGTCGGGAACAGCGCGTCCATCAGGTCGGCCAGCTCGCGGCGCGTCCCGGCGCCGACGTACGGGGCCAGATCGCGCTTGAAGGCGTCGGCGGTGGCGAAGCGCTGGCTGCTGTCGATGGCCAGCGCGCGCCGGAGGATGTTGCCGGCCATCTGCGAGAGCTGCTCGATGTGCTGGAACTGCTCCGTGGCCGGGCCGACCGCGGCGCGCATCAGCCGGTTCAGCGTGGTCTCGCCGTGATAGAAGAACCTCCCGGTCAGCGCGTAGAACAGCACGAGCCCGGCCGAAAAGACGTCGCTGCGCGCGTCGACGATCTCGCCGCGCGCCTGCTCCGGCGACATGAAGCTGGCGTTGCCCTTGACCATCCCGACCTCGGTGCGGCTGACCCGGCGTTCGGCCTTGGCGATCCCGAAGTCGGTCAACTTCACCTCGCCGCGGTACGAGATCAGGATGTTGCCGGGCGCGACGTCGCGGTGGACGATCTCCATCGGCCGTCCGTCGGGGCCGGTCTGCGCGTGCGCGAAGGCCAGCGCGTCCAGCACCTCGTGCACGATGTAGAAGGCGATGGCGTCCGGCAGAGGCACGCCGCGCAGCTCGACGTGCCGTTGCACGATGCGACCGAGATCCCGGCCGTGGATGTACTCCAGGGCCAGGTAGTACTCCTGGCCGGCCTTGCCGAAGTCGAACACGGGCACGATGTTCGAATGCACCAGGCCCGCCTGCAACCGCGCCTCGTCGATGAACTGGTTGACGACTTCGCGGTTGCCGGACAGGTGCGGGTGCATCCGCTTGACCACGAAGTGCCGCACGAAGTTCTCGGCGCCGTAGGCGGCGGCGAAGAAGATCTCGGCCATGCCGCCCTCGCCGATGCGTTCGATCAGGCGATACCGGCCCATGCGGATCGGGCCGCCGGACGCCGCCGGCTCCTGGGCCGCCAGGGCCACCGAGGAGGGGCTCGCCCGGTCGCCGCCGCTATCCCGGTTGTCTTCGTTGGCCAGGGCGGTCGGCAGCGCTCGCGTCTCGGAGACTGGCCGCGCCGCGGCCGCGCGGCCGGACGAGGTCGGCACCGACGACGAGCGTTGCGCGGGCCAGGAGCTCTCCGAAGGCTCCGGGCCAGGCACCGGCGCGCCTGCTTCGGGTGTCTCCTGCGCCGGCCTCCGGCGGAGCAGCGCCGCCGCCACCGCCATCGCGGCGCCGGCCAGCGCCAGCCACAAGCCGCCCAGGTCGCGCGGCGCCGCTGCAGAGGGCGGCGAGACGGCGATCAGCCACGCGCGCTGGCCCAGCTGCCAAACGGCGGCGATCCGCCCGTCGGCTAGCGACCGCGGGCCGTCGCGCTCGTGTCCGATCAACGGCTCGGCCAGGGCGCGCGCCGCCGATGGACCACTGACCGCTATCAGCGCGGCGCCATTCGACAGGCCGACGACGTCACCGGTCTCGCCCGCCGCGCGCTGCAGGACGGCCTGATCCAGCGGCGCGCCCAGCAACACGACCGGAAGGGCGCCGGTCGCCTGGTCGTTGCCGGCCTTGCCCGGCGCCAGGCGCGCGGCCGCGCTGATGAACGCCCGGCCCTCCGCGCTGTCGACCACGCCGCTCGCCACGCCGCGCGCCCGCGCCTCCGTGACCAGCGCGCTGGCGCTGGCGTCGCTGACGTGGGCCCCGCGCGTCGCCACCACGCCGCCGTCGGTGACGATGGCGGAGAGCGTGAAGCCGGAGCGGTACGGCGACCACCAATCCTCGTTGTCGATCAGGTCCTGAAACGTCGTCCGATCGGCGCCCATCTTCCAGGCAGAGCGCAGCTCCGGAAGGCCGGCGGCGGTCCGGGCGGCGGGCTCGAGACCAGCGGCCGCCGCGCGCAGGGCGTGCTCGACGCGCGTCCGAACCTCGGCCGCCTCGCTCTCGACGTCGACCGGGGGCGGGCGCCGGGCTGCCAGTTGCCACAGGCCCACGCCCACCAGCCCCAGGCCGGCCAAGATCACCGCGTATCGCAGCGGCGAGGGGCGCGCGCCGTCAGTCCTCATACGAGCCGTAGGCGCCCCCTTGCTTGTTGGTGTGCGGCGACGAGGGCCGCCGCTCGGCCGTCAGGTTCACGGTGGCACCGTCGGGCGATACCTCCACCGTCTGCGCGACAGGCTTGATGTCGGGGGCCCACAGGACGATGCGGCGGCTGCCGACCGGAACGCCGGGCAGGTGAAAGGTCCCATCGGGGCGCACCCGCGTATAGTGCGCGTTCGGCACCACCAGCACGTCCGCCCGCATGCGCGAGTGGATGTTGCAAAAGATCTCGACGTGCCCGGGTTTGAGCAGCGTGACCGGCTTCGGCGTCTGTCCGGCCTTGACCGGTCCAGCGTCGAACGCGTCGCCGGGCGTGTTGGAGAAGACGTTGTGAAGGATGAGGTCCTGGTTGGGGAACAGCACGTGCGCCCCCAGCGGCACCACCGCCACGGCCGGCACGAACTGGCGGTCTTTCTGCTTGATCTCGATGGTGGGAGGGTGGGCGCTGACGGCACGGGGTCCCTCCAGGTAAACGTACGCCTCGGCGGGAAATTTCCCGCTGATCTGGATCCGGCCCGTGACGGAGGCGGTCGGATTGAGGGCGGCCCGGTCGGGCGCTCCCGCCTTGGCCACGCCCGGTCCCGATGGCGGCGTCGCGGAGGGGGCCGCGCCGGGCACGGACGGCAGCGGTCCTGGCGGGGGCCCCCCGGCGTGCAGGTAGTGCATCAAGGCTTCCTGCATCTGCATCAGCTGCAGCACCAGCTGGCGCTGGTCGCGCAGCTCCTGTTGCAGGCGCGCGATCTCCCCATCCAGGCGCGTGATGTCGGCGGCGGTGGGCGCGGCGTCCGCGGCCTGCGCCGGCGCCAGGGGCGAGGCCAGCCAGGCCAGCAGCGACAGCCCCCCGATCCAGCGCCGATGTTTCATCCGTGGTCCTTTCGGGTTCAATAGGTCAGCACCAGGCTGCTGGTGAAGACGTCGTCGGGGATGGTGGGGACGTCGCCGTACTCGCCGTTGTGCAGATATTCTGCCTTCAATATCGCCCAGGTGTCGATCATCCAGCGCACGCCGACGGTGCCGCGCCAGTTCCGGCTGGGATACGCCCGCGTCGTGGGCAGCGTGATGTCCGCGCTGCGATAGCCGACGCTGCCCAGCACGCCCCACGAGGACGTCAGCATGGCGTGGACCTCGACGTATCCGCCGCCGTGCAAGTCCAGCGAGTAGGCGTTCTCGGTCACGTCGCCCGGCGCGCGGCCCGTCAGCCACTGCGCCAGCACGTCGACCGGGCCAACGTGAGCCTGAAGGTCGATCCCCGCGAACCACATCCGGTGCTGATCGCTGCTGGTGCGGTCCTGGGCGCCGTAGCTGCCCGACGCGCCCAGCTCCAGCGTGAAGGGCAGGGGCAGGCGGACCGAGAGACGCGCGCTGCCGGTCTTCCAGGCGTGGCGGGCGGTCTCGTCGTAGAAGAAAAACTGCTCCGTGGTGTTCGACCCATTGGTCAGCGCGGCGGCGATCACCAGCCAGTCGTCGTCGCCGAACTTGCTGCGCACCTTGACCCCCAGCGCGGTGCCGGTGGTATAGCGCGCGATCAGCGACGGGGTGACGCCGAAGCGCTGGTCGGACTTGCGCTGGCGATACTCGATCCCCAGCACCGACTCGATCTTGCCGACGAAGATCGACGTGCGCTGCGATTCCGTGGGCAGCCATTCCAGCTGCGCCAGATCGACGTCGAACATGTCGCCCAGCGCGAAGTTGCCGCCGGTGCGGGGCGTGAAGTTCAAGCTGCCGGTGATGATCGCGGTGGGCACCGGGGATGCGCGCAGCCGCAGGTTGAGCTCGTTGACGATGAAGCCCGGCGCGCCGGAGTGGATCGGGTCATAGCGATCGACGCCGGGCAGGTCACCCAGGTTCGCCACCTCGCCGCGCGTGTTGATCGCGGGTGCCAGCAGGTCGCCCGGGAACACCCACGCGTAGCCCGGGTACCCAGGATACGTGTGCAGCACATCCTGGCGCACGCCGCTGCCGTCGCCCTCGACGGCGTAGAACCCGAAGTCGACGTAGCCGTTCAAAGTCACCGTCGGGCGGCGGCGTGCCGCCAGCTCCTCGTTCTGGCGGATCTGCGCCGCCAGCGGGTCTTCCTCGGGCGGGGTCGAATCCTCGGCGAAGGCCGGAGCAGCAGGCGGTGGAAGGGGCGGCGGCGATCGTTGCGCGTGCGCCGCCCGCCCGGCGCCGGCCGCGATGAGAACCGCCACGACGGCCAGCGCCGTCGGGCGACCGGCCGGCAACGGCGCTGTCGGCCGGCGCCTCACGGACCGTCCGTCCCGGCGTCCGAGCCGGCGTCGTTTGCGCAACTGGGACCGGCGTCGACAGCGACGGCCGGGCAGCTGGGCGCCGCGTCGGGCGGAGACACGAGCAGCGAAGGGCCCGGTTGTCCCGTCAGCGTGCCGAGGAACGCCACCAGATCCGCGCGATCTTGCTGGGTGAGGTTCAGCGGCGCCAGCTCGGATGTCCCCATCCCCTCACCGGCCGCGGCCTGGTCATAGTGCCAGACCACGTCGGAGAGCGATTCCAGCGACCCGTCGTGCATGTATGGCGCGGTCATGGCGACGTCGCGCAGGCTGGGCGTGCGCCACGCCCCCAGCCAGCGGGCCGGCGGGCGGTCGACGCCGGGGTTGGGATAGTCGTTGGGTCCGTTCTCGACCTGGCAGCCGTAGCGTTGCTGGGGATCGCCGGGATCGGAGCAACGGCGGAAGATGGTAGGGGACATCTTGTCGACGGTGTTGTCCGCGTGCAGCCTCTGCATACCGGCATAGGCCCCCGCTGGCAGGCACTTGCCGCCCACGGCCAGGCTGTCGGGGGCGCCTGTCGCACCCGCGTCCGGCACGCCCCCGTCGTCGCCAGGCGGCGCGGTCGGGCTGCAGTCGCAGTCCCGGCCCTTGGTGCAGACCGCCACCGTCGGCACGTGATCGCCGGTCTGACCCACGCCGATGTTGTGGAACTTGCGGTCGGAGAACAGGCTGGTGTTGTGACAGTTCACGCAGCCCGCGTGGCCGACGAACAGCTTGAGCCCGCGCCTTTCCGACGCCGTCAACAGCGCTGACGATGGTCCGGCCGCGACGAAGCGATCGAAGCGCGAGCCGTCGCTGGTCAGAAACCACTCGTACGCCGCGATCGCCTTGGCGACCTTCCGATGCACGCGCTCGGCCAGGTCATTCGCGATCCTTGAATTGCAGGTCCGCGCCAGGCTGTAGCTATTCTGGAATTCGACGGTCGTGGCCATCGCCGGCGACGGCACGACGAAGAAGGGGGCCGCCGCCGTGATCTCGTCGATCGTGACGTGATCGATTGACGGCCGCATGTCCGGTTCGTCGGCGAATGCCTGGACGAAATCCAGGGTGTTCGAATAGCACTGCGCGATCAGCCACAGCGTCTTCTCCCGGCGCCCGTGCATCGAGACCGCGCTCTCCATCACCTGCGCGGCCTGCGACCACAGCGAATCGGCGCGCCCGTTCCAGTAATAGACCGGGAAGAATCGGGCGACGTTCAGAGTCTGCTGCCCGTTGACGTCGTAGTAGCCGGCGCCGTTCGATACGTTCGGCGGCAGCGAGGTGAAATCCGCGCCATAGCGGGCCGGATCGTGGCAGGAGGCGCAGGAGACGCCAATCTGCCCGGTGCCGCGCGGCGGGAGGGTCTCGCGTCCGACAGAGTCCTTGGGCGTGTTGCCGTCGCCGGAGAATCGCGGATCGTGATAGAGGCGCCAGCCGAGGCGGACGATGGCTGGCAATTCGTCGGAGCTGCTCGCCGCCTGGACGCCGTCCCAAACGGCTCGGATCTGGTCCGTCCCCGCCACGCCTCCCGCATCACCGTTGAGCACGCGCGCGAGCAGCTCGTTCGAATCGTCGGCGGGTGGCGGGTCCTTCGATACGTTGGCCAGCGACTGGATCAGCGTCCACTCGTCGCGCGAGTAGAGACAGTCGTCGCCGGCCGCGCAGCGCCCGCCCCAGCCCTTGCCGCAACCAAGCGCACCCACGGCCGCCAGCACGATCGCCAGCCCGGTGATTGAAAAACGCGGCTCACTCCACATCCTCGCCGTTCGGACGATAGCGAACTAACCAGCCGGATGGAAGTGGGCCGACCCGTCAGCGCCGCTTGCCGGTCTCCTGCCGGCCCTCTCCGTCGAGCTCGATCCACTGCTTGTCGCGGTTCTTCCAGACCTCCGATTGCACTGCCGCTTTGGCCCGCGCCGCCGACACGCCTCCATAGGCGCTGGCCGCGTGCGTGGCGTCGCTGTCGATGGCCCGCATCAGCACCGGGGGGACGCGGTCCTTGGCGACGCGGAACGAAGTCGCCGGGCCCGGGCTCGCCCTGTGCGAGTCGATGCAGTAGACGTCCAGGGCCATCCGCTCGACTGCGCCCGGCGCGATGGTGATCTCTTCGCGCCGCTCGGCGCCGCGTTCACCGAGCACCTTGAAGGGACCGACGGCGCCCAGGCGCTGGGGGGCGTCGTTGGCGTTGCCCTGGGGGACGAAGTAGACGCCTTTGGCCGAAAAATCCTGGGGCTGGCCGGTGGGGTTCTTGACGTCGACGGTGATCGAGCCGTTGGTGGATCCCTCGTACTTCACGATCCGGAGCAGCAGTGGGCTCGGCGCGTCGCCCTTGACGGTGGGCAGCCGGTTGAAGTCATCGGCGGCGGTGGCGGCGCGGGACAAAGGCAGGGACAGGCAAAGGGCGGCGACAAACAGCTCGAAGATGGGACGTTTCATGGCGACCTCCGGAGCCTGCAGACGCACGATGCGCGGAGAAGATCTCCTCGGCGGCGCCGCGCGATCCAGAGTCAGTCGCGAGCTCCGCGCTGCGGTAACGGGCGGTGTGCCGATGCAGGCCGCCGCGCTGTCAGCGTGCGAGAGAGCTCGCGACGGAACGTGAAGGAACAGCTCGCGAGCTAGCTGGAGAGGATGTTCAGGCCAGCCGGGTCCAGTGCCTGCGGGCCGGAGAACCCGAAGAACTTGCCCGTCAGCGGCAGGCCCATCTTCTGCGCGACGATGGTCAGCAGCGGCGAGTGCGACATATAGCGCTGCCCGCTGTGCGCGCCCGCGGTGTACGCCGGCACGGCGCCGTTGAAGTTCAGCGCCTGGCCCAGCTTGAACCCATAGGCGCGGCCGCCGATGAACACGAACGGCACGCGATCGGTCTTGTGCGGGCCGCCGTCGCCCAGCTCCGAGCAGTGCAGGATGATCGTCGTGTCCAGCAGCGAGCCGCCCATCGGATCGGGTGTGTTCTTCATCGCCGTCACGAACTGCGCCAGCTTCTGCGCGTACCACTCGCGGTAGTTGCGCCAGGCGGTCAGCTTGGCGTTGACCTGCTCCGGCGTGGCGTTGCCCGTCAGCTGTCCGGGCGGGGCATTGTAGTGAGAAGCGTCGTGCACGCCGAACGGCCCCAGCCCCTGGATCGGGTTGTGCGCGTTGGTGTGCCCGTACAGCAAGGTCACCACGCGCGTGCGGCCGCAGGCCAGCGCCAGTCGCGCGACCTCCATCTGCAGGTCCGCGACCGTCCCCTGGCTGGCGGTCTGTTCATAGCTCGCCTGGTTGGGATCGCCCACCGGCGGGACGGTGAACATGGTCGGGTTGAAGCTGGAGAAATCCGTGCACATCGCCGTGTTGGGCAGGTTGGCCGGATCGGTGAGCCGCATCTCCAGCGACCGGATCGCGTCGGTGTACGACGCGATCTTGTTCTTCTCCGAGTTCGGCAGCTTGCTGGACAGCGACCCGAGATCCGCGGTGGCGATGTCCAGCATGCTCTTGCGCTGCTTCGCCAGCCGCATCACGGCCGCCATCGCGTCGGGCGTCGTGCTCGGCGTGCTGCTGGTCGCGCCGCTCATGAACGTCGAACCGAAGGCGGCCAGCGGGTTGTCCTCGGCGAAGATCTCGTGAGCCAGCGACTCGCGCGTGAAGTGCGGGTGCGGGACCGTGGGCGTTCCGCCCTTGCTGATGCGCGATTGAACGCCCAGCTCCAGAAAACGGATCGGCGTCATCTGCTGCAGGAAATCTCCCAGCTGCAGGTCGATCGTCTTGACGTCCCTGTCGTCGCCGGCCAGCATCTGCTGCGACCCGCCCTGGTGATCGGTCAGCGGCACCATCGAGATGCCGTCCATGAAGATGCACTCCGATGCCAGCGGCTGCAGCGGCGCCGACAGGCGCGGCAACGTGAACGTCGTTCCGGTCTGCGTCGGGTGCCACAGCGGCAGCTCGACGCCGCACGGGGTGTAGAAGAACACCACCTTCGGCACCGGCGCCGCGCTCGCCGCGCGTCCGGTGTGCATTCGGAACAGCTGGCCCAGCGGCGCCGCGAGGCCGCTGGCCGCCAGGCCTTTCAGGATGCCCCGCCGTCTGATGATCTTTGTCATCGGTTCAAAGCCTCCACGGACCGACGAACGGTGAACGAGTTCTGCAGCGCCACGCGCACGAACATCTCCGTCATGTCCAGGTTGCCGCTGGCGAAGTCCCGCCCCAAAAGCTCGACGGCGTTGCCGTCCGCGCTGACGCCGGTCTGTATCGGGTCGAACCCGCGCACGTACCGGTAATAGTTCTTGGCCAGGCAGGCCTGCGCGTCCTTGTTGCCAGCGACGATCGTCGACAGCGCTCGAGGACCGTTGAAGGCGAGCGGCTGGGCGAACACGCCGTTGATGACGCCCGAGGTGTCGACCATCTCCCCGTGATCCATCGTGCGCACCTGCGCGGCGCCGTCGAAGCCTTCCAGCCCATATCCGATGGGGTTCATCAGGCTATGGCAGGCGTTGCAGCTGCCCGATCCGGTCAGCGCCTCGATCTGCTCGCGGCCGGTGTTGCCCGGCGTGCCCGGCTTCACGGTGGCGTCCACGCCGGGCGGCGGTGGCGCCACGTCGGTGCAGAAGATGTTGGCGCGGATGACGTGCCCGCGCTGCGTGGGCGACGACTGGTCGGCGCGAGCGTGGCCGAACAGGAACATCCCCAGCGTCAGCAGCCCGCCGCGGGGCGATCCCGCCGGCAGCGTCACCTTCACGGCCTTGTCCGGCGACCCCGGCATCGGCAGCCCGTAGTACGCCGCCAGGCGATCGTTGGCGAAGGTGTAATTGGCCGAGAACAGCTCGTCCCACTTCTTCGTCCCGTCGTAGGCGACGCTGGTGAAGAAGGCATCGGACTCTGCCTTCATCGCGTCGACGATGGCGGCGCTGGTCGCGGCGTCCTTCAACGCCGGGAAGGTCATCGGATCCTTGGTCGCGACGAACGCGCGCGAGGCCTCCATCCACTCGCCGGCGAAGGCGGCGATGCGCGCCCGCCCGCGGTCCGACGCCACCAACCGGCGGGCCTGCGTCTCGATCTCACTCTTGCTCGCCAGCGCCCCGCTCTGCGCGGCGGCGAAGAGCGCGTCGTCGGGCATCGAGCCCGTGTAACCGTACGACAGCGCGCTGGCGATTTCGTACGGCGTCAACACGATCTGGCCGTTGTTCATCTGATCGCCGAGCTCGCTGCGCATCAGGAAAAAGGGCGAGATCAGCATGGTCTTGATGACCAGGCCGACGCCGGTCGGAAAGTCGCCGCCGGTCAGCGTGGGATCGAACAGCGCCAGGTAGCGCGTCTTCTCGTCGGGGGTCACCGGGCGGCGGAAGGCGCGCAGGCCGAACGTCTCGACGAACTTGCCGGCGCAGGCGCTGTCCGTCGTCTGGCAGGGAACCAGCTTCGCGAAGGACTCCGTGATCGCGCGGTCGGCCAGGGCGCCGCCGACCGACTGGTAGCGGTCGACGTTGCTCTGATCGATGAACGCGCTGGCGGTATTGGTGGTGAAGCCGCGCACGGGCACGTCGGCCGGAATATTGGTCGTGTCGGGGTTGCTGATCTGAAGCAGATCGCCGACGGTGTTGCGGTACTCGCTGAGCGTCAGCTGTCGCAGCAGGCGCGGGCTGGGCATCTCGGCGCCGGGCCCGACGGGCGCAACCGGACCACCGCCGCCGCCCGTGGTGCCAGGCCCCGAGCCACCAGGCTCAGAGCCGGGTCCGCTCGGAAAGTCTCCGATCGCGCCGGAGCAACCCGCTGCGATCAACATCAGACCAAGAGCCGTTGCTCGCATGTTCCTAATGTACCTCGATACCGGTAACATAGGTCAAGCTGTTGTGATCAAAAGGCAATTGGTCCGACCGCCGATTTAAAAACGCCGCCAGGGTCGGGCCAATGACGACTTCCCTCGGTCGTTCGCGCACTTGCACGACCACCGCGCGGTCAGGCGGGTGGTGAGCGCTGGGCGGGGTTCGGTCGGCCTACGGCTGGCCGCGCCGGCGGCGCCGCGCGAAGGCGAGCACCATGACGCCCAGCGCGGCCCAGGATCCCGGAGCTCCGGGTTTGGAGGCGCGGCAGGCGCAGCCGGTGAGCTCCGAGGTCCCGGCGGCAGCGCCAGCCGCCGCACCGCCCGTTCCCGTCGCGCCGCCACCTGATCCGGGTGAGCTGCTCGTTCCCGGTGGTGTGCTCGTCATCGTCGCCGCGTCCGAGCTCGTCACGGCGCCGCCCCCCGTCGCGCGACCCGTTCCGGTCCCGGCGTCGGTTCCGCCGCTGCTCGGGCCTTCTCCGATCGTGAGACCGAGGCCGTTCGTGCTCCCCTCGAAGCAGCCGCGATCGGGGGCGCCGGCGGCTGGGCGCTCGTTGCCTTCGATGTCCACGGCGGGCGCTGCCTTGCCCCCCAGCGTGGCCACGCCGCTGCCCACCGCCGGGGAAGCCGGGGCGAGGCTCAGGTTGCGGGCGGGGACGTTCATGAACAGCAGCGCCGGAGCCGCCGTCGTCTCGTGCGCCGCCGCGACGCCGCCCGCGTAGCTGGAGACGAAGTTGTAGTCGTGCACCAGCCCGGTGACCGTCTGGATCTCGAGCCCGATCGCCTGCGCGTAAAGAATGTTGTTGAAGACGACGTTGTTGTTGGCGCCGTTGGCGACCTGCAACGCCGCCCGCGATCCGCCGGGATTGTAGATGGTGTTGTTGACGATGAGGTTGTCGTGCGAGGCCTGGGCGCCGTCGCCCTGGAACAGCGTGACCCCGCCCTTCGCGCAGTCGTACGCCAGGTTGTTCTGCATGACGCCGCGGATCGCGCCGTCCAGGTTGAAACCGGCGGAGCCGCAGCCGTGGACGACGTTGTCCTCGATGAGCCAGCCGGAGATCAGCCCGTCGCCGCCGGTCGAGAGGTCGGCGTTGATCTGGACGCAGTTCACGCCGACGTCGTGCGCGTGGTTGCGGCGGATGATCGGGTTGTCGGCGGCGTTCGAGACGTAGATGCCGTGCTCGCTGTTGTCGTGGACCTCGTTGTTCTGGATGGTGAGGTCGAGCGCGAAGCCGCTGAAGATGCCGTCGTGCCGGCCATGGGCGACCGGCCCTCCGTTGTGGTGGCTGTGGTTGTTCTGGATCACCACGCCGCGCGCGTCGGAGCCGTCGTTGGCATTGCCCAGGATCGCGATGCCCGAGCGCGGCGCGCCCGAGACCTCGAAGCCGTCGATGGTCACGTAGCTGCACGATGCGAGCTGGATGAAGTCCTGGTCGTCGGCACCCACTCCCGGCGACGTGATCTTCGGGCCGCCCTTGTTCTCGGCCGTGAAGACGATGCGGGCCGTGGCCGTTCCGCTGCGCCCGTTGCACGCGAATCCGGCGTAGGTCCCGTCGCGCACGGTGACCGTGTCGCCGGCCATCACCTTGCCGGCTGCTTTCTGCAGCGTCCTCCAGGGCGCGGCGGAGCTCCCGGCGGCGCTGTCGTCCCCCGTGGGCGCGACCACGTAGGCGGTGGCCGCGGCACGTCCCGCCGAGATGGCGAGCGCGAGGAAGGCGGTGGCGGCGGCGAGGCGGGGCTTGCTCACTTGCAGCCCGCGGGCTGGATGCGGCCGGGCTGCAGCGCCGGGATCTTCACGCCCGCGTCCGCCAGCAGGCCGAACTGGAGCATCGACATGTTGAACCACCAGGAGAGCTTTCGTTGCGGGGTCGACACGTACTTCGGGTAGCCGATCAAGTTGTCGGAGACGAACTTGGCCGGGTCGGCGAGGCCGCGGGCCAGATCGGCGCTGGTCCAGGTGGCGGGATCGCGATGCGGCCGGGTCCAATCGGCGAAGGTCTGCTTGGCGCAGGCGGCGAACTCGTGGTGCAGGGCCACGAACGATTCACCCTCGCTGGCGAAGGGGCCGATCGGGTTGTCGGCGAACTTTCCCTGGCGCACCAGCGCGCGGATGCCGGCGGCGGTGAGCGCGGTCGCGTCCGTGCAGTGCTCGACGTCGTCGGAGAGGCCGAAGTTGTGGCGCATCTGGGCCGCGTCCAGGCCCGAGCCGTAAAGCGGCGAGAGGCGGCGGACGTTGCCGGCGGTCGGGTCGTAGCAGGACTTGGGATTGAGGAACGAGTCGCCCTCGACGTCGGCGACGACGTACTGCGAGCCGACGTCGCGCAGGAAGCGGACGAGCCGCACGAAGATCTCGTCGACGCGCGGATCCTTCGTCTGCGCCTGGTACTGCAGCAGCGAATCGATGGTCAGCTCGCTCATCCAGATCGAGCACCAGGGATCGGTGGCGGCGCCCTCGTCGTGCTGGAGGGCGGAGTGGATGAAGCAGTTCTGCGGCGGGAACGGGCCCACACCCGGGTTGATGGACGCGAGCGCGGCGGCGTCACCCGTGATGTGGCGGGTGGCCGTGTCCAGCATCTGCTTGAAGGCCGCCAGGTACTGGACGTCGCCGGTCAGGCGGTGTCCGTAGTACAGGCCCTCGAGGCTGGTCCCGAGGAGGCGCTCCGTCCAGAGCTTGTCGACGCCGCGCAGGTGACCCATCCGATAAGGGCCGACGAACGTGTCGTCCTGGAGCCAGAGCGCGGCGATGGCCTGGCCGGCGGCCAGCGCCGATTCGTCGCCGGTGAGGGCGTAGTAGGCGTAGAGCCCGCGCAGGTGCGAGTACTTGCTGTCGGGGTCGGGCTTGCCGCTGAAGGTGCCGGCGTTCGCGCCCGCAAGCACGATCTTGCTCGCGTAGTACGAGCAGCTCCGGTACGCATGGCGAAGGAAGCGCGCGTCGCCGGTGTGCGTGTAGAACGTCAGGAAGGTGGCGCAGCGATCGTAGAGCCAGCCTTCATAGTTCACCACCGGATCGACGATGCTGTCGGGATTGACGGGATAGTCCTCGGCGTACATCGCGGAGGCGCCGAACCGCTTGACCTGGTCGGAGAGAAAAGACAGGCCGGCGCTGTCGGGGGCCGCGGCGGCGCCGTCGGTGACCTGGTGCCCGAGCAGGCCGGTGGCGGCGAGATAGCCGTCGGGGAACGTCGCCAGCACGCGCGGTTCGTGGCCGGTGAAGAGGGTCCTCATCACGGGGGTGCTGGCGACCAGCAGGTTCGTGCCGCCCATTGACGTGATCGATCGGGTCGCGGTGGGGACCACTTCGGGCGCGTCGGCGCTGACGTCGGCGGACGCGAACAGCGTCATGGCGCCGCTGGCGGCGGCACCGGCGCCGCCGCTCCAGGTGACGTCCACGTCGGCGCTGTCGCCGGCGAGGATTGTGGCCGGGAGCTGGACCAGAAGCGCGCGCACGCCGATCGGCGCGCCGTTCGCGTCGTGCTCGGCGAGCAGCGCCTTCACGCTGGCGGTCGTCGCGGCGCCGCTCACGCTGAAGCGGACGTCGGAGGCGTTCTTCACGGCGCCCGGCGGAACGGGCAGACCGAAGGAGACGAGCTTCGGCGCGCCGTACGTGCGCTGCAGGTGAACGCGCACGCCGGAAGCGAAGCTGGTGTTCTCCGGCATGCCCCCGCCGGCGGGGGCGCCCGCCGCGCCCGAGGCGCCGCCGCTGCCGCTGGTGCCGGTGCCACCCATCGTCGTTCCGCCCGCGCCGGTCGCGGACGCGCCGGCGCCGCCACCGCCGGGCGGATTGCCAATCTCGCTGGAGACGCACGCGACCGTCGCCAGCGGCAGGACCAGCGCCACTCTCGCGAAGGCTCTCATCGCCGCCTCCGGCGCCGGGCGGGCCGCGGGGCCGCAAGGCCTAGCAACGCCAGCGCGCCCACCAACGGAGCGATCGCGCCGGGTCGGTGGGCGCTGGCGCCCAAAGCGCATCCGCCGGTCACGGTCCCGGTCGCTTGCGGTGGGCGGGCCGCCGATCCACCGGTTCCGGAGCTTGTTCCGGGCGCGCCGGTCGCGGGCATGTCGCCGGTGCCCGGTCCTGACCCGCCGGAGCCACCGCCGCCTGTCCCGGCGGCACCGCCGCTCCCGTCGCCGGGAGTTGGCGGCGTGCCCGCGTCCGCCACCGGGGTCGGCGGCGGCACGACGACGCCAGCGCCGTCCTCACTGATGCGCACGGTGGTCCCCGCCGCGACGCCGTTTTGTCGGACCTGCTTGTGCGACGGGGAGAAGGTCACTGTCACGTCCACCGAGGCGCGCGCGCCCAGGCCGTAATGGCGCTCGGTCTCGCCGCGCGCGTAATAGGCCTGCTGGACCTGCTTGTTGTACAAGACCACCTCCTCGAACCACAGCAGCTGATCGCCGCCGGCGGCGTAGACGCGAATCTGAGCGCCCACGGCGGCCTTGTTGCCGCTGACGCCGACGGGCCGCACGTTGATCCAGTTCTGGGCGGGCAGATTGTTGACGTAGACGTTCAGGTCGCGCCGCGGGTCGATGGTCTTGTACCCGATCAGATCCAGGTCGCCGTCCCCGTCGATGTCGCCGAAGGAGAAGCCGTTGTCCACGGAGGCCTCCGCGATGTCGACGATGCCGCCCCAGGTCTTGTTGACGTACGAGAACGACCCGCCGCCCGTCCCGCGCAGCACGTGCAGGTAGTTGCGCCCGTCGACGACGATGTCGGGCAGGCCATCGTTGTCGAGATCGGTCATCGCGGCCAGGCCCCACGATCCGTACTCGGCCGTGCCGGTCGGCCCGTCGACGGCGCCGGCCTTGCGGGTGAAGTTGCCCTTGCCGTCGTTCAGGAAGATGGTGTGCGGGAAGGCGAGCTTCTCGAGGGCGATGATGTCCGTGTCGCCGTCCTGGTCGAAGTCGCCCACGCCCTTCACCGCCAGGCCGATCTCGTAAAGCCCCGCCTGGGTGGTCACGTTGGTGAACGTGCCGCCGCCGTCGTTGCGGTACAGGCGCGAGGCTCCGTTGGGGCCGTAGGTGTCGTAGCGACCGAAGTTGACCAGCAGGTCCTCGTCGCCGTCGCCGTCGATGTCCACCGGGATGACGGCGATCTCCTCGCCGCCCGGGTTGGCCAGCGTGCGGCTGGCGGCCGCGAAGCCGCCCTTGCCGTCGCCGAGATCGAACAGCACGCCGGCGCCCGCGCCGCGCAACCAGTCCAGCTTGCCGTCGCCGTCGATGTCGACCAGAGCCTGCTGGCGCGCCTGGCCTCCGTCGCGCGTGACCATGGTGCCCAGGAACGACAGCATGCCGCCCGGCGTGCTTCGGTTCAGCCACCACTTCGCGCCGCCGTCGGAGTAGGTCGCGGCGAAATCGATCTTGCCGTCCTCGTCCAGATCGCAGGGCAAGAGCAGCTCGGTGTCCGGGTAGGTGCCGGCGGCGACCGTGAAGTGTCCCTTGCCGTCGTTGACGGCCGCCAGAGCGCCGTACGAGCCGTGCGAGCTGAGGAAGACGTCCAGGTCGCCGTCACCGTCGAGATCGATGAGCCCGACGCCGCTCAGCCACCAGTCGGCGGCGCGCACGGCGCGCACGGTGTCCAGGCCCGACTGCGCGCTGATGGTGAAGCCCTGCGCGGCGGCCGGCGCCGGCCACACCAGCGCGGCCAGCGCGGCCAGCCCGGCGGCGCAGGTCAGCACACATCGGACGCAGCGGTCCGGGAAACCGGTGCGGATCATCCGTGGCCTCGTCTCCGGAGAAGACCCGGACCTTTCATTTTCCGCACGCTGGACTGGCGAAGACGCCGCGGCGGGTCAGAATCAAATCTTCCCTGTCCCACGACGTAAGGAAATCGGCCCCGCCCGGCACTGGGTTGAGGCTAACATGTCGATTGCCGTTGCCATGAAGAGCGAGCGCGACCCACTCCTCGATGCATCGCCGGCCGCGGTGGACATCGATTCGCTGTACCGGACCTACGCGGTCCAGGTGGAGCGCTGGGTGATGCGCCTCGGTGGTCCCACAATCGACGCCGAGGACGTGGTTCACGACGTCTTCATGGTGGTGCAGCGCCGGCTGCCGGAGTGGCGCGCCCAGGCCAAGGTCTCGACGTGGCTGTACCGAATCACGGAGCGCGTCGTACACCGGCAGCGCCGCAAGCAGCGCATCACGCGCTGGCTGCGGGGTCTGACCGGCGACTTCGCTGGCGACATCCCGACGCCGCGGCCGACGCCGGTCGAGGAGCTGGAACGCAAGCAGGCGTCGCGGACGGTCTATGCGGCGCTGGAGGGAGTGGAGCGCAAGCAACGCGAGGTGCTGGTCCTGTTCGAGATCGAGGGTCTGTCGGGCGAGGAGATCGCGACGCTGACGGGGACGAAGCTGGCCACGGTGTGGGTGCAACTGCACCGGGCCCGCGCGCGGTTCCTCGAGCGGCTGCGCGCGATGCAGGAGCGGGGGGAGGCGTCATGATCGAGCTTGGGACACCAAGGCCGTTGGCAGCGGGGGCGACAACCGAGGATCCGGCGGAGATCACCGCCTCGCACATGCTTCGTCTGTTGAACACGGCGCCGCCACGGCTGGCGCCGTCGGCGCGGGCGCGGATCGCGGCCCGCATCGAGCGGCGCACGGTGGTGGTTGGGCGCGCCAGCGGGTGGCGGCTGTGGGCGGTGGGAGCCGTCGGCGCCTTGATCCTGTTTGCGGGCAGCGCGGTGGGGGCGGCGGTCGGCGTGACGGGTTTCGTGCCCGTGCGCCAGGTGGTCGAGCGCTGGCTGGGATTCCGCGACCCGATCGGGGCTCCCGCGCGCGACCAGCGCCGCGGGCCGGCCATGCCGTCGCCGTCGCCGTCGCCGGTGACGATAGAGCCGATTCCCGAGCCCTCGCCCGCGCCGGCGCCCGTCCACGGGGCGCGGGTTCACCTGTCGCCGAAGCCGGCGCCGGCGGAGATGCCCGAGCCGGTGGTGGCGGAGTCGCGCTTGCTGGGCGGGGCGATCGAGGCGCTGCGACAGGATCGGGCGCCCCGGCGCGCGCTTCGCGTTCTGGATCGCTATGACCACCGTTATCCGAAGGGCGTGCTGGCGCCCGAGGCGACCGCCGCCCGCATCGACGCGCTGCTGGCGCTGGGGCGGAAGGGGCGGGCGCTGGCGCGGCTGGAAGCGGCGCCGCTCGCGCGCCTTCCGCGGACGGTGGAGATGCAGCTTCTGCGTGGCGAGCTGCGCGCGGCGCGCGGCAATCCTGCGGGGGCCGCGCTGGACTTCGACGCGGTACTGGCCGCGCCGTCGGCGACGGGGATCGTGGTCGAGCGCGCGCTTTACGGCCGCAGCTCGTGCCGGTCGCGCCTGGGTGATGAGACGGGCGCCCGCGCAGATCTGGAAGAGTACCTGCGGCGGTTCCCGCGCGGGCGGTTCGCCGCCTCGGCGGGACACGCCCTCAGTGACTGAGCTCGCGCTCCTCGGCCTTTTCGTCCTGCAGGGCGGGGGCGGCAGCCGCGTCGCCGTCGAGAGCGCAACGGCTTGCCCGTCGGCCACGGAGGTGGAGGCGCGCCTGGGCGCGTTGCTGGCTCCGACCGACGAGAGCGCCGCGCGCGAGCGGGCGGCGATCAGCGCCGAAGGGAACAGACTGCGGGTGCGCCTGACTGCCGCCGACGGGACGCCGATCGGCGAGCGGGTGTTGACGCTGGACGTGTCGTGCGCGGATCGGGCCAACGTGGTGGCGGTGGTCATCGCGGCGTGGGAGGCCCAGCAGCGACCGCAGCGGGTGCCGGCGCCCACGCTGCCGGCGCGCCCGCCGCCCGCCGCCGCGGCCCCTCCGCCTGCCGCGGTGGTGGTGGCGGTTCCGCCTCCGGTCGTCGCCCCGACGTCGCTTGCCATCGAGATCGCCGTCGGCCCGGCGGTCACGCTGGCCGACGGCGCGCTGTCGCCGTCGGCACGCCTGACCGTTGGTCTGTGGGGCCCGCGCCTCGGCGGGCGGCTGCTGTTGTTCGGCATGTGGCCGCAGGAGAACGATCTCGGTGACGGGCGCGCTCGCTGGGCGCGCGCCGGCGCGGCGCTGGAGCTCGCGCGGCGCTTCGCCGAGGGGCGCTTTCAGCTGGACCTTCACGCGGGTCCGGTCCTGGGTCTCGTCTTCGCGTCGGGGACCGGGTTCGAGCGCGACATGACCACGGCGGGTCTTTCTCCGGGGCTGACGGGTGGACTCGACGGAACCTGGACGCGCGGTCGGGTGGTGGTGGGCCTGGGGGCCTCCGCGTTCGGGTGGACCGCCCAGCGCCTGGTGACCTCGTCGGAGCCGGTCGGTGTCCGCGCGTTGCCGCGGGTCGAGCTTTCGCTGGGCGCCACGGCGGGGGTGCGGTTCTGATGGGCGCGCGCCCGCATCCGGCGGCCCTCGCGCTGGGCGCGGTCGTCGCCGCCGGTCTGGGCGCGTGCAAGACCGACTTCGTGGTCGGTGGCGCGGCGCCGTCGGCCCTGCGGGTGGAGCCGGCCGAGGTGATGGTGAGCATCCAGAACGGCTCGCCCGCCACGGCGCGCTTTCACGCCTACGGGACCGTCGGTGGCCACGAGACGGACGTGACCACCGCCGGGACCTGGAGCTCCGACAACCCGCTGCTCGCGAGCGTGGACGCGACCGGGGCCGCCACCACCGGCACGCGCTTCGGGGGCGAGACGACGGTTCGCGTGACCTGGCAAGGCGCGATGGCCACGGCCCACCTGCGCGTGCGCTTCGTCCTGGCCGTGGACGCCCCGCTGCCGGCGGGCGCGGCCCCGCTGCCGGCGGCGCCGGCCGGCGCCTTCACGGGGCCGGCGGACGCCGCGCGCGCCCCCGAGCTGGTCTACCCGAACGACGGCGTGCTGCTGCCGCCGAACCTGTTCGAGATCGAGGTGCACTTCCGGAGCGGCGCCGCCGCCAACACGCTCTACGAAGTCGCGTTCACGAACGATCTGACCGACGTGCGCGCGTACACCCGCTGCGCGCCGGTCGGAAACGACGCCGATCCAGGCTGCTTGTACATGCCGACGCGTGACGTGTGGACGGGCCTGGCCGAGACCAACCGCGGCGGCTCGGTGCTGGCGCTGGCGGTCCGGGCGACCGACGACGCGGGCACGGCCGTGGGCACCAGCGCCATGCAGTCGCTGCGCTTCGCGCCGGCCGACCTGCGCGGCGTGCTTTACTACTGGACGACGTCGCAGGGCTCGGCGGTCATGCGCTGGAATTTCGGCGACGCCTCCCGCATCCAGGCAGAGCGCTTCCTGGGACCGGAGGCCAGCGGCGATCCGACGGTGTTCTGCGTGGGCTGTCACGCGCTGTCGCGCGACGGCGCCAGGATGGTGCTGACCACCAGCAAGATGAACCCGGGCTCGAGCGTCAGCATCGACGGCGACGCGCTGTTGTACGACGTCGCGCGCCGCGCGCCGGTCGTGCCGTTCCCGCTCGCCCAGCGCAGCACCTTCGAGTCATGGGGTCCGGACGGCTCTGCCTTCGTGGGCGTCTTCGGCGATGGCGGCGAGAGGGACCTGATGCTGTTCGACGGCGCCACAGGCGCGCGCACGGGTTCGATCCCGCTCGGCGGAATCCAGGCGGACCACCCGGACTGGTCCCTCGACGGGAGCCGCATCGCCTTCACGGAGGTGGGCGTCACGCACATCGATCAGGCGCCCGAACAGGGCGCGATCAGCTACGTCGAACGCGACAGCGCCGGCGTCTGGTCGGCGCCGCGCGCGCTGGTTCCATCGGTGGCGGGGAAGAATCGGTATTACCCGGCCATCGCGCCCGACGGCGCCTTCGTCGTCTTCGACGAGTCGACCTGTCCGGCGGGAAAGACCTACGACCGCACCTGCAACGCCGACACCGATCCCAGCGCGCGGCTGTGGGCGGTCCCGTTCGGCAGCGCGGCGGCTCCCACGCCGGTGGAGCTGGCCGCCGCCAACCGGCCCGGCGTTGCCGACCGCGGCGTCCCGGATCTCGGCACGTCGTACCCGAAATGGAACCCGTTCTCGTTTCACACCTCGGCCGACAGCCAGATCTTGTGGCTGACGTTCTCGTCGCTGCGCCGGTATGGCTTGCGCCCGTCGCCGCCGCCCGCGTCGACGCACGAGCTGTTGCCGAACGGCACGCTCATCTGGATGGTGGCGGTGGATACCGGCCGTCTCGCGCGCGGCGAGGATCCCAGCGCCGCCGCGTTCTGCCTGCCGTTCCAGGACATCGGCACCTCGAATCACATCGCCCAGTGGACGAGCGTGATCGCCGTGCCGTAACCGCGCCGCCCGCGATCGGTCTCAGCCGAGGAAGCTCGGCAGCTCGCCGGGGTAACGGGGATCGCCGAAGACGGTCGCGCCCGCGCCGAACTGATTGACCAGCGACGTCAGCAGGCGCGTGTGCGGATCGGGCGGGTCGGAGTACTCGGGCCCGATCCCCAGCTTCAGGTAGCGGCCGCGCTTGAAAGTGCCGCCGCCGCCCGCCAGCACGAACGGCAGGTTGTTGTTCATGTGGCGCGCCGGATCGCCGAGCTCGTTGATCCACAGGATGATGGTGTTGTCGTAGACCGTGCCGTTCCCTTCCGGGATGGCCTTGAGCGCGGTAATGAAGTCCGCCACCTGCTGCGCGTACCAGCGCTGCACCGTCGACAGGTTGCGGCCGGTCGTCGGATCGTCCGGGCGGAAGCCGTGCGCGATGTCGTTGTGGGTGGCCATGGTCGCCAGGCTCCCCGGAAGCCAGGGCATCTTGCCGCCGTTCACGGGATCGATGTCCAGGTTCATCACGCGGGTCAAGTTGCACGCCAGCAGCTGCGCGGCGAACTGCAGCTCCATCTTGATCAGGGTCTGGCTGTCCGCGGTGGAGCCCGGGCTGGCCGGCTTCTGGCACGACCTGGTCGGCGCGGCGCTGGTGCCCGACAGCTTCTGGGCGATGAGGTTCAGCCCGTCGATCTGGCCGTCCAGCTTCAGGCGCTCGGCGCCGGACAGGCGCGTCCGCAACAGCTTGGCCTCGCCGTTCAGGTAGTCGAGGGACGCCGATTCGGCCTTGGCGCGCGCGGCCGCCTTCGGATCCGGCGCCGCCGCCGCCGACGACGGCGCGGTAAAATTTCCGAACCACTTGGTGAAGCTGCTGCGCAGGTCGTACTCGAAGTTGACGCGCTCGCCGGCGCTGTCGAACGAGTTGCCCAGGCTGTTGCCAGAGTATCCGGTGGGCTTGAACAGGAACGGCTCGACCTTGAGCAGATTGGCCAGGTAGTAATCGATCGACGGACCGGTGGTCCGCATCGAGTCGGCATCTTGCTCGGCGCGCGCGTGCCTGCCGGTCAGGGGCGCCACGGCCCCGCCGTTGTGGCCGAGGTAGCCGCCCATGTCGTAGTTGCAGGTCAGATCCAGCCCCTCGATGATGAGCAGCGAGTCCTTGTGGGGCTCGAGCGGGCCCAGCGAGGAGACGGGGTCGAAGTTCAGCGTCCAGCCGGTGGTCGCCGCGGCGCCGCCGCCTGGCGCTTGCGGCCGCCAGAAGTCGGGCGCCATGCCGTGCGGGTTGCTGATCACGATGAACCGCGGGGCGGTCGCCGCCGTCTGCGCGAACGCGTCGCGGAGCAGGCCCTTGAAAAGCGGCGCGGCGGCGCCCAGACCGGCGAAGGTCTTGAGCACGCTCCGGCGAGACACGGTGCCAAGGCTCATCTTACGGTCCTCCCATGATCGCGGTGCGCGTCTGGAACGTGGGCGAGGACGCGATGGCCACCAGCAGCTCGCGCAGGTCCAGGCCCTTGTCGGTGAAGGCGGTCGTGTACTGATCGACCGCGCAGGAGTCGGCGTCCGTCTCCGTGCGTCCGATGTCGAAGCGGAAGACCTGGCGCGCGAAGCAGGACTGCACGTCCGGGCTGGCGGCCAGGGCCTGCGCCATCTCGACGGCGTTGGCGACCGGTTTATCGCCGCCGGTCAAGCCGACGATGGCGCCCGACGAATCGATCGGCATGCCGTTCTCCTGCGAGCGCCAGGCGCCGATGCCGTCGTAGTTCTCGAACGTGAAGCCCATCGGATCGAACTGGCTGTGGCAAGCGGCGCAGAACGCCGCCGTGGCGTGCAGCTGATAGCGCTGCCGCGTGGTCTTGATGTTCGACTTGTCGATGGTCGGCAGGGGCGGAACAACGGCCGGCACGGGGGGCGGGACCTTGCACAGGAACTGGCTCATGATGGCGAGCCCCCGGTAGACCGGCGACGATCCGTCGATGTGCGCCGCCGAACCGAGGAAGCTCGGCTGGGTGAGAATCCCGGCGCGCTGTCCGGCGGGCAGCGGGGTCTTCTGCAGCGTCGCGGACGAGGACGTCATCCCGTAGACGGGCGCGTTGGCGCTGCTCACGAACCCATCCGTGCTGGTCAGCAGCGCGGAGAGCGTGCTGCCTCCGTCAACCCAGTCGCCGAGGAAGGCCTGCGTCTCCTGCTGGAAGGTGGTCTTGAGGGCCGTCGAGAAGAGCGGATAGAACGTGGTGTCCTTGGTCCACGCGGGCTTGTCGAAGTCGATGCTCAGCCACTCGGTGACGAAGTCACTGACCATCGCCTTGAAGCGATCCGGCCGCGCCGCGATCAAGCGCCGGACCTGGGCTCCGATCTGGTCGGGCGTCGCCAGCTGGTTCCCCTCCGCCGCCGCCAGCAGGTCCGCATCCGGCGGCGAGGCGATGATCCCGTAGGACAGCGCGCTCGCCAGCTCGAACGGGGTCAGCGACGACGGGCCCGACGTGACGTCCGTGGGTCCAAGCTCCGTCCTGAAGATGAAGTGCGGTGATTGCACCAGCGCGCGAACCGTATAGTCCATCCCGGCCGCCATGCGCCCGGCCACGTCCCCGTCGGGCCCCGTGTCTCGCCCGGCGTCGTAGACCGCCAGCAGCGCCGTCACTTCGCGGTCATCGATCGTCCGCCGGAAGGCCCGCCTGCCCAGGTCGCGGATGGTCTTGTCCGCGCAGGCGCGCGCCCCCTCGTCGCTGGCGAAGCAGTCCGCGGTGAACGCCGGGGCGGCGACAGTCTGGCGGTACGCGGCCCCCACGCCCTGGGCCATGGTTCGCAGCGCATCGACATAGGCG
>DATKEU010000417.1:0-5160 GCA_035544495.1 Polyangia bacterium | reverse complement strand
ACAAGGGCCAGCACATGGCCGGCGTCAGGTTCAGCGCCATCTCCGCCGAACAGAAGAGCTGGCTCGCCAAGGTGCTGGCCCAGCTTGTCGAAGCGCCGCCCGCCAGCGGCGGTTCGGGCGCCACGGCCACCAAGTGATCAGCGCTGGGCGCGCGCGATGATGGCATCGGCGACGCGCACGCCGTCCAGCGCCGCGCTGACGATGCCGCCTGCGTACCCGGCCCCCTCGCCCGCGGGGTAGAGCCCCTCCAGCGACGGTGACTGCAGCGAGTCGGCGGCGCGCACGATGCGAACCGGCGCGCTGGTGCGGGTCTCGGCGGCGACCAGCAGCGCCTCGGGATGCAGGAACGCGGGCAGCCGCGCCCCGATGGCGCGCAGCCCGTCGCGCAGCGCGCTCTGCACCACAGGGGGCAGCACCGCCCGCAGATCGGCGGCGGCGACGCCCGGCCGGTAGCTGGTCGCGCCGAGCTCCCGGCTCGGGCGCTGGGCGAGAAAATCAGTCAGCCGCTGGGCGGGCGCGCGCAGGTCACCGCCGCCCGCCGCGGCGGCCGCCTCCTCGATGGCGCGCTGAAAAGCCACGCCGGCCAGCGGCCCGGCGCCGTCGGGACCGAAGTCGGACGCCTCGACGGTGGCGACCAGGCCCGCGTTGGCAAACGGTGAATCGCGTCGTGACAAGCTCATGCCGTTGACGACGACGGTGCCCGACTCGGTGGCGGCGGGGACGATCCAGCCGCCGGGACACATGCAGAAGCTGTAGACGCCGCGCCCCTGCCCCTCGGCGGTCAGCTCGTAGAACGCCGGCGGCAGGCGCGGGTGGCCGGCGGCGCGCCCGTATTGAATGCGATCGATGAGCGGCTGCGGGTGCTCGATGCGCACGCCGACGGCGATGGCCTTTCGTTCCAGCGCCACGCCGGCGCCCGCCAGCCAGTCGTACACCGGGCGCGCCGAGTGACCCACCGCCAGCA
Organism: Polyangia bacterium; assembly: GCA_035544495.1. GTDB lineage: Bacteria > Myxococcota_A > Polyangia > Fen-1088 > Fen-1088 > DATKEU01. The sequence goes on along the minus strand of DATKEU010000417.1, from coordinate 4,196 downwards.
CGACCACGTCGGCGCCGATCTCGTCGCCGCCGCGCAAGCGCACCGCGCGGATGCGCCTGCCATCGGTGCGCAGGCCGGCGGCCGCCGCCTCGAAGCGATAGACGACGCCGCTCGCCTCGAGGCGCTGGCGCAGGGCGGTCAGCAGCTTGGGCAGGCGGTTCGATCCGATGTGCGGGCGCGACTCGGTCTCGATCTCCGGCGGCGCGCCCAGGCCCAGCAGATCGCCCAGGACGGCGGCGATGGCGTCGCGATCCTTCGAACGCGTGTAAAGCTTGCCGTCGGAGTAGGTGCCCGCCCCGCCCTCGCCGAAGCAATAGTTCGAATCGGGGTTCAGCTGGCCGCGGTTGGCCAGCGCCAGATCGCGCCGCCGCGGCTGCACGGGCTTGCCGAGCTCGAGGATGGTCGACGGTACGCCCGCTTCCAGCAGGCGCAGCGCCGCCCAGCTGCCCGCCGGTCCCGAGCCGACGATCGCCACGCGCGGCCTCGGGACCGACGCCGGCCAGGCGGGCGGCGGGCGGCGCGCCACGGCGGCAGCCGGCAAGGACTCGCCAGCGCGCGCCACCGCCACGCGCAGCCGATACCCGAGCGGCCGCCCCTTGCGCGCGTCCAGCGAGCGGCGCGCGATTCGCCAGGCGCCCGCATCGCCCGCGGCCCAGCCGAGCGCGCGCTCGAGGCGCGGGCCCAACGGCTCGTCGGCGGCGTCGAGCGGAACGAAGAGATCCACGAGATCCGGCATGCGGGCGCCGTCAGCGACTCAAACCCACGCGCTGGCGGGCTTGCAAGCAGTGCTGGCCGCCGGTCGCGAACTCCCGGCAGGTGGCCGGGCGATCCTCGTAGATGCGGCAGCGATAGCGCGACGGCGGCGGCGCGAGGGGCGCGAGCGGCGCGGGCGCGGCCGCGGGCGATTCGACAGCCAGCGCCGCGCAGCGATCACCGTCGCGCAGGATCTCGAACTTGGGCCCGTGGCGCACGATCAGCTGAGGCTGCTTCCATACCACCGGATCGCGCATCGACACGCTGACGATGTGGTACGCCTCGCGACAGCAGGCGCCGCACGTCTCGCAACGAACGGGCGCCTCCCATTTCTCGCAAGCGGGAAAATCGCCGCGGGTTCGCGCCGCGCTTTCGGCGGCGGGCGCGCCCAGATTTTTCTGCCGGCAGCGCTCAACCGCGCGTCCGCGCCCGCCGATGTAGAGCCACGCACAGGAGGCGCAGGTTTGGGTGGGTGGTCCGAGCATGAATCCGAGCGGGTGTCTGGTCAGTGCCGCCTCGCTCACCAGCGCCGCGGTCGCCGCCAGCGCCTGGCGCAGAGTCACGACCCAGGGCGCCGCCAGGTCGCCCGCCAGCGCGGCGCGCGCCAGCTCGGCCGCGGGGTCACCGTCGAGCGCGAGCGCGTCCTCGGGCAGGGCTTCGTAATACGCGCGGTATTCGGTGGTCGGCGCCATGAGCGGGCGCAGCCCGAACGGCCGCGCCAGGTGCGCCTGCACGCGCAAGCACGCGTGCTCGCGCGCGGTGTCGGCGCCGCCCGAGACGTCGAGGCCCCAGTCCGGCAGACCGTGGCGCCGCGGGCCTTGCACCAGCGCGTGGCACAGCTCGTGACAGACGAGCTGCGCGAACGAATCGTCGACATCCAGAATCTGCGCAGCGCCGATGAGGATGCGCCCCGCGCCGTCGCTGGAAGCGTAGCAGTCGGTGGTGCGATCCGTCGTGAACCCGAGCGCGCGCGCCGCGCCCGCCCAGATCGCGTCGATGGCGGACGTGGCGAGGGGGCTCGGACGATCACGCGTCATGACGGCTGTGGGCTGCAATCGTGCGCGATCCGCGCCGAGCTGGCCAGACGCCATCGGCCGCGTGCGGGCAGCGCGCCGCGCCGCTGGAGAGCACCACGCAAATCGCTATGAACTTTTTCGTTGAATCGAGAAAATTTGACAAAACCCCGAAAACCCCACTTGCATCCGCGCGGCAGAAGGGCGACTCTAGCCGGTCCGTGGCGAGAATATCCGCCGCCGTCGCCAACGAACCCCTTGGGAGGTGGAAAGTTGCTTTCTTCCCTTCAAAAGCTCCCCTTTGGTGCCGTGGCCACCGTGGCCGGACTGTTCGCCCTTCCCGCCCAAACTCCGAACGCCGGCGTCAACACCGGCGATAGCCCGGGCCAAAGCGCGCTCACCACCGAATCGGCGCCGCCGATGGATCTCGGTTCCGGCAAGTCCGCGGGATCGCCGTCGGTGCAGCTTGGCAGCGACGATTCTTGCCTGGCGCGCACGATCTGCGCGGTGAAGGAGCGCATCCGCTGGCAGACGCCGGCCTGGACCCCGTCGCAGTGCCGCCGCATCGCGGCCGCGGTCAGCACGTCGGCGCGGAAATACAACCTCTCGCCGACGCTGATCCTGGCGGTGGCGATCAACGAGAGCGACCTCAACGAAAAAGCGGCGCGCGTGTACACGCGCGGCGATCAGATCTACGCCAAGGACAGCGGCCTGATGGCGATTCGCTGCGTGCTGGACAAGCGAGAGCACTGCACGAACGGCAACGTGCGCGGGGTGGCCTGGAAGGATCTGATGGATCCGGTGACCAACATCGACGCCGGCGCCCGCGAGCTTGCCTACTGGCGCGACGGCGGCGGGGTCACCCGCGTCACCGTCACTGAGCGGGATGCACAGGGCCACTTGCAAAAGGTCACGAAGAACGTCCCCTGCCATCACAAGACGCACGCCTTCTGGGCCCACTACAACCACGGCCCGCGCTATATCGACAAGGGCTACCCGCGCCACTATCCGCACCGGATCGCGGTGCTGGATCATGCGCTGGCCAGCGTGATGAACACGCCCGCGCCCGAGTTGATCGGCCGGCGCATCACCATGCACGATCCCGGCATGCGCGAGCGCACGCCCGACCGCCCGCTGGAGCCGCGCTTCAAGAAGCTGTGCCAGCAGATCCACGAGAGCGCCTCCTGCTCGGCGGTGGCGCTGAACTAGCTTCGACGCTCTGACAGAGAGCCGTTTCGGGCCGCCGGTCCCGCTAGAATCGCGGCATGATGATCCGCGCGGCGGCCCCCGGCGATGAGCACGTGCTCTTCGAGCTCATCTGCTCGCTCGCCCGCTTCGAGAAGCTCGATCACACCGTGACCGGCAGCGCGGCGGCACTGCGCGCGCACCTTTTCGGCCCGCGCGCCGCCGCCGAAGCCCTCCTCGCCGAGGAGGATGGCGGCGCCGTGGGCTTCGCGCTCTTTTTCCCGACGTACTCGACCTTCCTCACCAAACCCGGCATCTGGCTCGAGGATCTCTTCGTCCTCGAGACCCACCGCCGTCGCGGCATCGGCCGCGCCCTCCTCGCCGAAGTGAGGCGCATCGCCGAAGCCCGCGGCGCCGGGCGACTCGAATGGTCGGTGCTCGACTGGAACCAGAACGCCATCGCGCTTTACACGCGCTTCGGCGCCCAGGTCCTGCCCGAGTGGCGGATCTGCCGCCTCACGTTCAGTGGCCTCAGCGCAGGTGGGGCAGCGGAACGTTGATCTCGGGGCCTTCCGTGGTGGGGATGCCGATGGGCAGCGCCAGCGGATCGCGCGTCATCAGGTCGCCCAGGACGCCCAGGATCAGCACAAGCAGGAACAGTAGGGAGACCACGAAGACCAGGCGGTTGACGCCGTGGGATTCGGACAGGTGCATGAAGAACAGCACGACCAGCGTGGCCTTGATGGTGGCGATGGTCAGGGCCAGCGGCAGGTTGATGGCGCCGAGATCCATGCGCCCGGTCAGCACCGTGGTGACGGTGAAGACCAGCAGCAGCGCCCAGATGACGAAGTAGCGCCCGGGACCGTGCTGGTGTCCGTGTGCTTCGGCTTCGGAAGTTGGAGGATGGGTGGCCAACGCGAAAGTCTCCAGCTAGATGAGGTACAGCAGCGGGAACAGGAAGATCCAGACCAGATCGACGAGGTGCCAGTAGAGGCCGCCCAGCTCGACCGGCACGTAATACTCCGCCGAGTAGTGACCCTTGAGCACGCGCACCATCAGCCAGGCCAGAATGCTCATCCCGACGATGACGTGGAAGGCGTGCAGGCCCGTGGTGAGGAAGTAGACGGTGAAGAACAGGTTGGCGCCGGGGCCGGTCACTTCGCTGAAGTGATAGAACTTGCCCGGCAGCGCGCCCTCTTCGAACTTGTGGCGGTATTCGAAGCCCTTCACCACCAGGAAGGTCAG
>DATKEU010000416.1:0-8782 GCA_035544495.1 Polyangia bacterium | reverse complement strand
GTGCAGGGCGCCGCCCGCGAAGGCGGTGTCGGCGATGTGGCCCATGGGGTTGGCGAGCAGGATCTTCTTCGCCATGCCGAAGGCGAAGAAGGCCACGCCGCGCGCGAACTTGTCCCAGGTGTGCTGGCGCTCGCGCATCTGTTGTTCGAGCGCCGCGTAGCGGATGATCGGGCCGGCCACCAGATCGGGAAAGAACGCCTCGAAGCACATGTAGTCGGTGAAGCGGCGCATGGGGCGGGCCTCGCCGCGATAGACGTCGATGGCGTAGCTCATCGCCTTGAACGTGTAGAACGAGATCCCGACCGGCAGCACCAGGTGCAGCACCGGCAGCAGATCGCGTTCGGCCCCCAGGGCGCGCGCGAGAGCGTTGACGTTGTCGGCGGCGAACCCGGTGTACTTGAACACCGCCAGGAGGCCCATGTTGGTGACGATCGAGACCGCCAGGACCACGCGCATCTTGCGCGTGCGCGGGATCTCCGGGCCGATGATGGGCGGCAAGCCGTCGGGCTGATCGGGCAGCCCCGAATAACGGACCAGCGCCAGGCCGCAGAAGTAATCGACGCTGGAGCCGAAGAACATGATCACGGCCCAGATCGGATTCGCCCAGCCGTAGAACACATAGCTCGACAGCGCGATCATCGCCGTGCGGGCCCGGAACGGCAGCACGTAGTAGAGACAGAGGACCAGCGGCAGAAAATAAAAAAGGAAGATCTGGCTCGAGAAGACCATGCCTGTCCGTTTTAGCGATGGTGGCGCGCGCCAGCGCGGTCGCGACGCTGCGGTTCACCGGCGACGATGCGCCGTCGGCCGGCCGATGTCGGGAGTTCCTCCCGTGGCGCAAGACATGGCCATGACGCTGCCATCTTCGAGTTGAGCACGTGGATCTCTCGCGAGCTTGCGGCGAACGGTCGCCGCGTCAGGGCGATGGAAATGCGGAGGCTAAAAATTGCCGGCTCACCAACCTCGCCGACATAGGCCGACTCCCCAACCCCGCCGATATTGTCGCACTCTAACACACGCGTGGACGGGCCAGCGACGGGAAATTTCGCCCGCCCGCGACCGTCGGCGCCGGCGATCGTTTCTCTTCGTTCTGCCGGTTCTGCCTGCGGGTCGTGCGAAGGAACGCGCCTGGCCGGGCACAAACTGGCATCAAACCCGGAGATACTCTTCATCGTCAGCTTCGCGACCTGGTCGGCCAGCTCGTGGTTCTGCGGCTCAGTGACGGCAGCAATCTGACGGGCCGAGCGAAGTTCGTCGCCAAGGACTGCATGCTCTTCGAGGAGACGCCGGGCGGCGCGCTGATCACCGTCGCGCTCGCGCACGTGGCGGTGGTCAGGTTCAACGGCTAGCGGAGCCAGGGTGAGCCGGCGGCGCCGCGCGCTCGGCCTCGCTGGACTCGATCTGCTGCAGGCCGCTCCGCGCGCTGTCACGCACGGCCTCCGACGGGTCGCGGGCCGCGCGTTCGAACCGCGCGCGCGCGCCCACCCGATCGCCGGCGTCGAGCAGCAGCCAGCCCAGCTGGGCGCTGGCCTCGCCGGCCCGCGGGGAGCCCGGGAATCGGCTGACGAAAGCGGCGACCGCGGCCCGGGCCTGCAGCTTGACGCCCGCCCGCGCGAAGGCGACGCCGCGCCAGAACAGCGCATCCTCGACGGTGGCGTCGCCCGGCGAGCCGCGCTCCAGGGCGCCGAACGCGTCCGCGGCGGCGTTGAACTGACGGTCTCGCAGGAGCGCCCAGCCTCGCTCGAAGGTGGTGCGCGCCGCCGGCGACGCGCTCTCCGCGCGGGCCAGGCGCGCCGCCGCTGGTCGTGGCGACACTTTTCGCCGGCGCGCCGTCCGCGCGTCCGCCGCAACGACGGGCTCGGGCGCGCTCGGTTGCGTCGCGACGCTGTCTCCGGCCGGCCCCCGGAGGGCGGTGGACGCGGTGGGCGCCGCGGGCGCGGCGAGCGCCGCCGGGACAGGCGCCGCCACCGGCACGGGTCCGCGCCATCCGTCGGTGCGCCGCCAGATCGCCGCCAGCAGCGTGCTGCCAGCCAACATCAGGGCAAGGGCGCCGGCCACCGCCCATCGGCTCTGCCGGCGCGGACCGGGCATTGACCACGCGCGCGGTCTCTGCCCGGCCACTTCCACGCGCAGCGCCTCGGCGATGCGGTCGCGCATTCCTCGCGGCATGGTCGTCGCGCCCAGGGTGCGGGCGCGGCGCCCGAACGACCGCAACCGAACCAGCTGGCGGGCGCAGCGCGCACAGCTGGCGACGTGGGCCGCCAGCGGCTCGCTCAATCCCTGCGACGCGGCCTGGCCGAGCCGCCAGGCCGGCGGGCATCCGCAACGCCGATCGCGCCACCAGCGCCCGAGCGCCGTCATCAGCCCCCGTCCCCTTCCAGCAACGCGGCCCGCAGGCGCGTCCGCGCCGCGTGTAAGCGCCGCCACACTGTCCCCTCCGGAACGCCGAGAAGGCGCGCCACGTCGACGCCCCGCAGGCCCTCTATCTCGCACAGCGTGAACACCAGCTGCAGATCGCCGGGCAGGATGGCGAGCTCGCGCTCCAGGCGCAGCAGGAACTGACTGCGCGCGGCGGCCTCGTCGGGCAGACGCCAGACCACCTGGGTCGGCAGGACGTCGCTCGCCGCCGCGACCAGCGAGCGCCGGCGCGATTCGCCGCGGACGTGGTGGCGCATGATGTTGATGGCGATCCCCAGAAGCCAGGTGCCGACGGCGGACTTGCCGGCGTAGGCCGGGGCCGCGCGGAAAACCTCGATGAACGTCGACTGCACCAGATCGTCGAGGTCACGCGGGTGCACGCCGCGCGCGCGGCCGAGCACGCGGTAGACGCGGTCGCCGTGGCGATGGAACAGCTCTTCCAGCGCGGCGGCGTCCCCGTGCGCGCAGGCGCCCAGCAGCTCCTCGTCCGTCGATGATTGTTGCGCCTGCCGCGAACGTGCCAGCAACAGCAGCCTCCCCCTCACGGCGTCACCGCACAGAAGATCGCAAGGCGCAGGCGCGCGGCCGGTTCGCCCGGCAAAACGGCCCGATCCTCGACGTGCTCGTCGCTGTGCGCCCATGGCGACCAGGTACCGCCGATCTCCGCCGCCAGCGCCACGCGGGCGCTGACCGGCCAGCGTGCCTGCAGCGACAGCTCGGTGCGCAGGTTGCGATTCATCCAGACGATGGCGTCTTGAAGCAGGCCGCCCTCGGTGCGGGTTCGCAACCAACCCGCGCCCACCGCCAGCGTCGGCGCCAGGATGACGGCGCGGGCGCGCAGCAGCCACGATGCCGTCAGCAGGACGTCGATGTTGGTGCGCTCGACGCTATCCGTGCGCGACGCGCCGCTGACGTCGGCGTCGCGGGTGGAGCGCAGGACGGCGCCCGTGCAAAGCGGGCCGACGCGCGCGCAGGCGCCCACGGCGGCGCCATACCACCAGGATCCGTCGCTGGCCAGCGACGTCTCCGGCCCGACCTGCAGGTGCAGGCGCGCGCCGGCCTGCTCGTCGAGGAGCGTGCGCGCCAGCGGCGTGTCGGCGGCGGTGTCGGCTTCGGGCGGCGCGCGCGCGGGCGCCAGCAGCTCGGCGCTCTCGTCCAGGGCCCAGCTCTCGATCAGGCTGGCGGCGGTCGCGGGATCCTCGAAGGCGCGGGTGCTGCCACGGCCGGATTCGTCGACCGTGGTCAACGTGAACCCGCGTCCGTCGCGATTGCGCTCGATCAGCGCGCGCACCGCGTGCGGCCGGCAGTCAGCGTCGATGACCACGCGCACGCCGTGCGCCGCCACGATGGCCCGCACCGGACCGACGATGTCGGACGGCCCGTCGACTCGCGCCCCCGGCGCGCAGATCGGCTTCGACGTGGCCGATCGCGCCACTCCGCAGGTCAGGATGACGAGCGCGGCGACAGCGAACCAGGCCTGCTTCACGGCTCGTCTCATTCAGCAATTACTCCAGTGAAACCTTGGCTCGGGCCGAAGCGGTCAATCTGCGCGTCCCGGCAGGGTACCGCAAGCGGCCCGGGATCAGGCAGGCGCAGGCACCATCATGCGTCGTTTTTCCGCCTCTCGGCGAAGGGTTTCAAGGCGCCGGGCACTCAACCTGGATGTCGCGCGGCGTTCGCCTTCACCAGGCGGCCGCTGGATTTCGTAGTTTGCCCCCGATGGGCGATTCGCTAGAGTGGGCCCTTCAAGTACCGTCGTGGGTGGGTCGTCCCCATCGGATCTCGCGAGCGTGCAGGGCAGTGGTCGCGGCGGACCTAGCAAGAAATCGTTGTTGTCGCAGACACTGAAAGGAACCGCGGGGAATGCTGCACGCGCGTCCGTTCCGGCCGAGCCGGGTCGCTGATTGGTTTCGCATGAAGTCTAGAAAGATCCCCTTCGCGCTCCCGGCGCGGGCGCTGGTCGTCGTCGTGGCGACCGGCCTGGCGGCGTTCTATCCCACGGTCGCTCGCCACCGGGCCGAGCGCGCCGCCGCCGCGCGACTGGATCGCATCGTGGAGTCGCGGGGCGACAGGGGTGAAGGAGGCGCTGGCGGCGTCGCGACGGCGATCGCCACACCGCGGGTCAGTCGGCTCGGCTCTCTGCTCGCCAGCTGGGAGACGATCGGTGGCTGCGGCGCCGGCGGCTCGGGATCGGGCGGCGCGACCATCAAGTGGATCGGCCGCAACACGCACGGCGGATTGTTCCAGGTCGTGCAGATGTTCGGCTTTCTCTACCTTTACGAGGACCCGAGCAGCACCGACTTTCGCGGTGGCTACAACCTGGTCAGCTCGACCCAGATCAGCAAGGATTTCAGCGAGAAATGGGGCGGTGGCGTCATCGTCCCGGTCACGTACAAGTACTATCGGAACTTTGCCTACAGCCCGAATTCCCAGCCGTACGATCTCTCGAACGGCGGTGTGGGGGATCCAAGCCTGCTCGTGATCCGAAAATTCGGGGCGATCAACGACACGATCGCCACGCTCAACGTCGGTATTCCCGGCAAATATCTGGGTATTTCAACAGGCCGTTACCAGGACAAGAACCCCCAGACCTTCGGCGATTTGACACAGGAGAAGCAGATCGGATTTGGCAGACCCACCGCCTCGCTGACCCTGGACCATGTCTTCGACGAGATCTGGGGACTTTTCCTCGTCGGCGGCTCGGCCAGCTACCGCGGCGGCACCAACGACATGGAGAGCTACCGGGCGCCGAGCGCCAGCGCCTATGCCCACGTCGGCTACTTCGCTGGGCCGTTCGTCCCCGCCGCGGGCCTGACTGCCACCGGCTTCACGGCCCACGACAGGGATAAGTCAGAAACTCAGGCGACACCTCTGTTCACCCTGGCACCCAGCGTATCAGTCGAGTGGTCGAACGATTACGTGGCGCTGATCGCCGGGGCTCAGTTTCCTTTCGGCACCAGCTTCACGGGGCAATATTCCAAGCTGCCGTGGGTGGCGGCGGTGGGCGTCTCGATTTCGCCGTTCTAGAAACTCTCGGTGAACGAACGGTTGCCGTCGGTGCCGCGATCCGAAAAGCTGCGTCGATGATAAAGAGGTGTGCTAGTTTTGAACGACGTTCGGGCAGGTGGCGAGGGCGTCGGCCGGTGGGTCTTTCCCGAAGCCAATGTATCGAGACGCCCGGCAGCCCCGGTGGCCGCGATGTGTCGCGTCGACGCGAGACCGAAGGCGGCAGGCACCAAAAGGGCTGGAGGAACGAATCGGGAAGTTGTCGCGTCGAACGTTGACCTCCAGTCAGGTTCCTTATTTCACCAGGAGGACCAGAAAACGATGTCCGGATTCACTCCCGTCAGGATCATGACGCTGGCGGCTTTCACGCTGGCGCTGGGTAGCTCCTGCGGGGTCGAGGTCCATCTTTTCGGGGTGGATCCCAACGCCGCCGTCACGGGCGGCGGCGGCTTCGCCGGCGGGGGAACCGGTGGTAGCATCTCGGTTTCCGGCAGCGGTGGTTCGAACGTCACGCTGGATGCAGGACCGACAGGAGCCGGCGGTCAATCGGGCAGCGATGGTGGGGGGATGGCCGCGGGCACCGGCGGCGCGGGGGCCGCCCCCTCGGGGATCATGGTCAACATCGGCGGCACGATGGTTCCCAAGGAGAAGGTGATCGCCTTCATCCACTTCGGTCACTCCAACATGGCTGGGCGCGGAGAAGCCCCAACGGCGTTGCGGCCGGAGGATTTCATGACGGCGGCCTCCGACGTCGACAAGCGCGCCTGGATGTTTCACGCCGGCGGTGCCCACGCGGGTTTTCAGCCGGCGCTCGAGCCTTTCACCGCTGGTGATACCACCAGCCTCTCGAGCAACCCGCCCACTGGCGGTCCGGGCACGATGCTGGTGAAGGAAGCAGCCAAGATGTGGCCCGGTTACTACTTCGTCTCTTTGGGTTTCGGGCAGAATGCCGCCTACTGCCACAACTTCCTTCCTGGCAGCGCTTACTATCGCGCCGCCATGGCGGGAGCGATGGCACTCAAAGGCCAGGTCACGTTTGGCGGCATCGTCGTGATGCTGGGAATCACCGAGCGTCACGATCCGGGAAATATCCCCAATTACCCGTCCTGCATGAACACAATCATCACGCAGATTCGTCAGGATATCGGCGAGCCGAATCTGCCTCTCTTGCTGACCGCGTACGAGCAGTGGGCCAATGACTCGCGCGGCGAGGATCTGCGGCCGATCGGCCCCTTCGGCATGGCGATCATTCCCCAAATCCTCAAGGTGCCGACGACCGTCACGAACTCCCGGCTGGTGCCGACCGACAACTGCATGAACCTCATCGACGATCACCACTTCCAGCTCGACTCGCATCAGAACTGGGTCTTGAACGCGCTCGGCATTCTCAAGATGCAGCCGGGGTGGACCCCCTGGGCCAAGTCGATGTGACTCGCCGCCCGGCCGGCGCCGACCGAACGTTCACAAGGCGTTCTCAGTGTCGGCCGCCTGGCCCGAGCTCGAGGTCCAGAAGCATTCGCAGGGCCTCCGGGTCGTCGGGCTCGATGGCCAGCGCGCGCCGCAGGTAAGCGACGGCGCCGGCCACGTCGCCGCGGCTGACGGCGATGCTGGCCAGCAGATCCAGCGCGGCAACGTGACGGGCATCGAGGCGCAACAGGTCGAAGGCGATCGCCTCGGCGCCGGCCGCGTCGCCTTGCGCGAGACGGGCGTGGGCGCGGATGAGTGCGGCATCGGGCGTCGATAGATCATCCAACGACACCTCGCTCTCGGCGGCCGCGCCCACCGCCAGGTCCAGGATCGCCAGCTGCAGGCGCGCGGCGGCGTGCACGCGCGGCTGGCGGCCAAAACGGGCCTCCAGATCGGCGAGGATGCGCAGCGTGGTGGCGCGGCGCTGGAGATCCCACGCCTTTCGCTCGCTCGCGCCCGCGTGCGCGAACAACACCTCCGTTCCGTCGGTGAAGACCAGCGACCAGTCCGGGCTGGCGGCGAGGTGCGCGACCAGGCCCAGGTAGCGATCGGGGTACGCCGTGGGCAGCGCGACGTAATCGAAGTGAAAGCGCTGCGCCCAGGCGTCGAAGCTGGCGGGCTCGTCGGCCAGCGCCAGGTACTCGGCGAATTCATCGGCGCTGCGCAGGACCAGGCGCGTGTCCATGTACGGGCGGAAGCGCGGGTAGAGGCGCCAGATGAGGTACCCGCCCCAGTTGTCGGCGGCGAAGATGGTCCCTGGCCCCGGTTCTCCATCGAGGATGTCGGCGCTGCGCACGCACGCGCGCCACGGCGCCGGTTGTCGGATGGTCGTCTCGCGCCGCGCCGCCGTCACGACCAACGCCGACAGCGCGATAGGCAGCGCGGCGCCCGCGCCAATCGCCACGCGCCATCGCCAGGGCCGCCGCCGCGCCCATCGCCGCCGCGCCCACGCGCGCGCGGCGCGCAGGTCGGGCGCCAGGCTCAGCGTGGCGATCGGAACGCCCAGCCAGTAGAGCAAGAGCACGTTGCGGTTGGCGACGAGGGAGAGTCCGATCAGCGCCGCGGCCAGGAGCCCGTGGCTCGGCGGCAGGCGGCGCCAGCCGAGGCAGAGCGCGGCGACGAACAGCGCCAGGCCATAACCGAAATGCCAGAACTCGGCGCGCATCGCTCGGTCCAGCGACCACGGCGGCACGTTCTCGACGATATTCGAGGAGTAGACGTTCTCCGCCACCGGCAAGAGCCGAAGAAGGAGCTTGCCCGCCAGGATCGGCCCGCGCAGCCCGAACGGCGTGCAGAGACAGGCGAGCAGGCAGAGGATCAGACATACGCCGAGCGCCCGGAAGCGGGCGCCGCTGGCGTCCGGCGCGCCGTCGGTTTCATTGCGCGCCAGCGCCGGCCAGCGCCGCCGCCCGAGGTGGGCGACGCCGGCCCCCGCCAGATACGCGGCGACCAGCGCCGGTCCCAGCGCCGATAGCCCCTGCACATTCGCCCACACGATCTGCAAGAGCGGCAGCGCCACCAGCGCGCGCGGGCGCCCATGGCGTCGGAACGCCTCCAGTTGGCGAAAGAACAGCGCCAGCAACAGCAGCGTCGGGATCACCGGCCGCAACAGCAGCAGGTGGCGCGTCAGGAACAGCGCCCCCGCGAACGCGAGCGAGAAGAAACCGCGAACGACCGGGCGCGCCGCTCGCGCTCTCGCGACGGCGTCGTGGAGCACCAACGCGCCCGCCGCCACCAGCGCGCACTTGACGACCACCAGCCCGGCGAGCCCGGCCGCCGCTTGCACGAGATAGGCCGCGATCTGAAACAGCCAGTGCACGTCGACCCAGGGTCGCCCCGCCGCCCCCGACGAGAACGGATCCGTCCACAAAAGCCCGTGCGTGCGCACCAT
>DATKEU010000415.1:0-2834 GCA_035544495.1 Polyangia bacterium | reverse complement strand
CCCCCTCTCCGCCGCCGCGCCACCGCCCAATCGGATCGTCCCCTGGCTGGTCGCCGTGGCCTTCTTCATGGAAGCGCTGGACACCACGATCCTCAACACCGCCGTGCCGACCCTGGCGACCGCCCTCGGCGTCGCGCCGCTCAGCCTGCGCTCCGTGCTCTCCAGCTACACGCTCAGCCTGGCGGTCTTCATCCCGGCCAGCGGCTGGGTGGCCGATCGCTTCGGCACGCGCCGCGTGTTCGCCACGGCCATCGGCGTCTTCTCGGTGGGCTCGCTGCTGTGCGGGCTGTCCACCGACGTGCGCGAGCTGGTGTTCTTCCGCATCGTGCAGGGCCTGGGCGGCGCGCTGATGGTGCCGGTCGGGCGACTGACGATGGTGCGGACGTTCCCGAAGTCGGAGCTGGTACGCGCGATGTCGTTCGTCGCCATCCCGGCGCTGGTTGGCCCCATGCTGGGCCCGGTCGTGGGCGGCGCGATCGTGCGGTTCTGGAGCTGGCGCGGCGTCTTCTTCGTCAACCTGCCCGTCGGCGCCGTCGGCCTGCTGCTGGTGCTGCGGCGGCTGCCCGACTATCGCGAGGAGCGGCCGGCCGGGTTCGACTTCGTGGGCCTGGTGCTGTTCGGCGCCGGCGTCGCGCTGCTCTCGTACGTGCTGGAGATCTTCGGCGAGCACTCGCTCGGCGGCTATGAAATGCTGGGCCTGCTGGCGCTGGCGACGACGCTGCTTCTCGGCTACTGGCGGCACGCGGCTGGCCTATCCCATCCGCTGCTGCGCCTGGATCTGCTGCGCGTCCGCACCCTGCGCGTCGCCGTGCTGGGCGGGTTCGTGGCCCGCATCGCCATCGGCGGCGTTCCCTTCCTGCTGCCGACGCTGTACCAGATCGGGCTCGGCGTCAGCCCGCTGGTCTCGGGCCTGCTGATCTTCCCGCAGTCGGTCGCCGCGATGAGCCTGCGCCTGGCCATGCTGAAGGTGCTGCGGCGATTCGGGTACCGGCGCGTCTTGCTCGCGAACACGATCCTCGTGGGCGGCGTCATCGCCCTGTTCGCGCGCATCGAGCCGGGCATCTCGTTCTGGGAGATCGTCGCCCAGGCGTTCGTGTTCGGCTGCTTTTCCAGCTTTCAGTACACCAGCATGAACTCGCTGGCCTACGCCGACGTCGGGCCCGGCGACGCCAGCGCCGCCAGCACGCTGGCCAGCACCGCGCAGCAGATGTCGATGAGCTTCGGCGTCGCGGCGGCCTCGCTGGTCGCGGCGGTCTTCGTGCCGCGCGGCGCCGGGTCCAGCGCGCCGGCGCTGGTGCGCGGCATCCACCACGCGTTCCTGGCGCTCGGGGCCTTCACGGTGGTCTCCGCGTTGATCTTCCGGCAGCTCTCGCCCACCGACGGCACCAGCATGACCCGCCACGACGTTCCCGAGGCGGCCGAATCGTCGTGATCGGACTCCGGGCGCGCACCTATTTTTGCTTTTCACAGAGGCGTGGGTCAGATAAATACCGCCTAGGGCACAAACAGCCGGCGTTGACGCGCCGGAAATATATCGGGAGCCAAAATGAGTATCCGCATCGCGATCAACGGTTTCGGGCGCATCGGCCGGCTGGTGTTTCGGGCCCTCTACACGCAGGGCCTGTTCGACAAGGAGGTCGAGGTGGTGGCGGTCGGCGACATCGTGCCCGCCGACAACCTGGCTTACCTGCTGAAGTACGATTCGACGCAGGGCAAGTTCGAAGGGACGGTCGCGTCGAAGAAGTCGTCGCCCGACAAGGAAGCCGACGACGTGCTGGTGATCGACGGCAAGGACGTGCACGTGGTCAGCGCCAAGTCGCCGGCCGAGCTGCCCTGGAAGAAGCTGGGCGTCGACTACGTGATCGAATCGACGGGCCTGTTCACCGAGGCGGAGAAGGCCAGGGGCCACATCACCGCCGGCGCCAAGAAGGTGATCATCTCCGCCCCGGGCAAGAACGACGACATCACCGTCGTCATGGGCGTCAACCACGAGAAGTACGACCCGGCCAAGCACCACATCGTCTCCAACGCCAGCTGCACCACCAACTGCCTGGCGCCGCTGGTGTACGTCGTGCTGAAGGAAGGGTTCGGCCTGAGCGAGGGGCTGATGACGACCATCCACAGCTACACCGCCACCCAGAAGACGGTCGACGGTCCCTCGCGCAAGGATTGGAAGGGCGGGCGCAGCGCCGCCATCAACATCATCCCGTCGACGACGGGCGCGGCCAAGGCGGTGGGCCTGGTGCTGCCCGAGGTGAAGGGCAAGCTGACCGGCATGTCGTTCCGCGTGCCGACGCCGACGGTGTCGGTCGTCGATCTGACCTTCAAGACCGAGAAGGCCACCAGCCTCAAGGAGCTGAACGCGGCCCTCAAGCGCGCCAGCGAGACGTACCTCAAGGGCATCCTCGGCACCACCGACGAGGAGGTCGTCTCGACCGACTTCATCCACGACGCGCGCTCGAGCATCTACGACGCGGGCAGCTCGATCGAGCTCAATCCCAGCTTCTTCAAGCTGGTCAGCTGGTACGACAACGAGTGGGGCTACAGCAACCGCTGCCACCATCTCGTCCGCTTCATGGCCGGGCGCGAGAAGTAGCGCGAGCCGCGCGCGGCGGCGTCATTGATCCAGCTTGGGCGCCGCCAGCGCGGCGTCGGCGGCGCCGCAGAAGTTCACCTTCTTGATCATGGGCGGCGGGCTCGTGCGCTCGTGCCGCGCGGTCGCGCGGCGCGAGGAGAAGGTGCGCTGCACGCGCTCGTTGGCCTTGCCGATCGCCGCCAGCAGCGCCTTCCAGGCCGCCTGGGCCTTGGGATCGGCGTCGGCCGCCGGGTCGGGG
>DATKEU010000414.1:0-6441 GCA_035544495.1 Polyangia bacterium | reverse complement strand
CCGTTTCAACGCGCCACGTGACCGCGATCTGCCGGAGACGGCCGAGGACTGCGCCCGACCGACAAATTTCGCGGGCGCGGCGCCACTGGGGGATCGCGCGAAATTCGAAGTCCATCGCATGCACGACGTCCGCGGACACGGCGCTCTCCAGCGCCGAACGAGCGCCCTCCTCGGTGGTCGCCAGCGGTTTCTCGCAGAAGACATGTTTACCGTGCCGGGCCGCCAGCCGCACAATCTCCGGCTGCAGCGCGGCCGGAACGCTGATCGACACGGCGTCGACGTCGGGGCGGGCGCACGCCTCTCGCCAATTGCCGAAAGCGTTCTCTATCTCCAGCCGGTCCGCGACCTTCCGCGCTCTCTCTTCGGTGCTGGCACAGACCGCGGCGACGCGGGAGCGCGGGTCGGCCCGGAACGCGGGAATGTGGACGTGCTGCCCGAAGCCGATTCCGATGACGGCCACTCGGATCGGCGTCGTGGATTGAGAGGAGCTGCGCGTGATGGGCCTTGAAATAGCACGCGTCGCCATTTCGACGGTAGCGCTTTCGAAATTTCCGATCGTCGATGGGAAGCTCGGCTCGACCCACGTCCTTCCGCCGGCGCCGGCGTTGCCCCGATCGGGTCGTCAATGTAGCCTTCCGCGCCGCATGTTCTTACTCCGCGACACGCGAGCGCTGCGGGCCAATGCCGGGCCGCTGGTGTTCGTGTGGTCGATATGGGCCGCGTTCTGCTGGTACCTCGTCGATTTCGTCCGGGCGTTTGGCGTCGATTGTCCCTACTTCGACGAATGGGAAATGATCCCCACGCTGACTGGGAACCAACCGATCACGCTCAAATGGCTATGGTCTCAGCACAATGAGCACCGGATCTTCCTGCCTCGCTTGATGTACCTCGCCGTCGAGAAGGTGGCCCGCTACGACTTTCGAGCCGGGATGTTCTTCGACGTCTTCGCGCTCGGGGCGGCGGCCGCCGCGTTGATCGTCCTCGTTCGGCGGATCCGCGGCCGCACCGAGTACACCGATGCGTTCTTCCCCGTGCTGGTGCTGAATCTCGGACAGGCGCAGACATTCACGAACAGCTTTCAGATCTGCCTCGTGGCCGGGACGTTGCTCTTCGTGGCCGCGCTCATGCTGTCTGTGCACGCGGCACGCCTCGGCTTCCGTTCCAGCGTCGCGCTGGGCGTCTGCGCCATCCTCTTGCCGCTCGTCGGCGGCCACGGCGTCGCCCTCGTTCCAGCCCTGGCTGTTTGCGTCGTCATCACGGGTTGGGGGCTGCGAGGCGAGCCGCGCGGAAGATGGAAGATGCTCTTCGTCTGGGCGCTCGCCGGCATCGCGGTGGCGCTCACGGCCTTCTATTTCGTGAACTACACGCGGCCCGCCAAGCATCCGGTCAGTCCCGGCATAGGGGCGACCCTCGATGCCTCCGTGCAATTTCTCACGACCGGTTTTGGCGCGGCGGCGCGGTTCGGTTGGCCGCAAACGAGGTTTCTGTTCTTCGCCCTGGTGGGCGCCTCGGTGGTCGCCCTCATCGTCGTCTTCAAGAACCGTCCCGAGGAGCGGGCGCGCGCGGCGCGCGTGCTGCTGTTCCTCGTCGCGATGGCGAGCCTGGCCCTGGGCATCGGCTGGGCCCGCAACGCCCTCGGGGCCTCGGCCTTGTTCGCCTCCCGCTACGTGGCGCTCGCGGCGCCGTTCTGGTGCGCGATCTATCTCGCCTGGGAGTTCCTCGACCGCGCGCCCGTCCGGCACTTCGTGCAGATGACGTTGCTCTTCTGCGCGAGCACCCTCGTCGTCGCGAACCATCAGGACGCCAAGCGGGAGGCCGTCTACTTCCGCGACGTGCGCCAGAGCGTCGTCCTCGACCTGCGCGCCGGGATGCAGCTCGAGCCGCTGGTGACGCGCCACAAGGGGCAGCTCTATTACGGAGATCGCGCGGCGCTGGTCGAGCGCATGAAGATGCTCCGCGACAAGAAGATCGGCGCTTTCGGGCTGCTCCACCCGTGACGGCGTCCAGTCGGCGTCACGCCGGCGCTCTGGTTGTCTCCAGCGCGGCCATGACGGCCAGGGCCAGATCCTCGCGCCATGGTCGCGCCGCGACCTGGACGGCGATGGGCAGGCCGGCGGAGCCGCGCTCGGTCTCGCGGGCGGCGCGGTCCATCGGATCCTTCGACGGGCGCCGATCGGACTCCTCGTCGGGGCGAACGCGCGTTACCGGCACGACGCCGGCCGGCCAGCCGAGAACGTTGTAGAGGCAGGTGTACGCCCCCGCCAGGATCAGCTCCTCGGTCGCGCCGTGGCGGAAGGCGGGCAGCGCCGCCGCCGGGCAGAGGATGACGTCGAACCCCTCCAGCGCGCGCGCGAACCGCTGCCGGTAGGCGAGCGTCCGCTCGGTGAGCTGCCAGTAATGATCGGTCCCGGTCCGGCCATAGTTGGCCACGATCTCCCGCGCCAGGCGGCGGCGGCCGCTGGCGGCGAGGAGCAAGCCGGTGAGCCTTGGTTTTTCGATCGCCATCGCCATGCGGGCGATGCGGCGATCGGGCGTGTCCTTGCCCAGCGCCCGCCGGCAGCCGGCGAAGCCGTCGGCGGCCAGGATGCCGTGGAAGAGACTGCGCGCCTCGGAGACATCGGGCGGCGTCCAGGTTTGCACCGTCGCCCCGCGCGCGGCCAGCGCGGCCGCCGATTCGGCGACCGCGCGGCGGACGGCGGGCGACGGCCGGAACGTCCCGTCGTCGTCGTAGACGGCAACGCGCAGCTTGCCCACGTCGACGGCCGCCGGATCGCCGAGGGGCATCGCCGCGGCCAGCGATCCGTCGGGGGCCGGGTTGCGCCCGCCGTTGAGGATCTCCAGGCCCGCGGCGACGTCGCCCACCGCGCGGCCGAGGACGCCGACCTGGCTGGCGATCGCCCGCTGGCCGATCGGCACGCTGACGCGCCCGAGATCGTCGCATCGGCCGCTGGTCGGCTTCAAGCCGACGACCCCGCAGAACGCCGCCGGCACCCGCGTCGAGCCGCCGATGTCCGTGCCGAGACCCAGCGCGGTCGCGCCCGCCGCCAGCAGCGCCCCCTCGCCACCCGACGAGCCGCCCGCGCTTCGGTCGGCGGCGTGCGGGTTGTTGGTGCGGCCGTAGAGCGGGTTGTCGGTCTCGATCATCAGCAACAGCTGCCCGACGTTGGTCTTGCCGAGGACGATGGCGCCCGCCGCGCGCAGCCGCGCCACGTGCGGCTCGTCCGCGGTGGCGATCGCCGACCGCCGCGACGGCAGGCCGAAGGTCGACGGCGTGCCGGCCAGATCCAGACACTCCTTCACCGTCACCGGGACGCCGCCCAGCGGGCCCAGCGGCGCGCCGGCCGCGCGCAGGTGGTCGACGGCGCGCGCCTCGGCCCGCGCCTCGTCGAAGCGGCGCACCACCAGCGCGTTCAGCGCCGGGTTCACGGCCTCCAGCTTCTCGATGTATGCCTCGACGGCGGCGGCGGCGGTGACCGTGCCGCGCCGGATCTCCTGGGCCAGCGCCAGGGCCGGCAGGGCGCGGATGGCCGCGGCGGTCATCGGCGCGCTTCGGATCTCGACCATGGGATCTCTCCTCTCCTTCGACCTCGACCTCGACCTCGACCTCGACTTCGACTTCGACGACCAGGCTAGGCCGGCGGCGGTCGGCGGCCCATGGGCCGGATGGCCTATTTTTCGTCGCCCGGCAGACGCGAGCGGTCAGCCGACCGGCAGCTGGTTCTCGACGGCGAAGAGGGCGGCGGCGGCGCGCGTGGCGACGCCGGTCTTCTCGTATACGTGGGCGACGTGGTGCTGCACCGTCTTGGCCGAGATGAACAGCCGCGCGCCGATCTCCTTGTTCGACAAGCCGCGCGCGAGCAGGCACAGCACCTCGACCTCGCGATCCGACAGCGCCGCCGGCCAGCCGCCGCGCACGCGCGCTTTCGCCTGCCCGGCGGCCGCCAGCACCGCCTCCACCGCCTGGCGATCCAGTCGGCCAGCCCGCGCCTCGTCGACCAGCAGCGCCACCGCGGCCGCCGGCGCGTGCTTGCCGCGATGGGCGCGGTCCTCGGTCAGCGCGGCGAACATGTCCGCCGCCGCCAGCAGGCGCGTCTCTGTCGCCAGCGCGCCGCCCGCCAGCCCCCGGTGATAGCCGCTGCCGTCCAGGCGCTCGTGGTGCCGGCCGGCGATTGCGGCGAACGGGGCCAGCACCGGCGACTGCGCCAGGATCCGCTCGCTGTGATAGGCGTGCTGGCGAACGCGCTCGCGCTCTGCCGGGTTCAGCGGCCCGCGCTTGTCCCAGATGCCGTTGGGGACGCTGACCCGGCCCAAGTCGTGAAGCAGGCCCGCCACGCGCACCGACTCCGGATCGGGCAGGCGCATCTCGACCGCCGCCGCGTGCGCCAGGCGCGCCACGCCGACCGAGTGCGCGAGCGTGAACGGCGACTTGATGTCGACGAACTGGGCGAAGGCCTCCGCGACCCGCGCCACGCCCGCCGCGGGCAGGCGCGCGAGCGGCGCCGGCTCGGCGGCCAGGAAGACGTCCCACGCCGACGGCCCCGCCACGCTGTCCAGCAGCGCCGCCCCATCCTCGAGAAACAGTTGCGCCAGCGCCGGATCCAGCTCGCCGCCCGCGCGCGCGCCGACGACGGCGACGGCGGCAGCGGGACCTTCCAGCGCGCGGTGCACCTCGGCGCGCCAGGCGACGTGCATCAGGCGCGCGGGCAAGGGGATGTTGTCGCCACCCAGGCCGACCGGGTTGCCGCGCCCGTCCCAGCGCTCGTAGATGCTGCCCAGCGCCGCCACCACCGCGGGCCGCATCCCGAGGCGCGTCGCCAGCCGGATCGCCAGGTCGCAATGCGCGGTCGCGAATTTGCGCGGCGCCCCGGGATCCGACAGCGTGCGCGCGACGGCCCGCGCCCGGGCCAGCGCCCCCGCCCCGCGCCCCAGCTTGCCGACGATGGTCGCCAGCACGTCGCGCGGATTGCCGGCGTCGGCCATCCCCAGCACGCGCGAGAACGCCATGTCGTCGCCGGCCCCCGCGTGGGCCTGCTCGTGCGCGAAGGCGGTGCAGCCGACGAAGCGCAGAAGGCCCGTGTAATAGACGTCGGAGAGGTCCGGTCCGCCCAGCCCGCGGGCCTGCCCCAGACCGACCGCCAGCACGCACGTGCGCAGCGCCGTCTCCAGCGCGAACCCGGCCGCCAGATCCGTGGCCAGGGACAGCGCCCCCACCAGCTCGGCCAATCGGGCGTCGGCGTCGGTGGCGGTCGCGGGTGCGGTCACGGAGACGGGCAGCGTAACACCCACCACGGCAAGCGGCGGCGCGCTGTCTTTTTTTCGCCGCGCAGAAAGAAGATGGTAATCTGCGGGCCCGTTTCGTCACCTTCTGATAGGGAACCCCCGGAGGGTTCCTTCCTGGTTCCGACGCGACTATGCAGATACATCTCGCCAAGAGCGACATCACCACGATGCCGGTGGACGCGGTGGTCAACCCGGCAAACTCGCTGGGCATCATGGGAGGAGGGGTGGCCGCCGCGCTGTCGCGCAAGGCCGGGCCCACCGTGCAGCGCGAAGCCATGTCGCTGGCCCCCATCGCCGTGGGCGCCGCGGTGGTCACGAACGGCGGCCAGCTGTGGGCCAAGCACGTCATCCACGCCCCGACGATGGAGCAGCCGGGGACCAAGATCGGCGTCGAGAACGTTCGCCGCGCCACGCGCGCCGCGCTGCTGGCCGCCGCCCGCCACGGCTTCGAGGTGATCGCCATCCCCGGCATGGGCACGGGTCTGGGCGGTGTGGATCCGGCCGACGCCGCCCGCGCCATGGTCGACGAATTACGCGCCCACCGGCAGCCCAAGCCGTCGACGGTCTATCTGGTCGACATCGACGACGAGATCCTCCTTTGTTTGGAGGAGGCTTTGCGCCTCGCGGTGGGTTAAGGTCGCGGCTGTGAAAATTCTGGTCACCTGCAAGCGGGTGCCGAACCCCGAGCAGAAGCTGAAGTTCGCCGGCAGCGGCATCGATCTTTCGGGCGCCACCTGGCAGGTCAACACCTTCGACGAGTACGCCGTCGAGACCGCCCTGCGCCTGACCGAGAAGGGCAAGGGCGGCGAGCGCTCGGGCGAGGTGGTGGTGGTGACCATCGGTCCCAAGGAGGTCAGCCAGCAGCTGCGCGGTGTCCTGGCCATGGGTGCCGACCGCGCCATCCTGGTCGCCGGTGAGGACGCCGCGCTGGACGCCACGGCGGTGGCGCGCGTGCTGCGCGCGGTGGTCGAACGCGAAAAGCCCGATGTGGTCCTCCTGGGCAAGCAAGCCGTCGACGGCGATTCCAACCAGGTCGGGCAGATCCTGGCCGGCCTGCTCGGCTGGCCGCAAGCGACGTTCCTGGCCGGCGTGCGCCTCGGCGCCGACGGCAAGAGCGCGACCGTCACGCGCGAGGTCGACGCGGGCGTCGAGGAGAAGCGC